>JBGQJV010000135.1:0-11469 GCA_041499215.1 Gemmatimonadota bacterium | reverse complement strand
GGCCTTCGGCTATCGGGATCCAAGCGGAACCCTGCGCGTGCTGCACGCGCCCCTGTCGGGCGGGGTGGTGGAAGTCGCCCGCGCGGCGCTGCCGGAGTATGTCACCGCGATTCGCCGGGCGACCGGGATCCTGGTGGCGCGGCCGCTCCGAGGATAGCGTTCCCCCCCGCAGGGCTCCCTACCGCCTGACGATTTCCCCGTCCTGCATCACCAGCTTCACCTTTCTCGTCGCCGAAATGTCCCGGGTCGGATCTCCCTCCACCGCCACCAGGTCCGCCAGCAGCCCCGGCGCCACCCGGCCCAGCCGGCTGTCGAGATGGAAGACGCGGGCGTTTCCGGAGGTCGCCGCTCTGAGGGCGGCGAGCGGGGTCATGCCGTACTCCACCATCGCCTCCAGCTCCCGCACGTTGTCGCCGTGGGAAAACACGCCGACGTCGCCTCCGAAGCAGATCGTCACACCGGCCTCGAGCGCCGCGCGGACGCTCTGGCGCTTGCGCTCCAGGTCCGCCGTCGGCGGCATGCGGCCCTTCACCCAGCCGTCGAAATATTTCGCGTACGCCTCTGCCGCGGCGATGGTGGGGCAGAGCGCCACTCCCTTCTGCCGCATGAGCCGAAAGACCTCGGGAGTGCCCTCGTCACCGTGCTCGATGGTCTCCACCCCCGCCAGCACCGCGCGGCGCATTCCCTCCGCCGTGGTTGCGTGCGCCGCCACGGGGCGGCCGGCCCCTCGCGCGGTCTCCACCAGGACCCGAAGCTCCTCCTCGGTGAACGTGGGCCGGGCCTCCCCGCCCGGCCCCCAGCGATAGTCCGCGTACACCTTGATCCAGTCGGCCCCGTGTCCCACCTGGTTCCGCACCGCGCGAGCGATCCCCTCCGCGCCGGTTGCCTCTTCCGCGCCCTGGGGCGGGTCGAACGAGTAGTCGGTGCGGCTGGGTCCGTAGCTCCCGGTCGCGACGATGGCGCGGGTGACGACGAGAAGCCGCGGCCCCGGGACAACCCCGCGGGCGATGGCGCGCTTGAGCTGCACGTCGTAATCGAACATGCCTTCCGTGCCGAGATCCCGCTCGCTGGTGATCCCGGCTTCGAGGGTCGCGCGGGCGTGCGCCACCGCCTCGGCCATCCGGAATCCGGCCGGCTCGCGCAGCACCTGGTCGTCCCACAGGGCCTCGTCGTACGGATGGAGGAACAGGTGTGAGTGCCCCTCGATGAGCCCCGGGATCAGGGTGGTGCCCGCCAGCTCGATACGACTGGCTCCGGCCGGGACGCTTACGCTGGCGCTCGGCCCCACGGCTTCGATCCGGGACCCGCGCACCACCACGATCCAGCCGCGCCGGGGTGCGTCGGCCACCCCGTCCCACACCGCGTCGGGGACGAGCACCGTCGCCCTGGTACTGTCGGCCGCGCGGCTTGCCTGCGAGGCCAGGGAAGCGACAAGCGTTGTAAGCAGCAGGCCAAGCAGGGAAATCGGTCGCAGGAGGAGAGCGGTAGTGCGCATCGCGTCATCTTCCGGGAAGAGAGGGGACGACTGGGCGAGGGAGGTGTTATCTGGACGGAGCCAGCCGCTCGACCGCGGCGCGCGCCGCCGTGCGCCACCGGGCGGCAGTGTTGCCGCCCTGACGCCAGAGATCGAGCGCGCCCTGGTAGTACCCCAGCGCCTCCGTCGGTTCGCCGCGGCGCTCGGCCATGGCGCCCAATTCGTAGCGCGCCCGGGCGGTATAATAGCCCGCCCAGGTGGTGGGAGGTGCGAAGGAGCGGAACAGCGGCTCGGCCCGCGCGAGCTCGTCCGCCTGGACCAGCAACAATGCCAGCAGGAACCGTGTGGCGGCCTCCGGCGTGGTCTCGAGCGCGAGATTCGAGTGATAGCCATGCAGCTCGTGCGCCCGGCGGGCCAATTGGAGTGCCGCGGCCAGATTGCCCGCCCGGGCGCTCAGGCGCGCGTCGATATCGGCCTGCAGGGCTTCAGGCGGGGACCTCGTGTCCGGGAGGCCGCGATACGCTCCGATCCGGGCCCGCCAGCGGGCCGCAGCGGTACGGTCGCCCAGGGCCGCGTGGAACGCGCCAACCGCCCACATCAGGTCGGTCGCGGAGTCGCCCGCCTCCGCCTCGAGCTCCGCCGTCGCGCGGGCGGCCACCGCCGAGTCTCCCACCCCGGCGAGCGCTGCCGTGATGCACATCAGGCGCAGCCTTCGGTGGAGGTCGGGGAATGCCGCCCACCTGGCATCGTCGTTGGCCCGCTCCACCTCGACAAAGTTGCCCGTCGCCGCGGCGAGTTGAGCAGCGGCCCCCACTCGCATCGGCGGCGGCACCGCCGGCGAACGCGCCGATTGCGCGACGAACTCAGCGGCGCGGTCGGGCCGGTTGGGGCGCAGCAGACGGAGAATCGTGAGCCACTCGGTCGGCGACCCCACGGTCATGCGAGTCACCCATCGCTCGAATGTCGCGTCGTCCATGAGCACCGCGCGCGCGCCAGTCAGACTTCCGCGGATCGCGGGACTCGCGGTATCGCTCTGCGCCAGGGCGGCGGCGATCCGCCGAATCCGCATCGTGTCATGCAGGGCCACGGCGCTGCTCACTCCCCGGAGGAGCGTCGGCGCCCAGGTCGAGTCCAGGGCGTAGCTCCGCTGTTCGGCGCCGATGGCGTCTTCGATCGAGGCACCATACTGCCACCCGTGCACCAGGTGGCTGTAGCTCAGCAGGTCCCAGGCCGCGAGGTCAGTGCTGTCGAGCTCGATCATCCGGTTGAGCGCGGCCGCGGCTTCGCGCCCATTGGTCGCCACCATCATCAGCGACGCCCGGACCATCAGCCGATTCCGCTCGCTGAGGCCGCGGCTCAGCGAGTCGGCCCGGAACAGCAGGTCTTCGCGACCACTGTAGGTGCGTCCCTGGAGATAGGTCGCCCAGCCCCGGACCCGGACCGTCTCGACCAGGGCAAGCGCAAAGTTCGAGTCCAGCTCCACGGCCCGGCTGATCGCCGTTTCAGAGGAGTCGATCAGACCGCGCCGCATCGCCTCCTTGGCCTGGAGGTACGCCTTCAGCGCCTCTCCCGACGACGTCGTGTAGGCGGTCAGGTCGGGCACCTCCGGCCGCGGCCCGCGGTCCCACACCGCCGCAATCACCCGCGCGGCGAGGCGCTGCACCAAAGGGAGGAGGCTGTCGGCGTGGCCGGCCTCGGTCAGGGTCGCCAGCGGCTGGGCGGCGCCGGCCGAGTAGACCCGCAGGATGACGTCGAGCCGGGTGCCCTGCTCGGACAGGGCACCCAGTACGTACCGCGTGGCGCCCGCCCGACGGGCGAGCCGCTCGGCGGCACCGGGATCGGGGTTTGTCGCCGGGGCATCGCGGGCCGGACGCAGCCCCTGCCAGAGGGCCCACGGATCGGCGATGCGGACTCGGGGCGTGCCGTCGAGCGCGGTGGCCAGCAGATCGGGAACGATTTCCACCAGCGACCGCGCGGCATCGTCCGATGCCCGGAAGGGAAAGACCGCGAGGCTCAGCCGCCCGCCGGATCCGGCATTGGCCGCCCGGCCCCGCAGCATCAGCAGCGCGGCCACTGCCGCGATCGCGGCCACCCCCGCCACCGGCGCCAGCAGTCGCCAGGCCGTCCGGCTGCGATCGACGGCGCGCCTGAGCGCGGCCACGAACTCCGCGACCGTCGCGTGGCGATCTTCAGGACGGATGGAGAGGGCACGGCTGAGTTCGCGCGCCAGTCCGGCCGGCAGCCGCCGGTCGCTGGACGGGTGTCCGTCAGAGGTACCACCGGCGCGCCCGGGGACACCGGTCAGCATCTCGTGGCACACGCTGGCGAGGGCGTACAGGTCGGTGCGCGGGTCGACGGCGGCGTCCGCGAGCGCCTGCTCCGGGCTCATGTACCGCGGCGTCCCGATCACCATGCCGGTCTCGGTAAGGCGTTCGGCCCCCGCCGTCACCGGCACCTTGGCGATCCCGAAGTCGGCCACGAGCGCGTGGCCCGACGCCAGCAGGATGTTTTCGGGCTTGATGTCGCGGTGGACCACGCCACGGGCATGGGCGAAGCTCAACGCATCGGCGACCTCGCCGGTCAGGCGCAGCACCTCGTCGAGCGCGAGCGGGCCTTCGCGCTCCAACCGGTCGCGCAGGGTCCCCCCGGCCACGAACGGCGCCACGAAGAAGAGCAGTCCATCGACCTCACCCGAATCGTGCAGCGGCAGGATGTGGGGGTGCTGCAGCCCGGCGATGGTTTCGATCTCCCGCAGGAACCGTCCGGCGCCGATCAGCCGGGCCACGTGGGGGTACAGCACCTTGATCGCCACCTGGCGGCGGTGGCGCAGGTCGCGGGCCAGGAAGACGGCAGCGAAGGCACCCCGCCCCAGCTCGCGATCGAGCTGGTACCGTTCGCCGAGGGCGGCGTTCAGGCGGTCGATCGTGCTGCTGTCGTTCACGGAGAGCCCGGCCGGAAGGAGCCTCAGCCAATATGCGGGCCGGTCGGTCACCCGGCTACCTGGACGGTAAGACCATCGGGGTGAGGGGCCCACAGTGAGACGGATCTGTACTCTCTCCCTTCTCGGGATTCTCGGCCTTCAACGGTGTTCGCGGCCTCCTAGCTACCGCTGGTACCCGACCATACATTCACCGCACTCGCGACCTCTATTGTGAGGCGGACCCATGCACTCGCACTCCGCCGTCGCTGGTTGGCGGTCCAGTCGGGTGCCGCCAGCTCTCTCCGTAGCTTCGCGGTGGTCGGCCTCCCGCGCCGCCCTTGATGGAGGGTCACCATGCCTGCCTCGATCGACTTCGACCGGCTGCTCTCGTCGTCTCAGGGTCCAGGCGAGGTGCTCGCGCTCGTCGATCCCCGCTCGATCGCCACCGGAACGCCTCCGACCACCGCCGCCTGGAGACTCTTCTCGGGGTCCGTCGGCCTCCGCCGCACAGGGCACACCTCTGAAGCCAACGACTGGTTCAACAACTCGATGTCGGTCACCCCGGCGGAACCGCCGGCGGTGCTCCGGGCCGAGCAGGTGGCCGAAGGCGGCCTCGGCCTGTTCGCCGCGAAGCGCCTGTCTGATGCCGCGGGGATCCTGCAGGACGCCGCCAGGCTGTGGTCGGCTCTGTGCGACGCGGCCGCCGGGGTCGAGCCCAGGGGCGCCGGGACGGCCCTGGCAGGTGAGATCACCGACATGCTCGATGCCCTGGGCGCGAAGCCTCCGGCTGTCCGCACCAAGGGCGCGGAGGCCGTGAAGCTGATCTGGGAATGGCTGGAGAACCGGGCGGTGCTGCGCACCGCCGATGTGTTCGCCGCCTACGTCCAGATTCTGGCGGCTGCGGAGCAACCTGACGACGCCAGGGCAGTGTGCGCCGAGCGGCGGGACTGGATCGAGAGTCACCTCACCACCCCGGCGTCCACGCCACTGCCCGCCCGCAGCATGTCGGGCACCACCCGCCGCGCGCTCTACCAGTTGATGCTCGCCAGGGGTGAGCTCGAGCTGGCCGCAGGCGAGTTTCAGGCCTCGGCCGACAGCTTCGCCGAGGCGGTGAACCTCTACGACGGCCACGTCGAAGATACGGCCGATGTGTCGCGGATGATCCGGGCGCACGTCAACCAGGCCAATTCGCTGCTCCGCCTGGGCCGCTACGACGAAGCCCTCGGCATCTACGAGCTGGCGGGCATGGGGTTCAGCTCGATCGGCGACGAGGCAAGCCTCGCCCGGGTGGAGCATGCCAAGCTGTTCGCCCGGATGAAGAAGGAGGAAGCTGGTGAGTCTTGAGCAGGACCTCCGGCGGGTGGTGGCGGAGGGCGAGCGCACCTTGCCGGACACCGCGCAGCGCACCGCGTACAAGGAGGCGCTGGCTCCGCAGTATCGGCTTCTACTCAACCTTCTGACCCGCCCCCAGCCCACCACCGTCGCCCGGGTGGACGACTATCTCCGGGTGGTCGGTGCCATCCGCGAGCCGAACACGCTTGCCGGACTGGAGCAGACGCCCGCCGACCCACCGACCCTCGAATGGCTGCTGACCAGCCCGCTCCGCATCCTGAGCTCCCGCCTCGCCCGATTGCCGGGGACGACCGTCTTCACCATCGAGACCGGCGCGGACCTCCTCACGCTCTGCGCCATTCGAGGTGGGCCGGAGCCACTCGATGCCCGGATCTTCCTCATGCGGGCGTCGGCGGAGCTGGTGACCGCCACCGTCGACCTGATCCGCCGTCACCGCGACGATATCGAACGGATTGCGCGGAAGGAGCCGCTGGATGCCGCGCTGTTCGAGGGCCTCAGGGCCATCGGCACCACCGCCTGGGCCGCCCTCCCCGCGGGCATCCGCTCGAGCCTCGAGCAGGCCGACACGATCCTCTACCTCCCCAGCGCCTTCGGCCAGCTGAGCGAGGTGCCAATCGAGCTGTGGTGGACCGGTGCCGAATGGCTGGGCGCCACCCGGACCATCGCCCGCTTCCCCTCGCTCAGGACATTGGTGGAGACCCTTTCGCCCAACCGGTTTCCCGCCAGTCTCGATCCCCGCGCGTACATCGTCCGGGCCGACCGCAACGATGGGCTCACCCACGCCGAACGCGAAGTCACCGGCGTGACGGCGGCGCTCCAGGCGATGGCCTTCGCCGTCAATTCGGATCTCCAACCAGGGGTCGGCACGGTGCGCAAGGCCTTCGACCAGGGGTTCCGCGCCCTGCATTTCGTGGGTCACGGAACGGCCAACCCGCTGGGAGAAGCCCTGCCGATCGGCCAGGGCGATACCCTTGGGCCGTCCGACTTCTCCCAACTCGGCGGGGCCCGGACCCCGTTCGCGTTTCTCAACGTATGCGAGGTCGGCCGGGCCCGGGTCGGTGCGGCCGGCGGCCCCGCCGGCTTCGCCACCCGGCTGGTGGAGAAGGGCGCTCCCGCGGTGATCGCGTGCCTGCAGGAAGTCCCGGACCGGGTAGCGACCGACATCGCGATCGCCTTCTATCAGAGTGCTGCGCACGAACCGGTCGGGAGCGCCCTGAGCCGTGCCCGCGCGGCCATGGACGCGGTGCCGTATCCTCCGTCCTGCTGGGGGTCGTACGTCCTGTACGGCGACCCGCTATTCGGATTGGCCGGCGCGGGACCTCGGGTACCACAGACCCGCGACCTGACCCTGGGATGGCCGGATCATGTCGCGCGGTTTCTGGCGACCCGGTCGCCCGGAGAACGACAGGCGGCGCTGGACCTGCTGGCCCTCGAGCGGCGCGCCGCGGATCCGGCGAAAGCCGTGCTGCTCGACCGCGTGACGGCATGGGTGTCTACCGCATTCGGACCCACGTCCGACTCCTATGAGGAGCGGTTGGCTCTGTGCCGAGCCTTCGCCGGCGGCGATGCGGCGGCCGCTGGTTCGCTGCGCATGCTGCTGGCGATCGAGTGTCTGGAAGGGCTGCACCCGCCGGCAGACGTGGTGCTGGAGGCCCGGGCCGGCATGGTGACCGCCGCGGCCTTGCACGACACCATCGCCTGGCCGGCATTCGCGAGCTGGGTGGCCAGCCGGGCGGAACCCGGAGCAACCGACATCGAGGTCAAACCGCTGTTGGACGAGGCGGAGGGAATGCTGGACGCCTGGGCGCTGTCGGAGCCCGCGGTGATCCCCCTGCTCAACGAAATCCGAAAGCGCCGGCGCACACTGAGCAGGTGAACCGTTTGCGAGGCAGGCTCAAATGCTGGTATCCCCCATAGTGCTCGATGCGTCGATGACCGCGGCTGAGGTCCTCACACGCCTGGCCAAGAACGGCCTGTGGCTCGATCCCTCAGAGCCTCAGGCGTCCGCCTGGATCAGCGAGTCGGTCGCGCTGCTGGACATCTCTCCCCAAGACGCGGCAAGGCAGCTCGCACGGCCGGTGGCGGGCGCCATGGCCGCGATCCGTCGGCAGTGGTTCGCCAACGTGCTCTGGTACATCCGGCCTATCGGCTTCGTCCTCGACCGATGCCAGTCGGTACCGCCCGAGGTGACGCTGCTGGACGCACTCAACCTGCACGAGCCGGACAGCAGGTTGCCGATCGCGCTCCCTCAGCCCGGGAGAATGCCCGCGGGAGAAGGCCTGGTGCTCGCGGGCGACACGCCGGTTGCCGTCAGCATGAGCCTGCCGCACGCCGCGCCGCCGCCGCCGCCCAGGAGGGAAGAATCGAGCCCTACGATATCTCCCGGACCTCCCCCCCGTCCCGCCCCGGTCCCCGGCGGCGCCGGCATCGGCACCACTACCGGCACCGTGGAGCGGTACATGGCCCCTCCACCATGGGCTGGCGTCGATCTGGGCGAAACCCGTGGCGGGTCCCCGGCGCCCTCCACGGCACCTCCCGAGCGGGTGGTCCAGACCTGGCCCCGGCTCGACGCACCGGAGTACGTGCCCGCGCGAAAGAAGTTCAGCGTCGTGGTGGGGTTCGCGCGCGAAAGACAGCGTGAGGTGAGTGGAGGCCCGGTCACCCTGCGCGCCCCGCAGGGTCAGGACCAGGTGCAGCTGACGGTGGAACTCACCGCCCACGGAGTGGAAGCCCCGGAGGGATGGACCAGGCCGATGCCGACGTCGCTGGCCGATCCGGCGTCGGCGTCGGTCACTTTCCTGCTGATCGGGATCGACCCGCCCGGGCCCGAGCCGGTCCACCTGACCAGGCTGGAAATCCGCTACCTGATGGAGAACGGGGAGGTGTGCGGCACGGCGTCGAAGCCGCTGGTGATTGGCGAAGCCGGCCAGACCGCGCTGAATGTCCGCAACGAGGGCACTCCCTGGCTGGCCCAGCCTCCGACCGGGTCTGCGGTCGATCTCACGCCCGATGTCGACCCTCCCGACCTCACCATCGAGCTGATGAAACCGGACGGGAACGCCGCGCGGGGCAACTACGTCTGCCGGCTGCGATCGCCCCACAAGATCAAGGCGGGCCGCGGGCCCTTCCCGATTGACTTCGGCGAGGACGCGAAGAGTTTCGCCCGGACCATCGTCGACCGCATCCGGCTGTACGGCGCGACCGCGCTGGTCGACAACTACCTCCGGGCGTTCGGCGGGGCTGTCTCCGACAAGCTGCCGCAGGCCGCGCATGACGCCCTGCGCGAGGTCGCGGCGATCACCGCGCCCCGCCCGCCGGCGGTGCTGTTCATCAGCGCCGAGCCCTACGTCCCATGGGAACTGGCCCACATCGACCCGCCACTCGATCCGACGCGGCCGCCCTACCTCGGCGCCCAGGTACTGCTGGGTCGGTGGCTGCGGGACAAGCCGATCGACGACGCCCCGGGTGCGACGGCACCACTCCCCGGGGAGCCGGTGCGGATTGAGAAACCGCCGGTGGCGCCGCCGCGCGAGATTCCCGTTCGGCACATGGCGGTCGTCGCCGGCATCTACCCCGCGACGTCCGGCTTCCGCTCGCTGCCGGAGGCCAAGGTGGAGGCCACGGACCTGACCGCCATCTATCAGGCGATCCCGCTGGCGGCGTCGGCGCAGTCGATCAGCCAGCTGCTCGACGCGAAGCTGGAGCAGAACTTCGTGCCAGTGGGTGGGGCGGATGCAGTACACTTCGCGGGTCACGGCGAGTTCGACCCCAACCGGCCCGACGCCTCGGTGCTGTTCCTCAGCGACGGCATGCCGCTCTCGTCGGACCTGTTCCGTGGTGCCAGGTACGGCGGGGCGCAGCAGCCGCTCATTTTCCTGAACGCCTGCATGATCGGCATTGGCGGAGAGATGCTGGGCGACATGGGCGGCTTCCCTGGCAATTGTCTCAAGGGTGGCTTTGGCGGCGTGCTCGGCGCGCTGTGGGAAGTGAACGACTTGCTGGCGCGGAACATCGCCATGGAGTTCTGGAAGAGAGTGATGCCCCCCGGCGGGGGCCCCGGAGAGCCGATCGCCGAGGTGCTCCGCGACATCCGGGCGGCGTACGCGCTGGCTGCGCCATTCGTGCCCACCTATCTCGCGTATGTCTACTACGGTCACCCCCGGCTGAGGCTCCACCGCATACCCTAGGAACGTGACATGCCGAAACTGACCGGAACCGCCCAACCCATCGCGCTCGGGGAAGGCTATGCCGTCCGCGCTCCCGGCATCCAGGGCGATGCCACGCTCCAGCGTCCCCACACCGATTCCAGCCGCGCGGGCCGCGCCACGGATGAGGGGACGGCCGCTCTGGACCAGGCCTTTGCCTCGACCAACGTCACCGAAGTGCGCCAGATCGACGTGCGGGTCCAGCCGGCCGTCGGCCCCGTCTCCCAGGCGCCGATCAGAGGAGCCGACGCGCAGGACATGCTCGAGCTCCAGGTGCCCGACCTCGGGCCCGAGACCGGCCAGGCGGTGCTCGCCTGCGACGAGAGCGGGGTGCTCACCTGGCACCTGCCGGTCGCCGGACCACCCGCCGCGGCGGACGCCCAGCGCGGCGCCGGGGCGACCAAGCGCTTCCTGATTCCCGCGACGCCGATCGCCCCAACGCCGCCGGCGACAGGCGGCTCGGAACGGAGCCTGATCGGCGCGGTGGGGCGGAAGCTGCTGAAAGTGCTGGTGTATCCGGTGACGGACCCGATCATCGGTCTGATCTCGGATCTGTTCGCGGAGCGGTGGGAGACCCGCAACCGGCCGTACGGCCTCCGCGCCATGTCGCCGGGTGATTTCCGGCAGAAGGGGGTCGGGGCCCTCCAGCCGGCGGACTGGAGCCGGCTGGCGGCAGGCCGTGCCCTGCTCATGGTCCATGGCACCTTCAGCACCGCGCACGGCGCCTTCGCCGGCCTGCCCGACGCGACGTTCAGTGAGCTGCACACCCGCTACGGCGGGCGGGTGCTGGCGTTTAACCACTTCACGCTGGCGCACGATCCCCGGCAGAACATCGAGTGGCTGCTCTCCCAGCTCCCAGCCGACCTCAAGCTGGAAGTCGACATCGTGTGCCACAGCCGGGGCGGGCTGGTGTCGCGCACGTTGGCCGAGCGGCCATCGGTGTTCGGCCTCGACACCAGCAGGGTGGCGGTGAATCGGGTGGTGTTCGTGGGGGTGCCCAACCAGGGCACCATCCTCGCCGACCCCGAGCACATGGTGCAGATGCTCGACCGGCTGACCTCAGCCCTCAACCTGTTCCCGACCGGGGCGGTGGTCGAAGTGCTCGAGGCCATCATCACGGTGGTGAAGATGATCGGCCACGGCGCGCTCAAGGGACTCGACGGCCTCGCCTCGATGCGGCCTGACGGAAAGATTCTCACGGCGTTGAACGGGGGGCAACCGAGCGGAGTGGAGTACTTCGCCATTGCCGCGGACTACGAGCCGAAGGCGCAGGGGCTCAAGGCCCTCGTCGCGGGATCGGTGGCGGACGCGGTCCTCGACCGGGTGTTCCAGAAGGTGGCCAACGACCTGGTGGTGCCCGAGCCGGGCGTCTACGGCAAGAATGGCAGCGGTGGGTTCCCGATTCCGGACGCGCGCCTGCTCCGGCTCGCCGCGACCGAAGGCGTGGTGCACACCACGATGTTCAGTCATCCGTCGACGGCGGCACGGCTGAGCCAGTGGCTGACGGGGTGAGGGGC
>JBGQJV010000134.1:0-11531 GCA_041499215.1 Gemmatimonadota bacterium | reverse complement strand
GCCGCCTCCCGGTCGGAGTACATGCCCGGGCCGAGTGAAGGGCCCGCCCGACCGGGCTGGTAGCCGGCCAGGGCATCGTTCAGCACTTTCGCCAGTCGAACCCCAGCCTTGATGATGGCCAGGTCGACGATCGGGAGGTTGGCATCCCGGTACGCCTCGTCGAGTTGCCGGCTGCGCGGAATCCGGTAGGCGTTGTCAGCGGCGATCCGGTGACCCTCCATCGCCCAGGCAACCACCGAGCCCAACTCAAAGGCGGTGACATCCTGAGTCGCCATCTGCTGTGTCAGGCGGTCGAAGTAGACCGCGTCGTCCATCCCGGTGGCCTCGATCAGCTCACCGTCCCACACCTTATGAAGGTTGGTTCCCTTTCCGAAAAACTGGATCTGGGTGAGGTTGCCGCCTTTGTCTCCATTGTCCGAGACGTGCAATGGCTGGTGCAGATCGGCAATCAGATGGATCAGGAACCGGAGTGCCTCGGCCCGGTCAACCGTGGACGCGGCTGGGTCTGCGAGTGTGCGGCGGTCGTTCTCGATTGCAGTGATGATGCACTGCGCGGGGCAGTCTCGTGCCGAGTCGTAGGTGGTCGCATTCAGCGGGATGTTGACATAGTGCAGCGGAGAGGTGTCCCGGCGCCGGCCTCGGATCTGATCGGCCCAGGCAGACGCGTCGGCCATGCTCTGCCCGCCCAGGAGTTCCCGGACTGCGGCCGCCGCACGCGGCGTGAGCCGAGCCTCGGCGATCCGAGCGACCACCCGGTGGCCAAGCTCGAACCAGAGCGCTTCGGGAGCCCGGGAGGGGATTGTCCCGCCGTATCCGACACACAGGGAGGCGCATGCGAGCAGCGTGGCGTACATACCATCTAACCTCGGGCCGGGAGCCGATCGGCGTCCATCCGGCACTGCTTCCTTAGTAGAGGCCACCATAACACCGTTGGGCAGAACCACTTGACTGGGCTTCCACCACGCTTGACCGGTGCGTGAGGGGTACGGCCTAGCTTCGGCTCAGATCCCTCACCCATACCACACCTGGAGGAAGCCATGTCGAAGAAGTCGCTGTTGGTTCTCGCGCTTGTCCTGGTCGCCGCGTGTTCTGAGCCTTCACTGGGTCCGGCGTCCGGCAGCAGCGGCGGGGACACGCGCCAGGTACCCCCTCGTGAGGTACCCCCTCGTCAGCCCTGTCAGCAGCCGGGGGATGCCGGGTCGCCATCCCATCCCCTGAGCCGCCAGGCCACCGCACAAGAGCAGCAGTGCCAACCTATCCAGTAGCTTCGCCATCCAGGCGGTTCCGGAGCGCGAGCCACGCCGTGTGGCTGCTCTCCGGGACCGACCCGGTCGGAGCGGCAAAGAGTTTCACGACCCGCCGCGCTCCATGCCGGTCTCCCCGATCCAGCAAGGCCTCGCCCAGCTCGATTGCCTCGGCGGCGAAGGCCTCGCGTTGACCCAGCCGGGCCAGGAGCTCGAGTCGCGATAGTCGAGAGCTGGAATCGCCGCGTAGTGCGAGCAGCTCCGCCGCCCGCCGGCGGACCTCGCGGCGGCGCCCCGGAGTGAGCCCGATGTTCTCCAGGACGGTGGCGATGACCGCACCCGGAAAGCCGTAGCCCTCCTCGGTCGCCGCGATCAGCTGCAACCGCTCCGGCATGGCGAGGCGCTCCGCCAGCTCCAGCTCGGAGAGTCCGGTCACGGCCGCCAGCAGCGGCACGTCGACCCGGGTCCCGAGGCTGGCGGCCACGGCCAGGATCTCGCGACTCGCCGGCTCCAGCCGCGCCACCTGCGCAAGTACCGCACTCTGGATCAGCTGGGGAACATCCCATGGGAGGGGAGCATCCAGGGTCTCGGTCGGCACCGGCCACTCCACCGCGCGTTCCTGCAGGTGCGCGACGTCTGCCAGTGCGCGGAGCAGGGTCACCGCGAGAAAGGGATTGCCGGACGTCTCGTGAACCAGGCGTCGGACCAGCCGATCGCGGGCCGCACCCGGCTCCACCCAGGGCGCGAGCTGCTCGACCAGCAGAGCCACCTCAGGCTGGCCGAGAGGTTCGAGGCACACGGTCGTACCCGGGAGCCCGCGTCCCGTCGCCGCCTCCAGTCGTAACAGCTCAGGCGCACTGTCCGGGTCACGCGGGGCCGCCGAGAGGGCGAGTGCCACGCGATTGTCTGCCAGGCGTTCGAGGGCGGCCTGCAGCACGCCCAGCGAGGTGCCGTCCGCGAAGTGGGCGTCATCGAGGAGCAGGAGGAGCGGCGCATCCTCCGCGATCGCCTCCAGCGCCTCAGCCAGCGAGTAGGCGAGTTCCCCGTCGTCCGCCGGTGCCTGCGGCGGGAATCTCTCGGTCAGCTCGGGCACCGCACTCGCGAGTGTGCGAAGATGAGCCGAGTCGACGCCCAGCAGTCCGGGGGCACGGAGCAGGCCACCGCGGAACAACCCACGCAGCGCGCTCCGGGGCCTCCCCTGATCGCTCGGCAGCGCTCGCGCGCTGGCGACGGTGATGCCCGCCAGCGTCGCGCGACGCTCCAGCTCCTGGAGCATCCGGGTCTTCCCCTGTCCCCCCTCGCCCAGCACGATGAGCACCCGCGCGGGAGTGAGACCGGGCAGGGGAAGACGTTCGCTGAGGGCAGCCAGCGCCGCCGCCCTGCCCACCAGACCCGGCACGGCCACCGCCGGGCCGGATCCCGCCGACACCCGGCCCGACCGAATGCGGTCGGCCAGCCCGGCGAGCGCCGGACTGGGCTCCTCGCTGAACTCCGCCAGACGCTGCCGGTAGTCTCGCAGCTCGGCGAGCGCCCCTCCCTGATCGCCTTCCAGGGCCAGCGCCTCCATCAGCACCCGAACCGCCGCCTCGTTCAAGGGGTCTCGCCCTCTTGCCCCCCTCGCGACCGCCACCGCACGGGCCGGCATCCCCCCGGCCAGCAGCCGCCTCGCCTGCTGGACCAACAGGGACAGTGCGGCGTCACGCCTGCGCCGCCGCTCGCCCTCCACCCATTCGTCGAACGGCTGGGAGCCCTCCAGGGTGAAGGCCTCGAGGAATTCACCTTTCGTGTCCCCCTCCTGGTCCCAGGCATCGACGGCGAGGTCCTCGCCCGACAACGTGACCGTTTCGCCCTCGGTTACCAGGCGGCCAGCGCCGAGATAGGACCGGAGCCGGTGCACGGCCTCGTTCAGCGAGTGTCTCGCCCTGTCGCCGGAGCGCTCGGGCCAGAGCATGGCCATGAGGTGGGCGCGCGACCGGCTGAGACCGGGCGAAAGCGCGAGGTAGATGAGGAGCGCGAAGTGCTTGCGCCACAGGACCTCCACCGGGGCCGGGGCACTGTCCACCCGCGCGGCCGGTGGGCCGATGGCAACGAGCTGGAGTGGCGGCGGGCTGGGCACAGGGTCTCCGGTATCTCCGCTCGCTCCGCGCAATCTCGATGAGATGGAATCCTTGTAAGTATGGTCGAGGCGCGGCGGATGGCCAGTGCGAACCCTATCTGGGACCGTGAGAGCCAGTCGCGGACGTGACCCAGCACAAGCCCTCGCAGGGGCTCCACCTACCCGCTAGCCCGGTTGCGCGGCCCGACCTCGAGCACCTCCCCGATGCGGATGTGGTGGACTTCTTCGAGGTGGATGAAGGCGCCTGGCGCTCCTTCCTGAGCCAGCGAGGTTGGGACGAGGATCAGCAGGTCCGCCAGCTGGGATAAGAGGCCTCCTTCGCCCATCCAACCAGCAGGTGCTCCGACCCGGGATCCCGGCCCCGAGGTGGCTCCAGGCCACTCGGAACCCGGAACCCGGAACCGACATCCAGCCCCGTCACTCGACCGATCCACCAGTGGTATAGGTTTGGGGACGCGGGCGATGACCCGGAAGGGGAACCGTACTCGCCTGGAAAGGTGACAACCATGAGAGTCCACATCGTGCCGGCAATGCGGAGCGCCCGTCGTCAGGTGCTCGCCGGCCTCGCACTCGCCGGCTGCGCCGCCTGCGCCGTCTCCCAGCAGCAGGAGATCCAACTCGGCGCCACGTCTGCCGCACAGATCGACACGATCCTGCCGCTGATCCGTGATCCGGCCATCGTGAGCTACATCAATTCGCTGGGCAACCAGCTCGCCCGGGCTACCGACACCCGCGACCTGGACTGGCACTTCACGGTGGTGGACAGCAGGGAAGTCAACGCCTTTGCGCTTCCCGGCGGCTGGATCTATGTCAACCGCGGCCTGATCGAGCGGGCGGAGAACATGAGCCAGGTGGCCGGCGTCCTGGCACACGAGATCGGTCACGTCACCCGGCGCCACACGGTGCAGCAGATCCAGCAACAGCAGGAAGTCGGGGGCGCGGCCGTGCTCCTGTGTACGCTCACCAAGGTCTGTGAGGGTGGCACCGGCCAGGCAGCGGTCAATATCGCGGGGAGTGCCCTGTTCGCGAAGTTCAGCCGCTCCGACGAAGCCGAGGCCGACGCCGAAGGCATCAAGACGACCGTCAAGGCGGGCATCGATCCGAACGGGATTCCGGAGATGTTCCGCATCCTGCTCGACGAACGGCAGGGCAATCCCTCCGCGGTGGATGCCTTCTTTGCCTCGCATCCCCTGGAAGAGGACCGTATCACGGCCACCAAGGCCCAGATCGCGAGGTATTCGCCGAGCGCGCTCAAGGGTCTGACCCGCGATACGCCGACGTTCCAGACTTTCCGGCGGCGGCTGCAGGCGTTGCCGCCCTCGCCCAAGCCCAAGGGGTCCTAGGCTCCACGCGGTCGGCGGTACACCGGCGCGCCCCTCGCCTTATACCGGCGTTCGTCGGTCGTCTGCCACCTCCCTCAGCCGCTCCAGCAGCCTGACCATCGCCCAGGTATCCCGTTCGCAGTAGGCCAGCAGGTCGCGGCGCAACTGGTCGCGGTCCCGGACCTTGTGCGCCACGAACAGCAGCCGGGCGATCTCCACGCTTGCCACCTGGCCATCCACGATCGCCAGGTCGTCGTATGTCAGGTCCGGCACCATGGGGTTCAGCACCTGCTTGATGCTGAAGCTGCCCGCAAAGCGCGGATGGTAGACGTGGTGCTGAATCACCGGGAGCAGGTCCACCAGCTTGCCCTCGAGCGTGACGAGGTCGGCGGCGAGATGCGGCAGCCACTGCGCAAGTTCCCGGATCCTGGTCCGCTCGAATGAGCTGTACATCACAATGCGCTCGGCGTCCCGGGTCGCCGCGAGCAATTGAAGAGCCAGTTCCTCCCGCGGGTCGTGGGGTCCTTCGGCCAGATAGGCCTGGTGGCGGTAGCCTCCCGGCGCTCCAGCCTCCTGCTCGTGGTAGCTGAACTGCACCACGACCTGCCGCCACGGCCCGACGTCGGTCCACACCGGAATGGCCCGGCCAATCGTCTCGAAATCCAGAAACCCCAGTCGTCCGTCGAATGCCCGCAGCGCCTCGCGGAGCCCCGGCTCGACGATCATCTCGCCGGTCCGAAGCGCCTTGCGCTGGCGCTGCTGAATCTCGGAAAACTTGAAGTTCCCGGGGACGTCCAGCACCCGGCGGATGCCCTGCTGCACCAAGGCCCACTTCTGCATTTTGTAGGCGCGATACAGGGTCCAGACGTGGGACTCGTCGGTCGGGAAGCAGCGATCCCAGAAGGGACACTCGCGATCGATCATCCAGCAGTGGGTGCCCACCGGCACTGCAGGCTCGGCGCCGGCCAGGGCCGCCAGCTGCTCCTCCACCATCCCCGGGATCCGTGGCTGAAAGGCCTCGACCTCCGCCGTCACGTCGGTGCGCCCGAACAGCTCCCCCCGGTCGGGATGCCGGAAGTCGGTATTCAGGTGCATCAGCTCCGCGCGGCGGACGTCGATACCGGCCCGTCGAGCCACCCAGGTCTGAATGGCGATATCCGGGAGATGCTCGTCCTTGAGCTTGGTGGAAGACTTGACCTCGATGAGCGTGAACCCCTCGGTGGTCCGCTCGAGAATGTCGATGGCCGCGTAGACCCGGTCCTCCGCGAAGGTCGCTTCGAATACCGCGGGGGCGCCGCCCTCCAGGGCCAGTCGAGTGGCCTCGATCCGGTCCGGATGGTCGTGCGGCAGGTCGATCAGGACACCACCCGGAAACACCGTCCTGGCCAGAGCGCCAACCTCGGCGCCCTGGTCGAACCGGTCCTGGAGCACAACGTCGACCTGCAGCTCCGGGGCGTCCTTCTGGTACACCCGGAGCCAGAGCTGCTTGTGGCACTGCCAGCCGGCCACGAACCGGGACTTCGACAGGTTGGGAGGCATGGTCCTTCGCTCGGTTGTGACCCGGTCCGCAGGACCAACTGCCTGCCTTAAGGTCCGGTTACCTCCCAGCTGCCGGCTTCACCGTAACCGGAACCGGCGCCGGAGCCGGCGGCCCGTTCTCCCGCGCGGTCGTGGCCGAGTCGAGAATCCCGCCCTTCGTCACCAGCTGAGCCGCAAGCACCGTCTGAATCACGCTGGCAATGTTGTTGGTGGTCACCTCCGCCGCGCCGGTGCTGCCGCCCGCGATGGTCACCAGCCGTGCATCCGACAGCGCGTTGGCAATCACCGGCGCGATCGTGGGCAACATCTCGATCTGCCGATAGCGGAAGTAGCTCTCGCCTCCGGCCTGGATCGCCTGATTCACCCGCTGAATGCTCTCGGCGGTCGCCTCCGCCAGCTTCCGGATCTTGATCGCATCGGCATCGGCGCTGGCCTCCGCCTCGATGCGCACCCGCGCGGCGTCCGCCTTGGCCTGGGCGATCTGGGTGGCGTCGAGTTCCGCTTCCCGCTGCAGACCCGCCGCCTCCTGCCGCTTGGCCTCCGCCTGCGCGATGAGCGCCGCATTGCTCGCCCGGGTCTGCTCCAGCTCCCGCTGCTTGTCCGAAATGGCCCGCTCGGCATCGAGTTGGGCTTCCTTCGACCGCCGGGCCTGGTTCGCCGCCACGATTTCGGAGTTGGCCTGCGCTTCCGCCGCCGACTGACGCCGCCGCGCCTCGGCCACCTCGGACTGGACAACCTTGATGTTGAGCGAATTGAAGATCAGTCCCAGGTCGGTCAGCTCACGGGAGCAGGCCTTCCGGATGATCACCGCCAGGGGATCGTCCTCATCATCGATCACGTTGACTTCACCCGGCGGCATGACCACCGGGACGGTCGAACCGGTCTTCACTGGCGAGGTGGACTGGCGCGGTGCCGGCAGCAGAGCCACCCCCGCCGGTGTCGCCTTGGCCGAGAAGAGCTGGTCGTGGGTGAGCAGATTGATGGCCCGCCGTCCCGAGCTCGAGAGCAGGTCGGTCAGGGTGTTGAGCTGATCGGCATCGTTCTTCGAGAAGAAGCGATTGGCGGCAGTCTTGATCAGGGTGTCGGTGTCGCCCACCGACACGATGGCGCTGGCCAGTACCCGGACCTTGATCGGCCGTGGAATACCGGTGTCATCGATGTCCGCCGTCTGGTCGGTGATGTCCAGATCGACGTTGATCACCTTACTGGAAATCGTGGTGCCGGTGGTGAGCAGCGGAATCTCCTTGGACTTCCCCGGCCCGCGATAAATCACCGTGCCGCCGTGGAGCCAGCTCACCATGCGGATGGTGCCGGCTTCCACGTTCCGCAGGAAGCTGGCGACGATAAGCGGAATGACGATGAGGACGAAACCGACGACCCCACCGATCAGCAACCACCCCGATGCGCCCGACATAGACAACTCCAGCCAGATTGTTCGCGGGGATCAGGGAATTCGACGGATGTCGAGCCGATGCCCGCAGTGTTCCCTGCGGCAGGCGTAGACCTAGGGCTTCGACACGGTGCAGCGGTTACGCCCGGCGTCCACATCTTCGATGCGGACCCGGTCGCCGGCCTTCACCCGGACCCCGGCCTCGCGATCCGAGGCCTGCAGGGTGCCCAGGACCTGGACCACCTGGCCGTCCACCTCGACCGCAATGAGACCCTGGCCGCGGTTATCGAACGCGGTCACCGCGGTGGCGTCGTCGGTGACGCAGCTTTCGAGCGTGAGCGCGGGCCTGGATGCGAACCGGAGCAGGAAATTCCACAGCGGAGTGACGGCAAGCCGCTCGAAGAGCAGACCGCCCGCGACTGATACGGCGAAAAGCGGGACCCCACCCAGCAGCTCCCGGCCGAGTATGCCCGTCAGGCCAAGGCCCAGGAGGATGCTGAAGAGGACGCGAGGCGAAAGCAGGGCCAGCGCCGCGCGGGACATGGTCTCGGTCGCCGGGTGCGCGTGGCCGGTGTGGGCTTGACCGTGGGCGGCCGGATGTGCGGGTAGATGCGGGTGAGCGGGGCCATGGCCGTGGCCGGAGTGTCCCGCGCCAAGGGCCGGGCCATGAGAGTGACTGGCTCCGGCATGATGGCTAAGGCTATTCAGTCCCATGGCGGCGAGCCCGGCGCCGCCCAGCAACAAGCTGAAAGTGTAGAGATCCATAAGGATCGTCCCTGCCGCGACCGCCTACGTCAGACACCTACGCTCCCCGTGCCCTGTGACCAGCAGTCTCTGCTGGCTCATGGCTCACGGGTGGTTGCAGGTCGCGCTCGCATCGCCTTGAATGAGTGCCTGAAGCATACTCGGTTTCGGCCGGGCCGCTACCGGAAAAGCTTCGGGGGCCGGCCACCGCTTCACCGCCCCGGTCGCAATCCTGTCTCACCGCGACAACCGAAGCAACACCGGAAGCCGAACCCGATGTCACAGGGTCCCCCTAGCGTTGGGTCCACCGGCACGGCTGCCGAGTGGCAGCCCTGACAGTGGCGCGGGCGGTCAACCTGGTGGATGGGGCGGTGATTGACGTGAAATACTGGTTCCGCAGAGGCGTTCTCGTCCTCGCGAGCACCCTGCTCATCGTCCTGCTCCTGATAGTCGCCCTGCTGCTCCACGAGCGGTGGCATCCGAGCCCGAAGCCGGCCGCCACCGCCTGTCCGTCGAAGGACCTGACGCGCGACCTGCCGTGCCTGCCCTGAGGGGAGATGCGCGCTCGGTATGACTCGAGCCTGCTCAGTCGGCGGCTGCCTGACTAGCTCTGGACAGCCGGCCCGGCTCAGGCCAACTTCGTCGGGGCCAGCCTCCCTGCCGCGCCGCGGTCGTTCCCCCGGCAACCGGTCGCACGCCCTCATGCCTGACGCCTGACGCCAATGCCCCGCCGCCCGTCGCATCCGTGAAACGGCATCCCGGCCGCCGCAAGGTTACCAAGGCGGAGCGCTGGCTCAACCTGCTCGCCTTCCTGCTGGATCATCGCTATCCGGTAACTCGCGAGGAGATCCTGAGCCGGGTGGAGGACTACCAGCAGGACTGGAGCAGCGGCACAGAGACCAAGCGGGAATCGGTCCGGCGCAAGTTCGAGCGTGACAAGAGTGAGCTCCGCAAGCTCGGCGTCACCATCGAACCCGAGCGGCAGAAGGTGAGCGGAGCACGCGGGGGCCAAGAAGTCGAAGCCTACCGCCTCAGGCCGACCGACCTCTACCTCCCATACCTGGAGTTGAGCGGCAAGGCGCCCGCACAGCCCCGCCCCTATCCGCTCCCCACCATCTCCCTCAAGCCCGATGAATTCCTGACTCTCCGGCGCGCCGCCGCGAGGGTTCTCTCATTGGGCGAGAACGTCCTCGGAGCCTCAGCGGCCTCCGCGCTCAGGAAACTCTCCTTTGATCTCCCCCTGCTCGAGCCAGCGGACGGGGAGGTCGTGGTGCATGGCCCGGTCGGCCAGGCCTTCCACCAGGTGTTCCCGGTACTCCGCGCGGGCGTTGAAGGACGTCGCCCGGTCTCCTGCCGGTACTACTCCATTGGGCGGGATGCTGACGAACCGCGGGTGATCGAGCCCTACGGCCTGATGCTGAGCTGGGGAACATGGTATTGCGTGGCCCGTCCTCGGGATCGCGATGGGCTCCGGGTCTTTCGGGTGAGCCGCATGCGAGGAGCGGAGCTGCTGGCTGAGGAATCGCAGTTCACCGTACCCGATGACTTCGCGGTGCGGAGCTATCTGGACCGGGCGCCATGGGAGCTGGCCGACGGTCCGTCCGTCAGGGTGCGTGTGCGGATTGGCTTTCCACACTCCCGCTGGGTGCTCGGCGAAGGGCTTGGTGACGTCGTCGAGGCCACAGACCCCGAGGGGGGCGCCCTGCTCGAGTTCGGGGTCCGCGCCGTGGAGCCCTTTGTCCGGTGGCTCCTGCCGTTCGGCCGCCAAGCCGAGGTCCTGGAACCTGCCGATGTCCGCGATCGGCTCGCGGCCGAGCGGGACCGCCTCCGCGCGCTCTACCGCTGACCATGACCGACCTCGCGGAATACCAGGTTCAGCGGATCGTGTCCCTCATTGCCTGGATGTCACAGGGCGACAGGGAGACGCCGGTCTCCTTCGCCGCGGCGGCCCGTCATCTCGGCGTGTCGGAGAAGACGGTCCGCAGCGACCTCGAGGTGCTGCTGCGGCTCACCGATGAGCTGAAATCGGGTCTCGCCAGCATGCAGGTCGCGATCACCGCAACCGGCTTCATCCTCGGCAGCCTCGGCGCCTTCCGCCGGCCGCTGCGGTTGACGGGCGACGAGGGCCTCGCCGTCATCATCGGCCTGCTGCAGAGCCGGGACGGACAGCAGCTGGCCCGCCGGCTCGGTGCGCTGCTCGAGCAGGCTCCCCGATCGGCGGAGGTGGACCGCACCTGGGCCTTCGGGCCGACTCCGGGGGAGGGGGTCTCACGGGTATTGGCGCTGGCCCGCCGGGCCCGGGACGAACGGCGGAAGCTGGATCTGCTCTACTGCGGCAGTACTGCGGAGCCCGCCCGGCGGGTCGTCCACCCGCACCAGGTGGTCCAGGACGGCGGGGTGTGGTACATCATCGCCTGGTGCGAACGGGCCCGAGCGGTGCGGCATTTCCGGGCCGAGCGGGTGCTGAGCGCGGAACTGCTGAGTGAACCGTTCGATCCGAAGCCGGCGATCAAACCGGTACAACAAAGGAAAGACCTGCTCGACGCACCCGCGGCCACGACCGCCACCGTCGCGTTCAGTCCCCGGATTGCCCGATGGCAGCGCGAGCGCTATCCCGACGGTCAGGAGCGACCCGACGGGTGGTATCTCATTCAGCTGCCGGTCGCGGATCCGCGCTGGCTGGCCCGGGACCTCCTGCAGTACGGTGCGGAGGCAGAGGTACTGGAGCCGGAGGGGATGCGCGAGTTCATCCGGACGATGGTGGGGTAGCCGTCCTCACCGGCCGCCGGTGTGGCGGTGACCGTGGCCGTGAGTATCCCGCTCGGATCGAGGGACGGCGGGGTGATCACCGTAGATACCACGATCTCGTTCCCCGGGCCGGAGGAGTCGCTGCAGGCCGGGAGAACGGAGCAGCACAATGCCGTGAGCGTCAGGACGCCTCGGAGGCTCGGACAAGTGCGGATCATCGGTCTATTGTGTTGAGGGGTATGCAGAGTCTACCACGCGACGGGTCGCGGAAGGGAGGGCCGCATCCCGCCCCTCACCCCGTCAGCCACTGGCTCAGCCGTGCCGCCGTCGACGGATGACTGAACATCGTGGTGTGCACCACGCCTTCGGTCGCGGCGAGCCGGAGCAGGCGCGCGTCCGGAATCGGGAACCCACCGCTGCCATTCTTG
>JBGQJV010000133.1:0-11593 GCA_041499215.1 Gemmatimonadota bacterium | reverse complement strand
ATCGAACGGAACCACAGCGCGACCCACCTGGTCCACTGGGCGCTCCGCAAGCACCTCGGCACCCACGTCCGGCAGCAGGGCTCTCTGGTGGAGCCGGGGAGACTCCGCTTCGATTTCTCGCACCATGGCCCGATCCAATCGGGCGAGTTGGCGAGCATCGAACGGGATGTGTACGACCAGGTGCTGGAGAACTTCCCGGTGGAGACCCGGGAGATGCCCTACGCGGACGCCCTGAAGCTCGGTGCCATGGCGTTCTTCTCCGAGAAGTACGGCGACCGCGTCCGGGTGGTGCAGATGGGGCCCTCGATCGAGCTGTGCGGCGGCACCCATGTCCGGACCACCGGCCAGCTCGGTCTGTTCCGGTTTGCGGGGCAGGCTGGAGTGGCCGCCGGCGTGCGCCGGATCGAGGCGATCACCGGACCCGAGGCCTTTGCCAGCGTGGAGCGGGAGGAAGCCCTGCTCGAGCAGGTGGCGGAGTCGCTCAAGACTCACCCCGACCAGGTCCTTCGGCGGCTGGACCAGATCCGGCAGGAGAAGGAGAAGCTGGAGGCGCGGCTGGATCAGCTGCTCCGGGCGGGCGCGACCACCGGCAAGCCCGAAGGCCACACTCAGGAGATCCGTGGTGTCAGCGTCACCATCGGCGACACCGATCTCGAGGATCGGGACGAGGTGGCGTCGCTCGCCGACCGGTTCCGCGAAGGGAAGAACCGGGCGCTCCTGGTGCTGCTCTCGCCAGCAGGCCGGGGAGCGGTGCACGTGGCGCTCTCCGACGATCTGGTCAAGTCGGGGAAGAAGGCGGGTGACCTGGTCAACCGGCTGGCGCAGGTGAGTGGCGGGAAGGGCGGCGGGCGTCCCGGATTCGCATCGGCGGGCGCGGGAGACCCTGGCAAGCTCGATGCTGTGCGGGCGGCGGCTGCGAGCCTCATCGACTCCTGGCTGTCGGCATGAGCGCACCGTCGCTGACCGCGGAGACGTTGGAGCGCTGGCTGGCCGGGCGCACCGAGCGCGGTCCCGCGGCGCTCCGGGCGCGGGTACTGGAACACGCGGCCGCGGTGGGCGACGCCGCTTCACCCGCCGAACGGATCGCCCTGGCGGCCGAGCGGGTGCTGGCGATCGTCGAGGAGCACCCGGGCGATCGGAGCATCGCGCTGGATCTGCTCGCGGCCGACGCGCTGATCACTCTCGCCCTCCTGGCCGAGGCGGAAACCGCTCCGGAGCGTCTGGGACAGTTCGCGGAGAGCCTGCTTGCGGCCGAGCGCATTGCCTGAGTGATCGACCTCCACTGTCACCTGCTGCCTGGCGTAGACGACGGTTCCCGGACCCTCGCCCAATCGGTCGCGGTCCTTACCCGGCTGGCGGAACAGGGGGTGGAGGCTGTGTGTCTCACTCCCCACCTCCTCGCCAGCGAGGCCATCGCCGGGACCCCGGCCGGTCACGACCGGGTGTTCGAGGAGCTCAAAGCGGCGGCGCCCGCGGGGATCTCGCTGTACCGCGGGGCGGAGGTGATGATGGACCGCCCGCTCGATCCCCGAGTGGGTCACGATCGTGTGGTCACGCTCAATCACACCCGCTATCTCCTGCTCGAATTCCCCCGGCTGGTGACGGCGCACGCCGTGGAGCAGGCGCTGATTGGAGTGACCGGGGCCGGGCTGGTGCCGCTGGTCGCTCATCCCGAGCGGTACAAGTGTGTGAATCCGACGCTGGCCCAGCGGTGGAAGGAGCTGGGCGCGGTTCTCCAGGTGGACGGACCGACGCTGATCTCGCCCCGCTCCCGTGGGGACCGGGCCCGGCAACTGGTCGCCCATGGCCTCGCGGATATCGCCGCGGCCGACAACCATGGCGATGATCGCAGTCTCCGCCCGGTTCAGGATGCCCTGGTCGAGATGGCCGGTGGCCAGCAGGCGGAGCTGCTGCTGCTCGCCAATCCACGGGCCATCCTGGAGGATCGCCCGCTGGAACCGGTCCCGCCGTTCGCCTGGCGGTTCTCGATTGTGGCCCGGCTTCGCTCGCTGCTCGACCGCGCCACTCAGGAACGCACATGATCTCGCTGATGGGGAAGACGGCGCTCGTGACCGGGGCGTCGCGTGGTATCGGCCGCGCCACGGTTCTGCTCCTCGCGCGTGCCGGGGCCGATGTCGCCCTGACCTGTCACTCGCGCCGCACCGATGCCGAGGCGGTGGCGGCGGAGGTCCGCCGACTGGGACGCAAGGCCTGGGTGGGCGCCGGCGATCTGGGCGACCCCGGCGTGGTCGAGCGGCTGTTCGCCGAGGCAAACGAGGCCGTGGGGCCGCTCGACATCTTCGTCGGCAACGCCGGGGTCTGGCCCGTAGCCGAGCAGGCCGTGCGCGACATGCCTCCCGGGCGCTGGAGTGACACGATCCGCGCCAATCTCGATGCGGTCTTCCTCACCACCCGCGCGGCTCTGCGGCGGATGCGGTCCCCCGGGCGGGTGGTGCTGGTGGGCAGCACGGCGGGGCAGCGGGGTGAGGCCTTTCACGCCGACTATGCGGCCAGCAAGGGCGCCATGATCTCGTTTGTGAAGTCGGTGTGCGTGGAGTGCGCTCCGGAGATCACGGTCAACTGCGTCGCCCCGGGATGGGTCGATACCGAAATGAGCTGGCCGGCCTTCGGCGAGGGAGGCAGGGAACGGATCGAACGCGGGATCCCGCTGCAGCGCATCGCCGCCGCGGACGATGTCGCCGGTCCGATCCTGTTTCTGTGCAGTGACCTGGCCCGGCACATCACGGGCGAGGTGCTGAACGTGAATGGGGGCAGTGTGCTGTGCGGGTAGTTCCGCGTTCCCCGTTCCGCGTTCCGGGTTGTGCGTACCCGAGTTCACGCGGAACTCGGAACGCGGAACCCGGAACGTCATGATTCATCTTCTTTTCACCGGCGGGACCATCTCCATGACCCGCGACGAGCGGGCCGGCGGAAACGTTCCCACCCACGGTGGGGCGGCGCTGGTCGGCTTTGCACCCGGGCTCGCGGAGATTGCGCCGTACCGGATCGATGACTGGGGCCGTTACCCCGCCTGCCACATGGGCCCGGCGAAGTTGTGGGAGCTCAGGAACCGGGTTCAGGCGGCGGCGAGCGGCGAACTCGGCGAACGGCCCACCGGTATCGTCATCACCCACGGAACCGACACCATCGAAGAGACCGCCTACCTCCTGGCGCGGACCCTCGACCCGGAGGTGCCGGTCGCGATCACCGGGGCCATGCGTACCTCCAACGACGAGGGGTGGGACGGGCCCAGGAATCTGACGGACGCGGCCCGGGTGGCGGCGGATCCGGCGAGCCGCGGGCGGGGCACGATGGTCGTCTTCGCCGGGAAGGTGCTCGCCGGATGGCAGGCCACCAAGATCGAGGCCACCGCCCTGGAGGCTTTCGGGGCGCCGCACGGAGAGCCGGTGGGTGAGGTGATCGATGGCCGGGTGGATTACCGGGTGGCGCCGCACAGCTCTGCGGCGCCACAACCGATCAATCCACCGGGCCTCACCGCCCGCGTCGCCCAGATCCCGATGGTGGTCGGGGATCTGGGGGAGTTGCTCGATCTCGCGCGCAAGAGCCATGACGGCGTGGTGGTGGAGGCGTTCGGCAGCGGCAACCTTCCTCCCGGCGCGGTGCCGGCCATTCGGCGATGGCTGGCGGAAGGGAAACCGGTGGTGCTGGCGACCCGCTGCCCGCGGGGCGAGGTCACCCCGGTGTACGCCTTTCCCGGCGGCGGCGCGACGCTGGTGCGCGATGGGGTGATCCCGGCCGGCCCCAGGACGCCGAGTCAGGCGCGGATGGAGCTGCTGATCAGTCTCTCGGCAGGGGTTGGCTACGGGGGCTGAGCAGTAAGAGGTGAGAAGTAAGAAGTGAGGAGGGGCCCGCGGGCGATTTGGACTTCCACCGCCGCTGCCTTCGTTTATCTTCTGCCCCGGACACTCCCCACCCACTTCTCACTTCTCACTTCTCACTCCTCACTCCTCACTGCCCACTGTCGATGCCCTTCCCCGAACGTCTCGACATCCCCACCGATGTACTCGAGATCGCCCGCACACTGGAGGATGCGGGGCATGAGGCGTGGTGTGTCGGCGGGGCCATCCGGGACACTCTGCTGGGGGAGCCGAACACCGATTACGACGTGGCCACCTCCGCCACTCCCGACGTGGTGCAGCGGCTGTTCCGGCACACCGTACCCGTAGGAGAGCGGTTCGGTACGGTCGCGGTGCGCACCCGGCGGCGGCATCACGAGGTCACCACCTTCCGGCGGGACGTGCAGACCGACGGGCGGCATGCCGTGGTCGAGTACGGGGCGTCACTGGACGAGGATCTGGCGCGGCGCGACTTCACCATCAATGCCATCGCTTACCACCCCCTGCGCCACGAGTGGCGGGATCCGTTCGATGGTGTCGCGGACCTGGAGCGGCGGGTGGTGCGCGCGGTCGGAGACCCGGTGCAGCGCTTCCGCGAAGATTACCTGCGGATCCTCAGGGCGCTCCGCTTCGCGGCCCGGTTCGAGTTTGCGATCGACCCGGCTACCTGGGAGGCGATCAAGTCGGAAGTGGGGGGACTGGCGCAGCTGTCGGCGGAACGGGTGCGGGAGGAGTGGTTCAAGGGGCTGCGCACCGCGAGATCGGTGCGCCGTCTGCTCGAGCTGTGGATCACCAGCGGCGCCACGAAGACCTGGCTTCCCGAACTGCTGGGCGAGGCACCGCTCTCAATCCAGGCCGGACCTCCCCCGGCCGCTCCCGCGGCGACTCCGCATCCCTGGGTCGGCCGGCTGGCCGACCGCGGCAGCGTGCTTCCCGCCATCGAGGAAGGCCACGGCGCAGGGCTGCCACGGGATCCAGTGCTGCTCACGATTCTCCTGTGTCTGGATCCAGTCGCGGTCCTGGTGCGGCTGAAGGCGGCCAACGCGGAGATCGCCCGGGCGGCGGCGGTGCTCACCGGCGCGTCCGAGCCCGAGGGGAACAGTCCGGTAGCGGTACGTCGATGGATGGCCGCCGTGGGCGACGCGGTGGACGATCTCACCTCGCTCTGGCGGCTCAGGCATGGCGCCCCGCCCCTGTGGGAGCCGGTAGTGCGCGGCATCCGCGAGCGGGGCGAGCCGCTCACCCGGAAGCAGCTGGCCGTCAGCGGCAATGACCTTCGGGCCGTCGGCGTCCCCGCCGGCCCGCAGATGGGAGTGGTGCTGGACCGGCTCCTGTCGCTGGTGGTGGACGATCCGTCCCTCAATACCCGCGAGGTCCTCCTCGCCCGCGCCCAGGCGATGGCGTGAGCGCCCTCTTCTTCGCCCTGATTGCGGCCGCCGGGAACCTCCTCGGCGGCTACGCCGTCGTGCGGCACGAGCGGCGCAGCCTGGCCGTCATCGACCTGTTCCTCGCGTTCGCCGCCGGATTCATGATCTCGGTGGCCCTGCTCGAGGTTGCGCCGGAGGCGATCGCGCTCCGGAGCGACGCCCCGGTGTACATCGTAGGCGGGTACCTGGCGGTGCACCTGGTGCAGCACGTGCTGGTGCCGCACTTCCACTTCGGGGAGGAAACTCACAAGCTGAGTCCGGCCCAGGGAGTATCTGCCCTGATCGGGCTCCTCCTGCACACGTTCTTCGACGGCGTGGCGATCGCCTCCGGATTCCTGATCTCCGGACACCTGGGCCTGCTGCTGTTCCTCGCCGTCTTCCTCCACAAGCTGCCGGAAGGCGTGGCCATGGCCAGCGTGATGCTGGCCGGAGGTCAGAGTCGTGGGCGGGCGCTTGCCTCCGCCGCACTGCTGGGGATCGCCACCCTGCTTGGCGTGGTGCTGACCGAAGTGAGTGCACCCCTGGTGGATCACGGCCTGGCGATCTCCGCCGGGGTGACGATCTACGTCGCGGCGTCCAACCTGGTCCCGGAACTCCAGTCGCGCCGTGGCTGGCGGATGCCGGTCACATTCTTCGCTGGGGCCGCTGCCTTCTTCGTGACCCGGCTATTGGTGGAGGCCGCGGGAGTGCGGTAAGCGTTCCGAGTTCCGCGTTCCGAGTTCCCCGTTCCCCCATGCTCAGCTCTCTGGGCAGACCATGACCCCGACGCCGAGCCGCTGACGGCTGACGGCTGACGGCTGACGACTGACGGCTGACGGCTGACGGCTGCTGGCTGATGGCTGATGGCTGACGCCCCTGCTCCCCCCTTAGCTTCCGCTCATGTCCGCTCCCTCGCTCTTCACCCTGCCCGAGCCGCTCGCCGCACGGATGCGGCCGCGGACGCTCGAGGAGTGTCTCGGCCAGGAGCACCTGCTTGCGCCGGGGCGGCCGCTGGGTGACGCGATCCGCCGGGGTGACGTGGGCAGCTGCATCTTCTGGGGCCCGCCAGGGACCGGCAAGACCACCATTGCCCGCCTGATCGCGCGGCACACGGAGAAGGAGTTCGTCGAGCTGTCCGCCGTCCTGGACGGTGTGCCTCGGGTGAGGGAGATCGTGCGCGAGGCGGAGCAGCGGCGGGTGCTCGGCCGGGGCACGGTGCTGTTCTGCGACGAGATCCACCGGTTCAACCGGGCGCAACAAGATGCCTTCCTGCCGCACGTGGAACGGGGGACCGTGGCCCTGATCGGGGCCACAACCGAGAACCCCAGCTTCGAGCTCAACGGGGCGCTGCTCTCCCGCTGCCAGGTCTGGGTGCTCAAGCCCCTCACCACCGAATCGATCGTCGCGCTGCTCACCCGCGCGGTCACCGACAGCGAGCGAGGCCTGGGGCATCTCGACCTCGAGCTCTTGCCGGGAGCGCTGGAGCTCCTGGCGGAGCAGGTGGACGGCGACGCCCGGCGCGCCCTCACCGTGCTGGAGAGTGCGGCCAGCCAGGCCGGACCCCGGGGCACGATCTCCCGCGAGGGGATCGTGGAGGCCCTGGCTCGGCGCGTCCCGGCGTACGACAAGAGCGGCGAGGAGCACTTCAACCTGCTCTCCGCCTATCACAAGTCGCTCCGGGGCAGCGATCCGCAGGGCGCGCTCTACTGGATGGCCCGGATGCTGGAGGGCGGGGAAGATCCGATGACCCTGTTCCGCCGGGCGATCGCCATGGCGGCCGAGGACATCGGGCTGGCGGACCCGGAAGCCCTCAAGCTGGCGGTCGCGGCGCGGGATGCCTATCACATGCTTGGTCCGCCCGAGGGTTACCTGCCCCTGGCGGAGATGACGATCTACCTGGCCACCGCACCCAAGTCGAACCGATCGGCGGTAGGGCTGTGGGCGGCGCTCGCCGCCGCCAAGCAGAGCCCGGCGGAGCCGGTGCCGCTCCATATCCGCAACGCTCCCACCGGGCTGATGAAGGACCTGGGCTACGGCGCGGGCTATCAGTACGCCCACAACTCCCCCACCGGGTACATCCCGCAGGACTATCTGCCGGAGAAGCTCCGCGACCAGCAGTTCTATCAGCCGGGGGAGATCGGCTTCGAGAAGCGGATCCGGGAGCGGATGGAGTGGTGGGAACGGCAGCGCCGGGGTGAGAGTTGACGAACCGTTCCCTGTTCCGCGTTCCGAGTTCCGAGTTGGCCGCGGTGGTGGTGGGGCTCGGCATGCTGGCCCCGGCACTTTTGTCGGCACAGACCCGGGTGGTCGGGCTGGTGGACTTCTACGGAGTGGAGCACGTCTCGCGTGAGGCGCTGGTTGCCGCACTCGGTGTCAGGCCCGGCGACACCCTGCCCGACCAGTCCGATCGGCCGGCCCGGATCGCCGCACGGTTGACTGGCGTTGCCAGTGTCGTACGAGCCCGGCTCGCACGGGTCTGCTGCGACGGGGAGCGGTATGTGCTGTTCGTGGGGGTGGAAGAGCAGGGCGCACCCGCGCCGGCATTCGCCCGGGCACCGACAGGCCGGGTTCGGATCGTGGATACTCTGCGGGTGCTGAGCGACACGTTCTTCGTGCGGATGTACGACGGCGTGAAGGCCGGTAACGAGTTCCGAGTTCCGAGTTCCGAGTTCCAAGTTCGGAGTTCCAAGTGCCGGGAAGCATGAACAGACAGGGGACCCGGACCCTGGACTCGAACACCGAACTCTGCACTTCGAACTCTGAACTCTGAACTCAGAACTCAGAACTCCGAACGGTTAGGTATATTGTGTCATGAAGAAACTCTTCGCTCTAGCGGTGGTCGCCCTGGCCGGCTGCGGGCCGGGCGGCGTCAATCCCGCGGACCTGATCCAGCCGGACGTGCGGCTGCACCACCTGGCTGTGCGCAACGTGGGACTGGCCGGCGGCACGCTCGACGTAGTGATGGCGTTCCACAATCCGAACCACATCACCCTCAAGGGGACCGGCCTCACGGCCGGCCTCGACATCGAAGGCAACCACTTCGGCGATGTCGCGCTCAACAACCCGTTCTCGCTCGCGGGGCAGGACACCACGCTGCTCACGGTGCCGCTCACCTTCCGTTGGGCCGCGCTGGCCGGCGCCGCCCGGTCGGTGCTCGACTACGGGGCGGTGAACTACGCCATCAACGGCAAGTTCACGGTGACCGCTCCCGTGGGCGCACCCTTCGATGTGCCGTTCTCCGGTCAGGGGAACGTGCCACTCCTCCGGCCGTAGGACTGCGGAGCCTCTCATTCGCCAGCTGATCTCCATCGAGCCACCGGTCGAGCGCGCCGTTCTGGTCGGCGCGCCCCGCAAGGGCTCGGACGACGTGCAGCACCTCACCGAACATCTCGATGAGCTGGCCCGGCTGGCCGATACCGCCGGAGCACAGGTGGTGGGGCGCCTGTCGCAGCAAGTCGTGTCTCCCAATCCGGCCACGCTGATCGGCGAAGGGAAGGTGGAGGAGCTCCGCGCCCTGCTGGAGGCCGAGCGGGGCACCCTGGTGCTGTTCGACGAGGAGCTGACCCCCAACCAGGGAGCCAACCTGGAGAGCGAGCTCAAGCTCCGCGTCATGGACCGCTCCGAGCTGATCCTCGACATCTTCTCCACCCGGGCCCGCACCCACGAGGCCAAGCTGCAGGTGGAACTGGCCCAGCTCGAGTACCTGCTCCCGCGCCTGGCCCGGATGTGGACCCACCTCTCCCGCATCCGCGGCGGCATCGGTCTCAGGGGCCCGGGAGAAACCCAGCTGGAGACCGACCGGCGGATGATCCGGCGGAAGATCCAGCTCCTCCGGGAGAAGCTGCGGGAGTGGGAAAAGCACCGGATCGTGCTCCGGGCGGGGCGCTCGCCGATGCTCAGCGTGGCACTGGTGGGCTACACCAACGCCGGCAAGTCCAGCATTCTGCGCATGCTCTCGGGCGAGCACGATATTTTCGTCGAAGACCGGCTGTTCGCTACCCTGGACACCCTCACCCGCGAAGTGGACCTGGGCGAGGCCTGTCGCGCCCGGGTGTCGGACACCGTCGGCTTCATCCGCAAACTGCCGCACCACCTGGTCGCCAGCTTCCGCGCCACTCTCGAGGAAGTCCGGGAGGCGGACCTGCTGCTGCACGTGGTGGACGCCAGTCACCTCGGCTGGGAGGAGCAGATGCGGGTGGTGGACCAGGTCCTGGGGGATATCGGGGTGACCACCCAGCCGGTGCTTCCGGTGTTCAACAAGATGGACCAAGTCCGGGAACCTGGCGGCTTCACCGCGCGGGCCCGCGAGCTTTATCCCGAGGCCGTGTTCGCCAACACCATGCGGATCGATGGGGTGGACCAGCTCAAGCAGGAGCTGCGCCGCCGGGAGGCGACGCTACGCCCGCCGGTGACCGTGCACGTTCCCCTGGCCGATGGCGCCCGGCTCGCCTCGCTGTACCGGCTGGGCGAGGTGCTGGAGCAGACGGTGGTGGCGGACCGGCACGCGGTGAAGGTGCGGCTGGCGCCGTGGCAGGTCGAGCAACTCAAACGTGAGGGGTTGGTTGTGGACGCGGAACAGCGTTCCGGGTTCCGAGTTCCGAGTTCGGAGTCTGCCTGAGCGGACCGGCGGACGAGCGGACGGGCGGACCGTAGCACATCAAGGGGTGGGCCCACAGCGGAGCCCACCCCTTTCGATTCACCACCGACCGCTGGTCCGCCGGTCTGCCCGTCCGCTCAGGCTTTCCCGCTCAGGACCTGCTCCAGGATCAGCCAGCGGTTCATGCCGGCGAACTTCTGGTGCATCTTGGTGATCGGCGGGCCGCCCGCGGCCTCGTCTTCCTCGAGCTGCAGGTCGGCCAGGGCGTCGAGTCCCTTCGCCGCGAACTTGCGCAGGCCCTTGTCCAGCGCGAGCCCCGCAGTACGGAAGTTGAACAGGGTCGAGAACTGCAGGGTGTAGCCCAGATCGCCCAACTGCTGGTTGGTGATGAGCGAGCCCGCCCGCTTGGCCTTCCCCCAGTAGAGCGACGGGGAGAGGTTGAAGCCCAGCATCTGATTGGGGTAGTACTTGCGGACTCCCTCCGCGAAGGCCCGGGGCTGCTCCAGATCGATGTTGTTGAACTCCGCCCAGATCACGTCGCACCCCAGCTCCGCCGCCTCCCAGCCGTCCTCCACCGCCATCTGCACCCCGCCCGACGACTCACCGGGCAGCGCCCCGTCAATTGAGTCGGTGCGTGCGATGATCACCAGGGTCTCCCCGTTGGCCTCGGCCGCGGCCCGGATAGCCTTGAGCTTGGCGAGCCATGCCTTCCGGGGCACCAGCACCTTGTCGCGCTTGGCCTTGCCGACGTTGACGATGTGGCCGCAGGTACGGTCGGCAGGGTCCTGGTTCTCCAGGTGCACTCCGGCCGCCCCGACCCGCACCAGCTCGTTGGCCAGGGCGAAGGTCTGGGTCGGTCCGCCGAAGCCGGCCTCCATGTCCACGAAGATCGGGGGCACGGAGAGGACTTCCTTGCCCTCGGTGTCGAAGTAGTGATTGTGTCGGGCGCCTTCGATGCCCTTCCACAGCTCCTGCACCAGGTCCACCATCTGGTGCGACTGGTAGACTCCGATGTCGGGGTACATGTTCTTCACCGCGGCGAGCTGCCACCCCGAGCCATACAGCGCCTTGAAGCCGAGCCGGGTCATGAGGGCCGCGGTGTAGGCGTCGTAAGCACCAGCGGTGTGGAGGTACGAGCCCTTGTCCCGCGCCTCGTGCAGCAGCCGGCGGAGCTTCTGGCCGGGGTGCTCCTTCTCGGGCGGGGCGAGCAGCTTCGCGATCTCGTTCGTGGGGTAGATCGCGTTCTTGCTCACGGGCGGGGTGACGGTGGCCATGGGGCTTCTCTCCTGATAATGGGACTCCTGCGGGATGACGCCAAGGCATGCGTTAGCGCTACCCCATGGTGCTCCGAGCCAGAACCCTGCCTGGGGTTCCGGGGTTCCGTATAATTATCTAATGTGAAATGTTTCACAAGCCCCCCTTGATCCGGAGATACCGGCGGCCGGGTGAGCGGCATCGACGCACGGTCCCTGCCAAGGGCGGGGTGGCAGAATCATGGCTGCCCTCGCTAGCTTCGATGGCTTGGAGACGCATCTTCTTGCGGCCCCACGACTTCCCATAAGGTAAGTGAGCAGAAAATGGCGGATGGTCTCGACCAGTTGCAGGCCAGGGTCCAGCGTGGCGAAGCCACAGTGGGCATCATCGGGCTGGGCTATGTGGGCCTGCCATTGGGGATCGAGGTCGCGCGCAGCGGCATGCGGGTGCTCGGGTTCGACATCAGCGAATCGGTGTGT
>JBGQJV010000132.1:0-11705 GCA_041499215.1 Gemmatimonadota bacterium | reverse complement strand
TTCTCTTTGTTTCCAACCACCAAACGTATTTTGCTGATGTGATCGCGATGCTTCACGTTTTCAATTCTGCCAAATGGAAATTCAAAAATAAAGTGGGTGCTCCCGTTTACCTGCTCTCACCAAAACACAACAATTATTTTATCGCTGCCGAAGAAACGATGAATGACGGACTCATCCCGAAATTATTTGCATATGCCGGATCCGTTTCCATCAAGCGCACCTTCCGGGAAGCGGGCATTTCCCGCTGGTCCACCACCGACTCCGCGGCCGAGGTCGCCGACCAGGTGCGCCGCGGGATGCCGGTGCTGACGAATGACCCCGCGCTTCTGGTCCGTTGTCCAGAAATCGACATCGTACTGGAAGTGACCGGCACGGTGGACTTCGGCGCCGCAGTTACCCTGGACGCCATCGCCCATGGCAAGCACACCGTCATCGTGAATGCCGAGCTCGACTCGACCATTGGGCCGATCCTCAAGGCCAAGGCCGACCAAGCGGGCGTAGTGCTGACCAACACCGACGGCGATGAGCCTGGTGTGGCCATGACCCTGTACCGCTACCTGAAGACCCTCGGCCTCAGGCCCGTGGCGGCAGGCAACATCAAGGGAATGGTGGACTACTACCGAAATCCCGATACCCAGCGGGCCTTCGCCGAGAAGAACGACCAGGATCCGTGGAAGGTGACTTCCTTCGCGGACGCCACCAAGCTGTCCATGGAAACAACGGTCCTGGCGAATGCCACCGGGTTCCAGGTGGGCCGCCGCGGGATGTACGGGCCGGCGTGCGCCAACGTGAAGGAGATGGCAACCCTGCTGCCAGCGCCCGACATGCTCGCCGGCGGCATTGTGGACTACGCGCTCGGGGCAGCGCCTCATACCGGCGCTTTCGTGGTGATCCACGAGGAGAACCCGCTCAAGCAGGCCCAGCTCGCCTACTACAAGATGGGTGACGGGCCGTTCTACGTGTTCTACACCCCCTTCCACCTCCCGCACCTGCAGATCGCGTCCACCATCGGGCGCGCGGCGCTGTTTCAGGATCCCACTGTGGCGGCGCTTGCCGGTCCGCGCTGCGAGGTCGTGGCCGTGGCCAAGCGGGACCTCAGGGCGGGTGAGAGGATTGACGGGATCGGCGGGTTCACCGTCTACGGGCTAATCGAGAACACCGGCGCGGCGCGCGCCATGAGCGCCGTGCCGATGGGTCTGGCGGAAGGTGCGGTCCTGACGCGCTATTTGGCCAGGGACAGCGTGGTGACCGCAGGCCACGTCCGGATGCCCGCCCAGCGTTTGAGCGACCGATTGTGGGAGGAACAGCACCGCCGCTGGCTCCCAGCGGCCGCCCGGCGGGCCACGCCCATACCTTCGGGGACGGCCGCCTCATGAAAGTCGTGCTCTTCGCCGGTGGGTTTGGCACCCGGCTTCGGGATTACGACGAGAACGTCCCCAAGCCGATGGTGACGATTGGCTACCGGCCGATCATGTGGCATCTGATGAAGTACTATGCCCACTATGGGCACAAGGACTTCATCCTCTGTCTCGGTTACAAGGCGGATGTGGTCAAGAAGTACTTCCTCGACTACAACGAGGCCCTGTCCAACAACTTCGTGCTGGCCGAGGGCGGGCAGAAGGTCGAGTTGCTGAACAGCGACATCCACGACTGGCGGATCACGTTCGTGGATACTGGACTGAACTCGCCCATCGGGGAGCGTCTTCGCCGAGTGAAGCCGTACCTCGCCGGAGAGGAGATGTTCCTGGCGAACTACACCGACTGTCTGACCAACATGGATCTGGACGCGTACGTCGCGCACTTCCGCGCCTCGAAAAAGGTCGCTGCCATGGTCACCGTCCCGCCCAACGTGAGTTTCCACTACGTGGCGATGCAAGGGGGGCTGGTGACCAGCCTGACCGATGTGCGCAGCACGCAGCTCCGGGTCAACGGCGGCTTCTTCGCCTTCCGGCAGGAGTTCTTCGACTATCTGAAGGAGGGCGAGGAGCTGGTCGATGCCCCGTTCCATCGCCTGATGGAAAAGCAGCAGCTTCTGGCGTATGACCACAACGGCTTCTGGAAGGCCATGGATACCTTCAAGGACAAGCAGCAGCTGGATGAGCTGCTGGCGAAGGGGAATCCCCCGTGGGAGATCTGGCGCTAGGAGGCCGGTTTCATGTCTGACACGACTTCCCTGCGCGATTCCTCCGGTCCTGCCCCTTCCGGGCCCGGCGCCCTCGACCACGCCTTCTGGCGCGGCCGCCGGGTGTTCCTGACGGGCCATACCGGCTTCAAGGGCAGCTGGCTGTCGCTCTGGCTCGAGGCCCTGGGCGCCGAGGTCACCGGGTACGCGCTCGAGCCACCGACAGAGCCCAGCCTGTACCAGCAGGCGGGGGTGGACCGGAGCCTGCGTTCGATCATTGCCGACATCCGCGACTACGACCGCCTGAAGGCGGCCATCGCGGAGACCCGTCCCGAGGTGATCCTCCACCTCGCGGCGCAGTCGGTGGTCAAGCGCGGCTATGCCGACCCGATCGAGACCTATGCCTCCAATGTGATGGGGACGGTTCACCTGTTCGAGGCGGTGCGTCGCCTGGGTACCCGGTGCGCGATCGTGAACGTCACCAGCGACAAGTGCTACGCCCATCGCACGTCGGGGCTGGGCTATCGGGAAGACGCCCCGATGGGTGGCGATGATCCCTACTCGAACTCCAAGGGCTGTGCGGAGCTGGTGACCACGTCATTCAGGCAATCCTACTTTGCGCCCGCGACACTTGCGCAGCACGGCGTGGCTCTCGCCAGCGCGCGGGCCGGCAATGCCATCGGGGGCGGGGACTGGACTGCCGACCAGCTCATTCCCGACCTGGTCCGAGCCTTTCTGGCGGACCGGCCTTGTCTCATCCGGAGCCCGGGTGGAATCCGGCCATGGCAGTTCGTGCTGGAACCGGTGCGGGGCTACCTTATGCTGGCCGAGCGGCTTGCGTCCCGGGGCGCCGCATTCGCCTCCGGCTGGAATTTCGGTCCGGCGGACAGCGACGCGAAGCCGGTCTCCTGGATCGCCGACCGGCTCCAGAGCAGCTGGGGCGGTGGGGCCAAGTGGGTGCGCGATCAGGTCGCCCACCCGGCGGAGGCGGCGGTGCTACGCCTGGATGCGTCCAAAGCGGACGGTGCTCTCGGCTGGCGCCCGGCGATGCGGCTGGATGTCACCCTCGACTGGATCGTCGAGTGGTATCGCGGCTGGGCGGCCGGCGAGGACGCCAGGCGCCTGACCTTGGGACAGATTACCCGGTACGAGCAGCTGCTGACGGCGGGCCCGATCGGCCCGCACGACTAACATGGAGGTGGGTCCGGTGGAGAGCATCGTCGTTCTTGGCAGCGGCATGGGCGGGTTGGGCGCGGCGCACCGGCTCTCGGCGGAGGGCATGCGCCCAGTACTGTACGACAGGAACTCGTACCATGGCGGCCACACCGCTTCGTTCGTTCACGAGGGCGGCTTCGTGTTCGACATCGGGCCGCACATCTCGTTCACCAAGGACCCGCGGATTCAGGAGCTGTTCGCCGAGAGCGTCGGCGGCCAGTTCGAGACCATCCAGATCCGCCTCAACAACTACTGGCGGGGCTACTGGCCGCTGCACCCGGTGCAGCTGCACCTGCACGGCCTGCCGGAGGACGTGATCATCAAGGTGATCACGGACTTCGTGGAGGCCAGCCAGCAGCCGGAAGGGAAGATCACCAACTACGCGCAGTGGCTGCTGGCGAGCTTCGGCAAGACCTTCGCCGAGTTGTTCCCGATGCAGTACACCCGGAAGTACCACCTGACCACCGCCGAAAACATGAGCACCGACTGGCTGGGACCGCGGATCTACCGCCCCAGCCTGGAGGAGGTGCTGCGCGGGGCCCTCTCGCCGAGCGCGCCGAACATCCACTACATCACCCACTTCCGGTATCCCACGAAGGGCGGGTTCGGGGCGTATCTGAGCAAGTTCCTGCCGTTGGCGGACATCCAGCTCAATCATGAGCTGGTGGGGCTGGATCCGCGGAGCCGGGAGCTGACATTCCGGAACGGCGAGCGGGCCGGGTATGATGCCGTGGTCTCCTCCGTTCCACTGCCGGAGCTCGTGCCGATGATCGCGGGCACACCGCCGGACATCGTGGCGGCAGCCCGGCGGCTGGCCTGTTCCACCTGCGTGCTGGTCAACGTCGCGATAGACCGGGACGACCTGTCCGACGCGCACATGTCGTACTTCTATGACCAGGACATCTGCTTCACCCGGCTGAGCTTCCCGCACATGTTGTCGTCCACCAACGTCCCCCCTGGCTGTGGCAGCATCCAGGCCGAGGTCTACTACTCGAGCAAGTACCGGCCCCTCGACGTCACGCCGGAAAGCCTGATCGAGCCGGTGATCCGGGACCTCAAGAAGTGCGGCCTGGTACGGGAGACGGACAAGATCCTCTTCAAGAATGCGTTCCTTGTGCCCTACGCCAACGTGATCTTCGACCTCGACCGGACCGAGGCGCTCAAGACGGTGCACGGATACCTGGACGATATCGGGGTAGCCTACTGCGGCCGGTACGGCGACTGGGGCTACATGTGGACCGACGAGAGCTTCATCAGCGGTGAGCGTGCCGCGGAGACCGCGCTGGCATGCTCCCGCTGACGCCAGGGGCCGGCGTCCGCTCGCCCCTGACGATCCTGTGTCTGGGCGCCCACGCCGATGACATCGAGATCGGCTGTGGCGGGACCCTGCTCGCCCTGCTGGAGGAACGTCCCGCCGTCCGGGTGCACTGGGTCGTCATGAGCGGCCACGGGCCCCGCGCGGGCGAAGCCCGCCGGAGCGCCAGTCGGGTGCTCCGCGGGGCCCGGAGGGCGGAGGTGCAGGTCGAGTCCTTCCGCGACGGGTTTCTGCCCTACGAGGGCGCGGCCCTCAAGGAAGTGTTCGAGCGGCTCAAGCCGATCAACCCCGATCTGATCTTCACCCATTTCCGGCACGATCTGCATCAGGATCATCGTGTGGTCTGCGAGCTGACCTGGAACACCTTTCGGGACCATACGATTCTGGAGTATGAGGTCCCCAAGTACGATGGTGATCTTGCCCATCCCAACATCTTTGTCCCCATTTCCGACCGGATCCGGCGTCGCAAGGTCCGGCTCCTGATGTCGGCCTTCCCGAGCCAGTCTCGCAAGCGCTGGTACTCCCCGGCGACATTCGAGGGCCTCATGCGGCTCCGGGGCATCGAGTGCGCCGCGCCGGAGGGCTACGCCGAGGCATTTCACGGCCGCAAGCTGATTCTCAGGGCCACCATCCCGGTCAGGTGACCTGCGCACTGCCGGGCCTCCATGAGTGATCACCGCCGGAGCTACCGGAAGACCATGTCGCTGGCCGCGCTGGCCCTGCTCGGGGTGGCAGGCGCAGGCGCGGGCCTGCTCCTCACCGCTCGTGAGAGTTCGACGTGGCCGGCCTGGGCCTGGGTACTGTGGGCTGCGGCTGTGCTGCTCGTCCTCCTTCCGCTTGGCCTCCTCCTGCTGGTCATCTCCGGGGGAGTCATCGCCCTCCGCCGCGATACTCTCGAAGCGCAGGGCAAGCCCTACGCCCCCCGTGGGCGCAGGGAGTGGCTGCCGGGGCCTCTAGTACAGTTGCTCAGGGGCGTGGTCCGCAACGTCCGATCTCTCCGGCCAGGTGGGCCCGCTCGGCTCGACCTTCGCCCGGGTGAGCTGGTGCAGGTGAAGAGCCTGGAAGAAATCCTGCGGACGCTGGACGATCGCGGCACGCTGGACGCCATGCCCTTCACGCCGGAAATGGCCACGTTCTGCGGGCGCACGGTACGGGTGTTCCGCCGGGTGGAGAAGCTGAACGACTGGGTCCACAAGAGCGGGCTCCATCGGGTGCGCGACACTGTTCTGCTCGACGACCTCCGCTGCGACGGCAGCGCGCATGGTGGGTGCCAGGCGAACTGCCACCTGCGCTGGAGGGAGGCCTGGCTTCGGCGCGCGCCCTCCGCCGCGCGTCTTCCCGGGCCCTCCGGTTCCGCCGGGCTCGAGGAGGCCGATCTCGGCCGGCTGACGCGGCGGAAAGACGAAACCGGAGGCGAACGCTACGTCTGCCAGGCGACCGAGTTGACGGCCGGTGCCCCGCCGCTCAGCTGGGGAGATCCCCGGCACTACCTGCGGGACCTCCTCACCGGCAACGTACGCCTCTATCCCTTCATGACCGGCGTCTCCCTGGCCCTGTTCAATGCCGTCCAGCGGAAGCGGGGCGGCGCCTGGTTTCCAGCCTACACGATGCGGGCTCCCAAGACGACCCCAGAGGGGGTGCTCAATCTCCGGGCCGGTGAGCTGGTGCGGGTAAAGACCAAACAGGAAATCGAGCTGACGCTGGATGCGGAGTCCCGCAACCGGGGGCTCCGATTTGATGTGGAGATGCTGCGTTTCTGCGGGGGCGAGTACCGGGTTCAGGCCCGCATCGATCGCCTGATACTGGAGCGGGCCGGACGGCTGCTGGAGGTCAAGAACCCCTGCATCATTCTCGAGGGGGTGATGGCGACGGGTGAATACAACGGATTCAATCCGGAGAACGAGTCGATCTTCTGGCGCGAGATCTGGCTGGAGCGGGTCGTTCCTTCTCCGCAGGAGTGATCGTCGGGTCCGCAGCCGGCCCCTCCTGCGGGTCCGGCCAGCACCCGGCGCGGCGGTTCAGCCGGCAGCGGTGCCGGCCAGGCGGGCCCAACGCGCTCCCAGCCATTGGCGTATCGCGACCCGCTCATCGTGGTCCAGGGCGACCAGCCAGGTGCCCAGCAGAGCCGCGGGCATGGCCAAGGCGACCTGCGCGAAGTAGAGCGCCAGGTTAGGGGCACGCCAGTAGTGTTCGAAGGCCAGGCTGACGCCCCCGAAGGGCAGCATGGCCAGCGCGGGGCGAAGCCAGGCCTCGCGGGCAAACGCGCCGCGAGACACCTGCAGCGCATCCCGGGCCACCTTGGGGCCGTAGTAGATCGACGCGGCCAGCCGCGGGATGGCTGTTCCAATGGCGACACCGATTATCCCAAAGGGCCGCGCCAGCGACAGACTCAACACCAGGTTCACCACGCCCTCGGCGACATAGACGAACGCCATCGAGCGGTGCCGGTTGAGTCCGAGCATCGTGGCGGTGACAATCTGGTAGCTGGCCGCGAAGCCCAGGGAGACCGACAGGATCCGCAGGATGTCGCCCGACGCGCCGCGATATCCTTCGCCCATCCACAGGCCGATGAACGAGGGTCCGCGCAGCAGAAAGGTCACCACGATCGGCAGGATGACCAGCGTGCCAAGGCGCAGGCTCCGTCGGAAGAGTCGTCCGACCGCATCCTGCCTGGCGGTCGCCTCCGTGGCGCTGGTCATCGGGGTCAAAGTCTGGGAGATGCCGCTCAGGACCGCGCGAGCGTACTCCGTCAGCGTCGCGCCGATGGCGAAGAACGTCACGGAGCTTACCGGGAGCAGGGCCCCGATGACCAGCGAATCCGAATACAGGATCAGCATGCCAGAGGAATGCAGCAGCGTGGCGTAGCCGCTGAAGCTGACAATGGTGCGGATGGTGCTTCTTCCGACGTTCGCGACCGATAGCCGAAGCCAGGGGATGAGGTGATGGCACATTGCGCGGTAACTCGCCAGCCGGATCAGCGAGAGGGTGAGCTGGACCAGCGCGAGCCCAATGATGCCACCGCCTCGACTCAGCACAAGCCAGACCGCGGCCACGCGCATCAGCTCGAGCCCCACGTCGAGGCTGCTCAGCAGGGTGAAGTGCTGCAGCCCCGCGATCGTCCCGCCGAACACGCCGGCGACGAGGGAGATACCGACGGTCACTCCACTCGCCAGGACGGCCAGCCGCGCGGCCTGGAGGTACTCGGGCGAGAAATGAAACAACACTGGCATAGCAGCGGCCAGGCTGCCCGCCAGCACCAGGGCCAGCGCGCCGCTGCCGGAAAATAGGGCGAGCGCCGAGGAGGCCATACGATTCGCGGCCTCGGTGTCGCCCTCGGCGGCGTATCGGGCCAGATACCGCGTCACAGCGGAGCGGACTCCGAGGTCGAGCAGTCCGAGGTACCCCGTGACCGATCCGACCACCGCCCAGATCCCATAGACGGTGTCGCCGAGGTGGTGCACGATGAACGGCGACAGGAAAAAGTTGACTACGGCGACGATCACGAACGCCCCCCAATTGGCGAGGACGTTCATCAGTGCGTGTGGTCGCCGTGCGGGCTTGTTCATGGCAGAGGGCCGGAGTCAGCGGAAAACGGAATTGTAGGTTCAGGGGCAGGAATTGTGCCCGTGGTCATGAACGGGGCGCTGCTTGGCCGCTCGCGCCCCAGGCGGCTGTCCCGTGGCCTGGCGGTGGCAAGGTCCGGATCTTGCGACGAGTCCGCCTCGCAAATTGGCCGACGAGCTGTTCCCGCGAAAATCCGATATATGACTGCTGCTCCCGGGTAAGTTAGCGGGGGAGCTGCTTCGATTTCGGGGCGGCAGGCAGGCAGATGGATCTGCCGATCAGCCTGCAGACGCCCCGGCTTGCGCTGGTGCGGATCCGAGGAGCCCTTGGTGGCCAAAGAAACGGGCTAGAGGACACGAATGTCGCGTTCGTTGCGGGGCACAAGAGTGCTGGTTCTCGGTAGCGGCGTTACGCTCACCGGCGTGCTGCGCATCCTCGGTGGTGATGGGGCCGACGTTTTGGCCCTGCCGGACGTTCAGGACTTCGCCCGCCGGTCACGCTGGTATCGCCCTGCACCCGCGAGCCTGGCCCAGCTCACCGGGGAGCGTCTTGCCACGGCGCTGGAGGCGCTGCCACCTGGAACCGTCCTGATGCCATGCTCGGATTCCTGGGTACGCGCGGTGGCGTCCTTGCCCGTCGACCTGCGCGAGCGGTATCCCACCTGCCTGTCTCCCGCTGCCGCGCTCGACACACTGGTGGACAAGGCACGCTTGGGCGAGATTCTGGCCCGACTGGGCCTGCCCCATCCGCTGACTCGGCCGGTCGCCGCCGCGGCGGATCTGGAGCCGGTGTCCGACGCGGTCCTGGAGCACTCTTTTCTCAAGCCGACGGATTCGCAGCGATTCTTTGCCCGCTACCAGGTCAAGGCGTTTCGAGTGGCCGGACGGGCGGACGCGGCGCAACGGCTGACCACATGTGTCGCCGATGGGTTCAGTCTGGTGCTGCAGGAGTACGTCCCGGGGGCCCCGGCCAATCACTACTTCGTGGATGGATTCGTGGACCGTGGCGGAACCGTTCGAGCCCTGTTCGCCCGTCGCAGGCTGCGGATGTTTCCACTCGACTTTGGCAACAGTACCCTGATGGTGAGTGTGCCGCGCACGGAGGTCGGCGACGCGCCTAACACCCTGGCCCGTCTGTTCGAAGAACTCCGGTACCGGGGCATCTTCAGCGCCGAGTTCAAGCAGGACGCCAGGGATGGGCGGTTCAAGCTCCTGGAGGTCAACGCCCGGCCCTGGTGGTACGTCGAGTTTGCCGCCCGCTGCGGAGTCGATGTGTGCGCGATGGCGGTGCGTGACGCTCTCGGCAAGCCGGTCGAGACCGTCGATCGATACACCCTCGGCCGCCGATGCGTCTATCCCTATTATGACCTCTCCGCGGTTCAGGTCGAGCGCGCTGCAGGCCGGCTGGGGCTGGTGGCGTGGGCCCGCTCCTGGGTTGGGGCCACTCAGCCGGTCTTCCGCTGGAATGACCCCATGCCCGCGCTGGGCGAGGTTGCCGCCATGATCCGCAGGCGGCTCCGGTGAGCGCCAAGATTTCCGTGCTAAACCTCGAGCCTCGCGAGTATGACGCCTGGGGCAGTCTCGTCGCCGGCTCACCCGACGGCACAATCTACGCCAGCGCGGATTACCTGGACACTCTCGCCCGCGCCGCCGGCGGGCGGTTTCGCATTCTCGGGCTGCGCCGTGGAGAAGAGCTCGTGGGCGGGCTCCCGCTGTACGAGCAAACGACCTCGTACGGCGTTCGCGCCGGTCCCCGTCTGCTGCTGTACTACCACGGGCCCGTGCTGCGCCGCTTCCCTACCAAGTACCCGTCACAGCAGACGGCCCGTGAATTGGAGTATCTCGGTGCGCTGGCGGACGCGGTTGCCGGGCTCGGGTATGCCAAGGTGGTTCTCAAACCGCGCCACACGCTCGCGGACGTGCGACCATTCGTTTTCCGGAACTGGCAGGCGTGGCCCAGCTACAGCTATGTGGTGCCGCTGTCCGACCTGCCGGGCCAATGGGGGCGGGTCGAGCAAAACCTTCGCCGGTTGGTCGAGCGGTGCACGGGCCAGGGCGTCACCCTGACGGACGACGACGACTTCCCCGGTTTTCTCCGGCTTCATGCACTGACCATGGAACATCATGGCACCGGGCTGTATCTCCCCGAGGCTGCCTTCCGGCAGTGGTTCCAGCTGTTGCACGCGGCCGGACGTTGCCGCCTGTTCTCCGCTCGCCTTCCGGACGGGCTGGCCGTCGCCACCCAGCTGGTGCTGCTCGGGTCTCACCCCGTCTGCCACACGGTGAGCGCCGGCTCCGACCCGGCCCATCGCCAGCTCGGCGCCTCTGCGTTCCTGCGCTGGCGGGTGTTCGAGCGGCTGGCCGCTCTCGGGTACGCCGGCAACGACCTGACCGATGCCGCACTCAACGCGGTGACCCACTTCAAGAGTCAGCTGGGAGGGGACCTGGTAATGAACCCGGTGGTGGAAACCCGCGGGAGCACGGCCTGGCGACTCGGCACCGGCGCCGAGCGGGCCTACTGGCGCACCCGGGCACGGGTAGGGTCTCTGGTGCGCGGGCTCAGAAAGTCCGCCCCAGCGTGAACCGATCCGCTTCTGGAGCGGATCTGCTGGTCGCCGCTCTCGCCGAGGGTGGTGTGTCTACCGTGTTCGGGCTTCCCGGCACCCAGACAGTGCCGCTGTTCGAATCGCTCCGGCGGAGCCGGCTGCGCACGGTGCTGACCACCCACGAGCTCGGGGCCGGCTTCATGGCCGGAGGCTGGGCCAGGATTACCGGCGGGGTCGGGGTGCTGGCCACCATACCCGGTCCGGGATTTACCTGGGCGCTCACCGGACTCGCCGAGGCCCGCCTCGACTCGGTGCCGCTCCTGCATGTGTGTGGCGCCCCACCCGCTACGCCGGGCAGACGCTTCCGGCAACAGGAGCTGGATCAGGCGGCGATCGCCGGTCCACTGGCCAAGGCAGTGTTCTCCGCGAGGGCGGTATCGGAAATCCCCGCGCTGGTGCGCATGGGTCTCCGCCAGGCACTGAGCGGGGAGCCAGGGCCAGTCCTGTTGCAGGTCCCGGCCGAGCTGCTGAGCAGCGAGGGCTCCGACGAAGCGACGGTCGTCCCCGCCGAGCCGGTAGTAGCCAACTTCGCCGAGCTCCGCACGAGGGTGACCGCCGCCCGACGGCCGGTTCTGTTCCTGGGGCAGGGCGCGAGTGCCTCGGCTGCACTGCTCACCCGGCTGGCCGAGGGTCTCCAGGCACCGGTGGTAACAACCGCGGCCGGACGCGGAACCCTGCCCGAGGACCATCCGCTCGCGATGGGGTTCGATGGTCTCAGGAGCGAACCGGCGGTGCTAAACCAGCTGTTCGCCGCGGCCGATCTGGTTCTGGTGCTCGGGGCCAAGCTGGGTCACAACGGCACCTGCGGGTACGGGCTGGTCATTCCACCGGACCGCCTGGTACATGTGGACACCAGCCCGGAGGTCCTTGGCGCGAACTACCCG
>JBGQJV010000131.1:0-11782 GCA_041499215.1 Gemmatimonadota bacterium | reverse complement strand
GTCACGGGCTAGAACCCGAAGCCGGCCTGCAGATAGAGCCGGGTCCGCTCCTTGCCCTTGGCAATCGCGGCGGACAGCGTGTTGGCCCGGCTCAGGAACCCGACCCAGATGCCGCCGCCGAACGCCGAATGCCAGGTGTCGGAAGACTCTCCGTCGAGAAACACCCGGCCGGCGTCGGCCAGGCCGAAGATCCCGACGTCAGCCGGCACAACCAGGGTCATCCGGGTGAGGGAGAGCCGGAGCTCGGCGGTGCCGTAGGCCGAAGCATCGCCGGCGTAGCGCTGCTCGCTGCCCAGACGCACCGTATTGCGGTCGCCGATGAAGGCGGCTTCGAAGAAGGGATACTCGCCCCAGAGCTTCCGGCCACCGGCCCGAAGCGCCAGCGTGGGCTCGAGCGGCAGGTGAGCCGTGAGCGCGGCCGTGGCAATGCCCCAGGCCTCGCCGAAGGGCTTGCGCACGTCCCACAGGTCCGGATGCACCGCGCCGCCCAGCTCCAGGCTTACGCCACGGGTGGGGCCTAGAGAATGGTCCCGGCTGTCGAAGGCGACGCTGGCCCGTGCACCCAGCTCGCCGAAATCGCCCACACCGTAGGGATTGATCGTGGCCAGGAAGCGCCCCGGCCGCCGGTCGGTGGAGACGTAGGTCAACTCCGGCCCGATGGTGAACCGGAGCCGCGGGGTCAGCGGCACCATGAGGCTGGGTGCTACCCGGTACTGATTCTGGGTCACCCGGTAGAACTCGTCGCTTCGGGGCGCCTTGGTATCGTTGCCGAAACCGTGGAATCGGATCACCTCGATGCCTGAAGCGCGCAGATCGAGCTGGGCGGTGACCCCGGAGTTTTCCCGGTGGTACTCGCCCAGGTAGTCGACCCGGAAGGCCCCGGCTCCGGTGGCGAAGCCGGCCCGGATCCGGTGGCGGTAGGCGAAGGGAAGCTTGCGGAAGCCGTACCGGCTGAAGGCGTATCCGCCACCGAGGAAGAGGCCCATGTCGGGACCGGCGCTGCCCCAGATGAGGTACTGCTCTCGGGTTCCCCAGTCGCGAGGGGGCAGCTCGGTGGGGCGCCGTCGGGGAGGAAGGACCCAGGGGCGGCGGTCCACATCGGCGCCCCACCCCGCGGTCGTTGCCGCGCCGGCGGAGTCGTCGTAGAAGTACAGCGGACCACCGCGGGCCGAGTCCACCAGCTGGTCGTTTCCCTCGCCGCCCAGCACCCGGATGGTGATCCCACCTCCGGATCCCCGCACCGTCGCGGAATCGGCACCACCTTCGAGGAAGATCCGCAGATCGCGGGTCTCCCCCCGGTTGAAGCGCCGCTCGAAATAGGCGGCAGAGTCACCGTCCGCGGTGAGCGAGAGCTGGACCGCCCCGTCGGTGAGCCGGCTCACGCTGGCCCGATCACTGCCGTTGGTCGCGTGCACATCGACTTCGGCGGCGAGCAGACGGTAGAAGCGCCCCGCCGCCACCGGCAGCGCATCCCGGCGTGCCACGATCCACCGCTCCAGGGTGGGGCCCACAAGCGCGTAATGCTCGCGCGGCAGGGCGCGTACCGCCTCGGCGATCACGCTGTCGGTCAGCTCCGCGGCCAGGGCCCGCGCCATCGAGTCCCACACCGGCTGCTCCAGTCCCACCAGGAATCGGCGGTCGAGGTCACGGCCGTTCCAGGTGGCGCCCACCATCCCCGGATAGCCCGGGCCGTAGTTGGTGAGCTGCGGGAAGCCCGACTGACGGCCGAGGGCGAGCAGGGGACCATCGAACTTCGCGAAGGCCTGATCGCGATCGAGCGGCACCGGTTGCCAGGCCCGCGGCTCGCGGTCGTCGAAGCGCACCCAGCGCCACTGGTCGCGGTGCCGGTCCCAGTCACCGATCATCACATCGAACAGGCGCGCTTTGAGGAAGGCGCGGGCATCGACCCGGTCGGCGGTGGAGCGGGTGGTGCGGGCCTCGAGCGAGTCGCTGTCGATCACCTCCACCGCGCCGTGCCAGTGCGCCGCGGGCCCTTTCCCGCCTACCCGCTCCTCCAGGGTGCCGACCAGCCCCCGGAAGGCGAGACGGAACTCACCCAGCAGCGAATCATCGGGCAGCACCACGATCGTGAGGTCGTCGTGAGGAATCCCGGCGGCGGTTAGGAGCCGCGCCACGACCAGCGGCGCGGTCGGTAGTGCCGACTTGGTCTGGTCGCGTAGCACGTCACCTGCCACCGTCTCGTACAGATCCGGCGGGAGGACAGTAGACGGGTCCTTGTCGAGCGAGCGGAAGAAGAACTCGTGACCATCGGGCGAGCGGAGCCGGAGCCCGCGGGTCTGCTGGCCGCCGCTGCGGGCGACGGGCGTGAGACCTCCAGCGTAGGTCGCGAGGTCCAGGACCGGCGCCTCGAAGGGGGTGGTCCAGATGGCGCGGTACGAGCTGCCGAAGAAGAGGCGGTGCAGCCCGCCGGCCTGATACTCCGGGCCGGCGGCGATCGTGTCGGTCGCGCCGGATTGGGCGCCCGCGGGCGTGGGTCCGAGGCAGACCAGCGCAAGGAGCGCGAGAACCAGGATCGCGGGGCGGACGGACGGAAGGGTGGTCATTCTAGTGTCACCGTGATGAAGTGGAGTTGGCCCTGCCGGCCCACCTGCAGCACGGCCACGCGCTCCGGGGGGAAGGCGGCCAGTCGGGTGCGCAGCTCCTCGAGGCCCGCCACCGGCGCGCCGTTGAGGCCGTACACCACGTCGCCCGGTTCGAGGCCGGCCACCGCATCACCCGCCACCGCGGCGATCACCATGCCGTGGGGTGCGCGCACGCCGGGAACGATCTGGGCCAGGGCGGGCGTGAGATCGAGACCCAGGACGCCGAGGCGCGGAATCAGGTTCTTTTCCGGGGTTACGAGGTCGCTGAACAGCGCCGCCTCGTCCCGCCGCTCCACCACCGGCACCCGCAGCATCAGGTGCTCCGGGCCCCGGACCACCTCGAGCGTCACCGGCTGGCCGATGGCCTTGCGGTACAGGTTCACGTCGAACTGACGACCGTTCTCCATCGGCTTGCCATCGAGCGAGTAGATCATGTCGCCCTGCCGGAGCCCGGCGCGGTCGGCGGGGCCATCGGGGTACACATCGCCGAGCACCACGCCCCACTCCCGCGGAAGCCCCAGCCCGGAGGCCAGTGCGGGAGTGACGGTCTGGGCGAAGACCCCGATCTCCCCCCGGCGGACCCGGTGCCATTGCCGGAGCTGTTCGTACACGTGGCGCACGATGTTGCTCGGCGCCGCGAAGCCGATCCCCTCGCTTCCGCCCGACTGGCTCGCGATCAGGGTGTTGATCCCGACCACCGTCCCGTTCAGATCCACCAGCGGTCCCCCGCTGTTGCCCGGGTTGATCGGCGTATCGGTCTGGATGTAGAGCATCCGGTCTTCGTCACGGAGCTGGCGGCCCAGGGCGCTCACCACCCCCATGGTGACCGAGTTGTTGAGGCCCAGAGGGCTGCCGAAGGCGAGGACCAGGCGGCCCGGCACGAGCGAGTCGGAGTCGCCCAGACTGGCGAAGGGAAGGCCGCCGAGGTCCACCTTGAGCACCGCGAGATCGGTCTCGCGATCGCTCCCGACGAGCTGGGCGGTGACCTCCTGCCGCATCGGCGGCACGGCGGAGTGGCCCGGGTTGCCCGGAACGGCGGGACGGGCGAGCACCACCAGGAAGCGGCACCCGCCCTCCACCACATGGGCATTGGTGATGATGTACCCGTCGGCGCTCAGGATCACACCAGAGCCGGTGCTGCGCGCGGTCGCGAGGAGCGAGGCGGCGCTGCCGGCCGCCCCGGCCGTCACGGGTGCGTAGGAGGTGACCTGGATCTGGACGACGGTGGGAGCGACCCGCGCGGCCACCCCCTCGAGAGCGGCGTTCAGCGCGCGGGGACCGGCCGACGTCTGCGCCCGGGCGGCGCCGGGGGCCGCAGCGGTCACCGCGAGCAGGAGCCCGACGATCGCCCGGCCGCTCACAGGGTCCTCGCATAGGCGGCCGCGGGCCCTTGCTTTCCCGGGAGGTCCGCCGCGGTCCAGACCTCGGCCTGGTTCTTACTCAGGTACCGGTCGCACGCGGTGGGCGTGGGCTGGGTCGTCGCGGGGTGGTGCCTGCGCCACCACCGCTCGGCCCGCTCGGCGGTCCACGACGCCTCCGGCCGCACCGTGGCACGGAGGCGGTGCGCCAGGTCAAGGGCGGACTGGGGACGCTGGTCGGGATGCTTGGCCAAACACTCCAGGATGAGCTGGTCGAGCTCGGGAGAAATCGGCAGCTCGCTCCGGCGCGAGGGTGGCACCGGCGCATCGTGGGCGTGGCGGAACATGAGCCGCATCGAGTTGGGAGCTTCGAACACCAGCTGGCCCGTCAGCAGCCAGTAGGCGACGCAGCCCAGAGCGTAGATGTCGGCGCGGTGATCGAGTGGCATGCTGCCGAGGACGGACTCCGGCGCCATGTACGCCGGAGTGCCGGCGGTCTGATCCGGCGCGGTGAGGCGCGCGTCGGCGCCGGAAGATTCTCCTTCATGCTTCACCAGCCCGTAGTCGAGCACCTTCACGAAATCCACGGCGAGGCCCATGCGACAGGTGAAGATGTTGGAGGGCTTCACATCGCGGTGGATCAGGCCGCGCTGGTGAGCTTCTTCCAGCGATTCGCAGGCCTGCACCAGCAGGTGCACGGTCCGGGCAGGGTCCACCGGGCCGAAGCGCTCGACCAGACTCTCGAGGTCGAGGCCGTCGAGCAGCTCCATCACGAAGAAGAAGGTCCCGTCCCGGGCCACCCCGAAGTCGTACAGGGAGATGCTGTGGGGCGACCGGAGCGAGGCGGCGGCGTCCGCCTCGCGACGGAACCGCTCCAGGATGATTCGGGCGCGCTCCGCGTCGATTGCGCCCAGCACTTCGGGACGGATCAGCTTCACGGCGGCGGGGCGCGCCAGCAGCTGGTGGGAGGCCTTGTACACCTCGCCCATTCCGCCCGTGCCCAGGATCTCTTCCAGCCGGTAGCTCCCTAGCTCCCGCGCCTCTTTCACCTGTCTCCCCAGCTGCCGAATGATCCGCGCCGGAATGACCGCAAGAAAGGCGCAGAGGTAGTTGGGAAGGAACGCGACGAAATACTGGAACCAGTTCGCCTCCACCCGCACTCCACGCAGCAGCGTGACCATGAGCGCCAGGGGGGCCATGGTGGCCGCCAGGAGACCCACCGCCAGGGTACGCCCCGGCGTGTTCGGGACGATGGAGGAGTAGGCCAGGATCGCCACCCCGATGAAGGTCGGCGGCAAGTGGTTGAATTCCGGAACCCAGTACTCCAGGAGGCCGAACAGCAACGCGATGACAACCAGGAAGGCTGAGCTCAGGAAGAGGTGGACCTTGGGCCGGGCGCTGAGCCGGGGTGAGAGGATCACCAGCAGGAGGGAGACAGCGAGGCCCATGCCGGCGAAGGCGGCCCCGGGCATCGGCCACAACCGCTCCGTCAGCATCGGCAGGCTGGGGACGTGCGGGGCCATCAGCAGGAAGAGCACCAGGGGGACCGACCAGAGCACGGCGAAGGCCACGCCGACGGCGAAGACCCGGCTGCCGGTCTGGGCCAGCACCTCGGCCGGGAGACTCAACTCGCTTGAGCGCGCCCCCCTGGCGGCGAGGGGGGAGGCACTGCGGTGCCGGAGGAGGTTGAACGCGGTCATGGCCGCTCCCAGGAAGTGCCGGTGGGGTAAGTCATACTCACGCCTCCCACCGCACGACCTTGAGATCCTTCACCGCGATCGCGTAGAACACCGGGACCAGCAGCAGGGTGATCACGGTCGCGATGGCGAGGCCGCCGATCTGGGCGTAGCACAGCGGCTCCCACAGCGGGCCGCCATGCATCGCCAGGGGCACCAGGGCGAACAGGGTCGCGCCGACCGTGATCATCACCGGCCGGAGCCGCTGGATGCCGGCGTCGAGCAGCGCCTCCTCGAGTCCCTCGCCCTTTTCCCGCGCCTCCTCGATGAAGTCGAACAGCACGATCACGTGACTCACGATCACGCCCACCAGGCTCGCGATCCCGAGGAATCCCATGAATCCGAAGGGGGAGCCCATCACCCAGAGCCCTGCCACCGCGCCGACGAAGCCGTAGGGAATGGCCACGAAGACGATGAAGGGCTTGATCGCGTTCTGGAACTGCACCGTGAGGGCGATGAAGATCAGCGCCACGCTGATGGCCAGCACGAGGGTCATCTCGCCGAAGCCTTTCTGCTGTTTCTCGTACTCTCCCGCGATCTCGAGCCTGAAACCGGGGGGCAGGCTCGCCGCGAAGCGGTTGATGTCCTTCTCCGAGTACGCCAGCACCTCGGACGGCAGGGCGCCGGCCCGGGGGAATGCCTGGACCGTGACGGTGCGGAACCGGTTCCGGCGCTTGATCTGTTCCTGCCGCATCTCGGTCGAGAGCGTGGCGATCTGCGGCAGGGACACCTTCTGCCCGCCCTGTGAGCTGTAGACATACAGGTTGCGCAGGTCGCCCAGCCGGGCGCGCTCCTCCATCCGGAGCCGGGCAACCACCGGCACGATCTGGTCGCCGCGGTACATCGAGGTGAGCTCCAGCCCGTTCAGCCCGACCGCCGTGCTGACCGCGACGTCGGCGTTGGTGAGGCCGGCCCGGTTGGCGCGGTCGGGATCAATGGCGACGTTCAGGGCGAAGCTCTCCGCGCCCCAGTCCTGGTGCACCCGCTCGGCGTACGGGTTCCGGCGGAGAGTCTCCATCAGGTCCGCCGACAGGGCCCGGAGCGTCGGCATGTCCTCCCCGAAGATCCGGATGGCGACCGGCACGCCGACCGGGGGGCCCATTTCGAGCTGGCGCACGTCCACCCGGGCCCCGGGCACCTCCCGCGAGATCTCGTCCTGCAGCGCCAGCGTGAGACCAGGGGTATCCCACTTGTTCCGCCCCTGCATCACGATCAGGGCGTAGTTGGTCTGCCGCGGCTCGGGGCTGAACGAGAACCAGAACCGCGGGCCGCCGCCGCCGATGAACGTGGTGAGCGAGACCAGCCCGCCCTTGCCATGCTTGCCGGCGTGGTGCTCGAAGTACTCGGGGGCATGCTGCTGGATCAGGGTCTCCACCCGGTCGGTGACCACGCGGGTGGCGCTGAGCGGTGCGTCCTCCGGCATCCAGACCTCGGCATAGGAGAGGTACTGGAGGTCCTTGGGAAAGAACTGGGGCTTGAGCCGGCTCATGATCCAGCCACCCAGCACCAGCACGCCCAGCGAGGCGACGGCCACCCGCCAGCGGTGCTCGATGGCCCAGCTGCCTACCCGGAAGTACCAGCCGGTAAAGCCCCTCCGGCGGCGCTCCGCGATCGGCATGGGCCGCGACCGGCTGGGGCGCAGGAGGTAGTAGCTCAGCAGCGGGACGAACGTCCTCGAGACGATCAGGGCCGACACCAGCGAGCAAGTGAGCACGATCGGCATGCTGTACAGGAACAGCCCGGTGTTGCCCGTGAGCAGGAGCAGCGGCAGGTACGCCACGATGTTGGTGATCGTCGCGTAGAGCATCGCCCGGGCGAGCTTGGTGGGTCCCAGCCAGCTCGCGAAGATCCGCGGCTGCCCCCCGTCGAGCTCGCGCTTGATGGCATCGCCGGCCACGACCGGGACGTCCACCAGCAGCCCCAGCGCGATGATGAGCGACGCGATCGAGACCTGCTGCAGGTCGATCTTGAGCGCGAACGCCATGCCGAACGTCATCGCCAGGGTGAGGGGGATGCTGAGGGCGAGCAGCACCGCCGAGCGCCACTCCCAGAACCCGATGAGGGCGATCAGCACCACCAGGAACACCGCCTCCCACAGGCTGCTCATGAGCAGGTGGATGTTCTCTTCGACCTGCTGGGGCTGATCCGAGGTGCGGGCCAGGATCAGATCGGGCGGGAGCCGGTTCCGCAGCACGGCCAGCGCCGAGTCCACCGCGCGGCCGAACTGGCCGATCTTCTCCCCGGGCCGCATCTGGAGCGCGAGCGTGATCGCCCGCCCCCGGTGCCAGCGCCCGGCCGAGTCCGGCCAGCTGTACTGGTTGAGATAGCGCGGCGGGTTCTGGTACTCCCGGTCCACGTCCACCAGGTCGCGCAGGTAGAGCGGCACGCCACCGCTCGAGCTGCCCACGATGACGCCGCCGATCTCGCGCGCGTCCCGGAACTCCCCGCTCGGGTTGAGGGCCACCGTCCGGTCGCCCACTTCCATCAGGCCGCCACCGAGCGTGGCGTTGCGGGCCCGCAGGACCTCGCGCAGCCGGGCCAGGGTGATCCCGTACGAGGCCAGCCGCTCCTGCGAGAAGCTCAGCGTCACCTGCTCGTCCAGCACGCCCGCGCGGTCCACCTTGGTCACCTGCGGGATGGTCTGGAAGGTGCGCTTGAGGAGGTCGGTGTACTGCTCCAGCTCCTGATAGCTGTACTTGTCGCCGGCGACGGCCAGCAGGCTGGTCCGCGTCGTCGCCGGGTCGCGCACGATGGCCGGCCGCCACGCATCCGGGTGGAACTCGGCCACCCGGAGGCGGGCCTGAATGAAGCCGTGCAGGTGGGCAAGGATCGCGGAGTCGGGACGATCGCTGATCCCGTCCACCCCGACGAACTGCTGGCCCTCCAGCAGGCGGGCGTCGCGCAGGATGCCGTCCTGCTCCGCCTGGGCCAGGTAGAGCTGCGCCGGCCGGACCGCGCTCTGGGCCGACATCGAGGGCGGGAAGTTGTACACCACCGTGACCCGATTCCCCGCCGGCGCTCCCGCGCGCACGCGCTCGATCGCGGCGCGTACCTGTTCGGCGCGGAGCGAGACCTGCACCTCCTCCAGCCGCGGGCTCGCCACCGTGAGCATCAGCGCCGCGGTGCTGCCGAAATCCTTGATGAACTGGATCGGCCCGGCGCCCTCGGGCAGATCCCGGATCCCCTGGAGCCTGAGGGCGATATCGTCGAAGACCTCGCTGGTCTCGGTCATCCCCTCCTTGAGCTCCACGTACACGTACGAGACGTTGGTCCGGCTGACCGACCGGACCGTCTCCACGTTCTTGTTCTCCGACACCACGGCCTCGATGCGCCGGCTGACCCGGTCCTCGATCCGCTGGGCATCCATGCCGGGCCAGGGGGTGATCACCAGCGCGGTGACCACCGGGATGTCGGGATCCTTGCGCTGGGGCATCTTGAGGTACCCGACGACCCCCCAGAGAATCGTGCCCAGGAGCGCGACCCAGGCCACCTGGCGCTGCTCGGTGAAATAGCGGGCGAAATTGCGTGTCTTCGCGATCAGGGTCGCGTCGTCGATGTGGGCCACGGTTGCTCCGCTAGTGAATGATCTGGACGGCCTGGCCGTCGGTGACGATCGTTGCTCCCCGCACGACGACCCGCTCACCCGCCCGGAGCCCCTCGCGCACGGCAATGAGGTTGCCGCTCACCTCGCCGAGCCGAACGCGGCGGAGTCTCGCCGTGGTAGCCGAGGAGTCCGCGACCACGTAGACGGCATAGGTCGCCGTGTCGCCGGCGGGCCGCACGATGGCCGCGAGCGGCACGACCACCGCCGGATCCGCGGCCTCGTCCCCCAGCCGCAGGGTGGCGAGCATGCCCACCTTGAGCCGGCCCTGGGGATTGGGCAGCGCGGCCTCGATCTCGAACACGCGGCTGTTGGGATCGGCCGAGGGCGAGATACGAGTGATCCGCCCCCGGAGCGAGACGCCCGGCAGGGCCTCGGCCTGGATCGGGATGGTCTGGCCGAGCTTGAGCCGCGCGACAACCACGTCCGGCACCCCGAAGACCACCTTCACCACGCTGGTGGCCGCGAGACTGAACGCCGGTACTGACGCCCCCGCCAGCGAGCCGACTTCCGCCGAGCGGCGCAGGATCACCCCGTCGAGCGGCGCCCGCAGCGTGGCGTCGCCCAGCGAGACCGCCGCCAGGCTCCGCCGGGCCTGGGCCGCGGTGTAGCGGGCGTAGGCGGCGTCGTAATCCGCCCGGCTGGTCGAGCGGTTCTCGTACAACTGTGAGACGCGTTCGTAGTCCGCCCGGGCCTGGCGCAAGACGGCGTCAGCGTCGGCCACCTGGTCGCGGTACTCGATCTCCCGCAGATGGGCGAGCACTTGTCCCTTGCGGACGCGGTCGCCGTCCTGGATCGCGCGGAGGCGGCCGTCGGCCCCGCGCACCTGGGTAATCGCCTCCACGATGCCGCTCACCCGGAACGCCAGGTCCACGGATTCGTCGGCCTTGATCGCGCCGCTGTAGCGCGTCGCGCCGGGATCCTGAGGCGTCCCGCCGACCTGCACCACGGTCACCGGCAGGGGTGGCGCAGGCGGGGGCGCCTCGCCCCCGCAGGCGGCCGCGGCCAGGGCCACGGCGGCGATCCAATGCGTCCGGCTCATCGTTGCTCCTCGAGAATGTGAAGCTGTTCCAGGAAGGCCTGCTGCTGCTCGGCCGGGCGTAGGACACCGAAGTCACCCATCGCACGCTCGACCCGCATGAGGTCCAGCAGGAAGTCGTGCACCGCGTTCGCCGCCCCCTCGGCCGAGTTCTCGGCCGCGTTCTGGGCGTCGATCAGTGCGGTGATCGAGGTGGTGCCGCGCGCGTAGGCGTCGCTCACCAGCTCGTAGTTGCGGCTCGCGGCGTCGGATGCCTCGCGGGTGAGCGCGATCGCCGCGTAGCTGCTGGCGGCCGTCTCCAGCGCGGCCCGAACCCGCTGCTCTACCGCCTGCGCCGCGCTGGCGCGCTCCACCTTGAGCTGTTCGAGGTCGATGCCCGCCTGCGCCCGCCGGGCCGTGCGTCTGAACCCGGTGAATAGCGGCAGCGACGCCTCGACCCGGAACTGCCACCGCAGGTCGGGGCCGGCGCCAAGGGTGACCCCGCCCGGCAGTGTCGGCGCGGTGCTGCCGGCGCCGTCCCGGCTGAAGACGTTGTCGAGCCCGCCCTGGAGCGAAAGCGTCGGCATCCAGAGGGCTCGCCCGGCGGCGGTGCGCTGCCGCTCCTGGGCCGCGATCACCGCATCCGCGCGCGCCAGCTCGGGCGAGACTCGGACTGCCTCGCCCACCAGGAACCGGGTCAGCACCGCATAGCGCGCCGGGTCGCCGAACCAGGTCAGAACTGTCGAGTCCTGCGCCAGGAGCGCGGGATCGCCGAGCGTCACGGGCCGCTGGGCCAGCGGCCGGTCGAGCGGCCGGTCGAGCACCCGTCTGAGCTCCAGCGTCGCGACCTGCACCTGGCTCTCCGCCGCAATCACGTCCCGCCGGGCGGTGGCCACCTCGCCCTGCCAGCGGTAGAGGTCGGCCCGGCTGGTGCTCCCCACACCCTCGCGGACCCGCGCCGTCTCGAAGTTGGAGCGAGTGCGGTAGAGGTTCGACCGCCGCACGTCGGCCAGAGTGCGGGCCTGCAGCACGTTGATGTACGCCCGCGCCGCATCGAGGACCACGTCGAGCCGGGCCTGCTCGCGCTGGGCTTCGCGGCCCTGCTGCAGCCGTCGCTCCGAGCTGTAGCCGGCCCAGGCCTGGTCCGAGTACAACGGCACGGAAAAGGAGAGCCCTCCGTTGAGTACCCGCTCGGGTTGCTGGCCCAGGCTCGCCGCCGCGGTCTTCTCGCGCGTCACCGTGCCGCCGAACCGGCTCTCGATCTCCGGGAGCAGGCTGGAGCGGGCAAGGCGCACATTCTGCGCACCCGACTCCACCGCGAGGTCGGCGGCCTTGAGATCGAGATTGGCCGTGACGGCGCTCCGCATCGCATCCGCCAGCGACACGGTGTCGGCCGGACCCAGCGAGTCGGTGCCGACCAGCTCCGCCTCGGTGAGGATGCTGTAGCCGGGCGAGAAGCCGATCGC
>JBGQJV010000130.1:0-11801 GCA_041499215.1 Gemmatimonadota bacterium | reverse complement strand
CGCACGAACACACCCGGCGTGGTGGCGCGCGCGATGTAGGTCATGGTGTAGGTGCCCTTCCACAGTACCGTGGCGGAGTAGAGCACCCGCGCGTCACCCATCTCCTTGTAGTCGAAGGGTGACCACCAGCCGCTGTCCCAGCTGCCGTAGTACCAGCCGGCCTCGTCATTGGATTCTCCTTCCCCGCCCTCTCCCTCGGCCTGCTCCTGGCTCAGATAGGGGGACTTCTGGTCGACCCCCGGGCCCGGCGCCAGGCTGGCCGTGCGGAGACTCAGATCCACGGCCTCCAGGCCGGCGGGAAGCGCGTCGTCCACCACCACGAACTGGCGGTCGGCAGGGACGGTGATCCGGAGCCGTACCCGCACCAGCTGGCCGGCGGCAACACTCACCACCGGGTTCGGGGAATCGTACTTCTCGTACCAGCGCTCCAGCTTGATCCCCTGGTCCTCCGGATTCACCGGGCGTTCCTTCGGCACCTCGGAGACCGTGAGGTAGTAGTAGATCGGTGAGCCGCTGCCTGGCGAGGCCAGTGAAAGCCGGAGCCCCCGCCTGCCGCCGGCGAGGTTGGAGAGGAGCCCCGTGAGTGGCAGCGCGGAGTCCGCGATGGACGGGGCCGGCCGGATCGCCGGCCGGCCGGGAGCGGTGGGGGCGGGCACCGGCATCGTCCCGCCGGTGCGGGTGAACAGCGTCCTGCTGCCCGACAGCACCGAGAAGCTCCGGGCGGCACCGCCTCGCACCACACGGTCGAACGCCACCAGCGCGGAGACCGTGGCCGCATAGTCCTGGGTGTTCCACGGGTCGAGCGATTCCCCCGCCCGACCCTGCTGCACCAGGGTTTCCACCAGCGGACCGAGCAGCGCGTTGGTCGAGTCCACAGCCAGCGTCGCGGTGAGGAGCCGGGCGGTAGGCCGGACCCGGGAGTAGAAGTAGTGCCGCCAGTTCCGGGCCTCCTCCGGCACCACTGCCCGGCGGCCTTCCACCTTCACCGCGCTCCAGGCGGGCTGCAACAGAGTGCGCGCCGCCTTCACCGCCCGCCTGCGCGCCAGCATCTCGGCCAGCTGCACCCGATCCTCCCAGGCGAGCTGAGCCGCGTTCCGGAGCAGCTCGTTCTCCGCCGGAAGCTCGGGCTGGCCAAACCGGCTCAGGAAGTCGGCGGCCGCCACCTGATCGGACAGCTGGGCCTCCACGGCCTGGTACCAGCCGATAACCGGAGCCCGCACCGGGATCGGATTCTTGAGCGCGTTACGCAGGTAGTCCGCCAGCCTGGCCAGGACCGAGTCACTGACCGTGACGCCCACGGATCGCGCCTCGAGCAGGGTCACCCCAGCGTAGGCGCTGAGCCAGGGTGTGGTCCAGTCACTGGCGCTCCAGTACCCGATGCCTCCGTCCGGCCGCTGCCGGCGGGTCAGCAGGCTCACCGCCAGTTCAATGTCCCGCCTGGGATCGCCTGGCAGCAGCGTGACCCCCTTGAGACCCTGCTGCGCCCGGTACAGCGCGATGAGCGGCTGGGCGGCGCTGGAGGTCTGTTCCGTGCAATAGTAGGGATAGACTCTCAGCTGCCAGGTCATTCCCTGGATGATGCTCAGCGGTGACGCCCCCAGGGTCAGCTGCAGCCGGGAACGATCGGGGTCGATGCCGTCCGGGAGCACCAGCTCGGCCGTCGCGGTATCGGCCAGGACGCCGGCTACCGTCCATGCGCGTGGGCGGAATGCCGGCTTTACCCCAAGCCGCTTCTGCACCGCGTCAGCGTCTCCCGCGCCGGTCACCTTGAACCGGAATGTGGCGCTGTCGGCCGAACCGAGCGGACCCTGACCCGGCTGGCGGAAGTCGAAGCGCACTTCCTTGCCCCGTCCCGCCTCGAGCCGGGCCGTGCTGGTCGCGTCTCCCACCAGCTGGGTCCCCTGGACCGTGGCCTCCACCTTGACGTTGGGTGTTCCGCCGGCCCGCTGGTTCACGACGACTCCGGCGGAGAACCTGTCCCCCTCGCGGAGGAACCGCGGCAGCGCCGGCCGGGCCAGCAGCGGCCGGGTGACCAGCATCGGAGATTCCCCGTTTCCGTAGCGGTCACCGGTTGTGACCGCCACCGCCATCACCCGGAAGGTCGTGAGGTTGTCAGGCAGCTTCGCCCTGGCGGTTGCCACCCCGCCAGAATCGGTGACCACACTGCCGAGGAAGAAAGCGGTGGTCTTGAACTGCGAACGGAAGACCTCGCTCTCCCCCGCACCACCTCCACCGCCCGGCGCCCGCCCGCCCTTCTCTCCTTCCGGCACCTGCGGAGCGACGGTGGTCAGGTTGCTGGAGAGCCGGAGTCCGAGGCCACGGGGCGCATAGAGCAGGTCGATGGGGTCTGGGGTCCGGTACCCGGTGAGGGCGAGGACTCCTTCGTCCACTGCCCACAGGGTCACTTCGCTCCGCTGCCCCTTCCCCGCACGGTCTACCACCTTCAGCTCCACCCGGGCGGTGTCGCCCGGGCGATACTCGGCCAGCGCCGGTTTGACCGACACGTTGAGTCGCTTCACTTCGGGTGTCACCCGCAGTTCGGTGTAGCCCACCCGGATGGTAGGGCGGCCGGGGTCGTCCAGCGGTCCCGGCTTGGCGCTCCGGCCGCGCGCCACCACGATCGAGACAAAGGCGTTGGGTGCCCAGGCCTCCACCACCGGGAACTTGAGCGTGGTCGACCCGGAGGTGAGCCGCATCCTGCGCTGCTCGATCAGGCCCTCCCGTTCCACCGTGATCCAGGCCTCGGCGTCGGTGAACGGCGAAGCGAACAGCACCGAGGCGGTATCCCCGACGGAATAGCGGCTCTTGTCGGGGATGACGTCCATCTTGAACTGGGTCTCGTCGCTCCACGGGACCCAGTCGGTGCCAGTGGCCCAGCGGTAGACGCTGCTGGAGACCGGCCGACCAGCCTCGTCCTCGCTGGTGAACCCGAGGATGTAGCTACCGCCCGATGGGGGTGTGAACCGGCACTGGGCCGGCGTCTGGCCCGACAGAGTCACAACCCTGCAGGTGGCCACCGTGTCGGAGACCCACTCGCCATAGACCTCGCTGTATCCCCCGCGGGTCCGGTGCACTCGATGCCACTCCTGGCGGACGATCGTTCCCGCCACCTTCACCCCGGCAAGCCGTTCGCCACCGGGCCGGACCGCGATCACCGATACCGCCTGGGCCTGGCCCGCGGTCCAGAAGTAACTCTGCCCCTCCGGCTTGACCCCTATATAAAAGGAAGAGGGATGCACCACGAACGAGGTGGCGCCGCCTACCGCCTGCCGGTTCACATCGGTCACCGAGGCCTCGATGGTGGCCCGGGCCGGGCGCCCCTTAGCCGGCGGCATCAGCCCGACCCGGATACTGCTGTGGCCGGCGGCATCCAGGGTGTCTACCCCCTGGCCGATTACCTGGGTGCCCGCGCGGTTCTCCTCCTCCCACCACCACCCGTTCTCGCCGAAGTAGAAGCCGTCGGTGTTAGGGATCTGCAGGCTCCAGAAGTCCATCGTGGTCTGCCGGGCCACCCAGGTGAGGGCGGCGCGGGCCATCGGCGCCCCGAACAGGTAGCGGGCCTCTACCCGGGCTGTGGCGCTATCGCCCGGGAAGCGGGCGCCGCTATCGCCGGAGACATCGACCAGGAACTCGGGTGGACGGTACTCCGCCACCCGGTACGAGGCATTCGCGAGCGCCAGCCACTGGCCGTTGCGCTTCTGCTCTACCGAGATGCTGTAGTAGCCGAGCGGAAGGTCGGCCGGAAGCTGAAGGGTCTGATCGGCGGTGCCGAAGGCCGAGGGCGCGGTGGTGGCCTCCTTGAGGACGCCGCCCTCCCGATCATTGAAGACCCAGTGGATGCTGTCGGTCCGAGACGGCGGCGTGAGCGTACCGAGGGTGCCACTCCGGACGATTGCCTTGGCATACAGGGGCTCGCCCGGACGGTAGATGCCGCGCTCGGTGAATACCGCCGCCGCCAGCGGCTGGCGTTCCCTTCCGTAGCCGGACCGGACGTTGAACCGCCACGGGCTCAGGTCGGGGTCGTAGCTGCTCAGGCTGGTCAGCGCCCGGTCATTCCCCAGTTTGCTGACGACGTAACCCTCGAAGCCGTACTCCTCCCGACCGCTGTCCGGCTTGAACCCGGTAAGGCGGGCAATGCCGTCCGGACCGGTGCGGGCGGACGCACGAATGCGGCCCCGGGTGTCGTACAGCGTCACCTGGGCCCCGGCCCGGGCCCGACCGTCGTTCACTCCCGTCACCCACACCACTCCCTCGGCGAGTCCGATCTTGGCGTGCACCGCGAGATCGGTCACCTGCACCACGGCGAATGGCTGGTTCTCCTGCCATTCGGGTGACAGGGTCGGGCTGGTGACCTTCACCAGCTGCAGCACCGGCGAGCCGGGACGCTGGGCGTTGTAGACCGGCAGCTTCACTCCGTAGATTCGCACCCGGTCGGGCGGGCCGGGCACCGCCACCTTGCGGGTGACCGCGCCCTTGAGCACCCGCGCCAGGGAACTGTCATCCCGGTTCCACCGGCTGTACTGGAGCATCCCCGCGATCAGGGCATCGGGCACCGGCGCGGTGGTGATGGTGAGTGTGTCGACGTTCACGTGCTTTACCGCAAGGGTCCCGAAACCTGCCCGCTCCACCGTCATCCGGCCGTACTCGTGCTCCACCAGCGGAGCGTACCCGGTCGTGCGGAAACCGGAGGCGGGGTTGCCGGTGATGCGCTGCCCGAACACATCCCGCGTCGCGGTGTCGGCGATGACGGCATAGGCGGTGTGGGGGACGAGCTGGGTCTCCAGGTACCACTCGTTCGACTCCTCGGTGGTATCGGAGATGGTGAACGGCACCGCGGGAAGCACCGTCAGGCGGCGTTGCACCTCCGCGCCTTTCACCGGCGTGGTGAAGTGGACCCGGATTCCTCCGGCGGGACAGTTGCTGGCCTCGCCGGCACAGTCTGCCCGGACCATTTCGAACCTGCCGTACGTGGAGAACCCCCAGCGGGCGAATGGCTTGGTGCCCTCCGGATCCACGACGGTGGGAACGACCAGGTCGCCGGAGCAGGCAAGCGGCAGTGGCCGCTCCGGCACCAGGGTCACCACCCTGCGGTACTTGTCGGCGGCCCGATCCCGCTCCCAGCCTCCCGCCTCACGGTACTGCCACGGGTCCTTGTCGCCGATCGGTCGCTGGGCGGACGGGTTGAGCTTGATAACGCCGGGGCTGGAGCAGGATTGATTGAAATCGAGGTACGCCAGCCCGCGAAGGGTGTTCCGATCGAGCTCGGCCCCGAACACCAGGTCGAAGGTGACCTTGGGGGTCAGCCAGTTGGGATGCTCGCTCTCCGAAACGGGGAGCCCCGCCAGGAGCCGCGGGCCGGTCACCGCGAAGCTGTAGCTGTAGGGCTTCTCCAGCCGGCTGCCGTCCATCGCCTCGAAGCTGTTGGCGACGGTGACCGTGTAGCTCTGACCCGGCTTGAGCGGGTCGGTCGGCAGGAACCGCAGGGTTACCGGGTCACGCCACTCGGCTCGGCCGGAGATCTTCGGATCGATCGAGAGGATTGCGGCCGGATCCACCGTCCGGTCGAGCGATCCCGCCACCGGCCGGTCGAAGATGATCTGGATGGAGGCGGTGAGCGGCGCCTCGACGGTGGGAGACGACGAGAGCACCTGCAGAGCCGTCGGCGGCTCGGCAGCGACCACGGCGACTGCGAGCGCAGCCAGAACCCTGGTGGACAGCATGAAAAAACGGCTCCGATAGGAGAGACATCACAAGATGATGTTTCCTGTCGGGCCGTCAATGAAGGCGGACGGGCGGACCGGCGGACGGGCGGGAGAACAGTAGACACGAGAGAACTTCGCACCGCTTCAGCTGTCTTCCCCGCCCTAACGAGTCCGCCTCAGCCGTTGGGCCTGCGCCCCGGCTTGCGCGAGGGCTCTGGCCACCAGATGCGGGGCGACCGCGGCAGGCGGGCGTCAGCACGCCGGTGCCGGCGCTCACACCTGCGCGCGGGGGGACCCTGCACCCGGGCCCAGAGGCCAACTCGAGCCATACCACCCTCCCTTCCCGGCGAGCCGAGCCTTCGGCGCTTACATCGCCTGAGATACTCGGAACTCGGAACGCGGAACGCGGAACCCCTATCTCACATCCACGATCCACCCATAGTCGTCCAGCCGCCTGGTCAGCCGTCCTTCGCCGGCGGTGGGCAACGGGAACTCCAGAGTGTGGGACGCTCCCAGGTACAACCGGCGCACAGAGTCGTTGAACTGGGCAGAGCAGTCGCCCTCGACTACCGCGTCGGATGAACCCTCGGCGGCATGCCAGCGCAGCTCGATCTCCAGCGTGCTCCACTCCGGAGCCGCCGGCGTCACCTCCCCGCGGGCGGACACGGTCCCGGCGCTGGTCAGGGTGAGGGCACAGGCCTCGTGGGCCGCTCCATGCACCCCGCAGAACCGGATCGTCGCCTTGCGCACCAGCTGGCCGGAGTACCCCCCGTCGGAGGTCTGCGCGAGCACGCCCTCCAGCACCTCCTGCCCGCCATTGACGCATCCAAGTCCTCCCCCCGAGAGCTGCGGCCAGTCGCTCACCAGCCGAAGCTGATAGCTCGGCTTGAGCATCGCGGCGTGGAGCGCGGTGCTCACCAGCGGCAGGGGATCGCGATCGTGCGGGCCCGCGGCCAGGACCAGCGGCTGCTGGGCCTCGAGCGGGGCCACCGCGGAGAGGGCTAAGGCGAACGGCAGAACGGTCCGGCGCATGGAGTGCTCCAGCTCAGGTTCACCGGAGACTAGGACAAGACCTGTGCCGTGGTCTTGAAGCCCTTGTCCGCGGCCAAAGACAAGAGCGGAACCGCATGCTGCTGTTGCGGTTCCGCTCGAAGGCCCGGCCGAGGGTCCAGGTTGTTGGTGTGATGGACGTCCCGACAGCTTTGTTCGCACCGGGTGCGCCGGCTACACAATTGTCAGGCGAACCTCGACGGCACGATCTGATACCTCCGCAGCTTGTACCGCAGGATCCGCTCGGTCGTCGCCAGCATCCGGGCGGCCTCGGCCACGGACCCACGGGTGGTCTTGAGGGCGTCCTGGAGCAGGTCGCGCTCCAGCTGGCCCACCGCCGCCTTCAGTGAACCCGGTGTGGTCCCGGCGGCCTCCGGGGTCTGCAGGGTCGGTGGCAGGTGCCGGCCGTGGATCGCCACCCCGTCGCACACCACCACCGCCCGCTCGATCACATTCTCCAGCTCCCGCACGTTGCCGGGCCAATGGTACCGCATCAGCATGTCGATGGCCGGTGTAGTGATCCGTTTGACCGGTTTCCGGTGGGATCGGGCGTACTGGTTCACGAAGTGGTCCGCCAGGAGCAGGATATCCGCCTTCCGGTCGCGGAGCGGAGGAAGGAAGATGGGGAAGACATTCAGCCGGTAGTACAGATCGTCCCGGAACCCCCGTTCGGCTATGGCCTGCTCGAGGTTGCGGCCGGTCGCCGCGATCAGCCGGACGTCAACCCGGAGCACCTCGTTCCCCCCCACCCGCTCGAATTCCCGCTCCTGGAGCACCCGGAGCAGCTTGACCTGGGTCGACTGACTCAGCTCGCCGATCTCGTCCAGAAACAGGGTCCCGCCGTGGGCCAGCTCGAAACGTCCCTTCTTCCGGGCATGGGCCCCGGTGAAGGCTCCCTTCTCATGGCCGAACAGTTCCGACTCCATGAGCGTCTCCGGGAGGGCGGCGCAATTCACCTTGATGAAGGGACCGGTGGCCCGGTCGCTGTTGTAATGGATGGCGTGAGCTACCAGCTCCTTGCCGGTGCCGGACTCGCCCCGGAGCAGCACGGAGGTACTCGTTGCGCTCACCTGAGCCACCTGGGCCAGCACGTCCCGCATCGGTCCGCTGGTCCCCACCAAGTGGTCGAAGTCGTACCGCTCGCGCAGTTCCCGCTTGAGGGTCTGGTTCTCCTGTTCGAGCGACTTCCTGGCCGCTTCGGCGGGGCGCTGAGTGCGGAGTGCCAGGGCGACCAGCGAGCTCACCACGGTCAGGAACCGGAGCAGGTGGTTGGCGTCCCGCACCAGCCGGCAGGGAAGATCCACCGAAATCGCCCCCACCGGGCGGTGATCCAGCAGGATCGGGACGCAGATGAAGCTCACCGCCTCGCCGTGATCCGCAATCCGACGAACAGTGCGGTGCAGGAAGCGGGGTTCCCGCTCCACGTCCGGCACCACGATGGATCGGGCGGTAGCCACCACCTCACCGGTGATCCCCTCGCCCAGGCGATAGCGCGCCAGCCGGGCATGGTCCGAGAGGTTGAGCGCCGCCTCGATGTACAGCTCACCGGTTTCGTCATCCAGCAGGGTGAGGGCCCCGCGGAGCGCGCCGGGGTAGCGGTTCAGCATGCGCATCGCCTGCCCGAGCCCCTCGTGCAGCGAGGGGGCGGAGGCGAGGACTTCACTCAGCTCGTACAGGGTGGATAGCTCGACCAGCTGGTCGGATTCCACCCCGGCGGAAGACAGTACCGGACGGGCGGTCACGGAGGGCTCCAGTTCCCGCGCATGGCGGGGCATTAAAGCAGGACGGCCCGCTCCGAGGGAGCGGGCCGCACGGGAAACAACCAGTCAACGGCGCCCACTCTCCTCAGCAGAAACTCCAATTGCCCACCCGATTATTGGGCCAGGCGGCGGTGAGACACGGAGCGCGGAGGGCGGCGAGCATCATGGATGGAGGATAGGGGCACAGCGGCCCCATGGTCAAGTCACGACTTTGTCGCGCCGCGTCAGTCCCTCGGCCTCGCTGACCGGGGGGGCGGTTCGTGGCAGCCGGGGGGCGAACTCCCGTCCGGTGATGATCAGCACCACGGCGGCCACGATGACCAGTGACGCAAGGAAGGAGCGGGTCGACAGGCTCTCTCCGCCGAAGGCCCAGCCGAGAAACACCGCGACCATCGGGTTCACGTAGCCGGCGGTCGAGACCTTGTTCGGAGATGTGACCTTGAGCAGCCAGGCGAAGCAGGTGAAGGCCACCAGCGACCCGAAGATCACCAGGTACAGGAACGCCACGAACGACTTGGTCGTTACCGCCGAGGGGACGAACCGGGCCCAGTCCCCCGCCACCCCGCTGGCGAGCAGCAGCAGCACGCCGCCGGCCAGCATCTCCATGCCGGAGGTGAGGGGCGCGTTATCGGGCAGGTCGGCGGTGCGGCTCAACACCGAGGCGAGCGCCCAGGCGAAGGTCGAGCACATCAGCAGGAGGACGCCGGCGGGGTCGGCATGACCCGCCCCTGAGCCACCGGGAAGCACCAGCAGGGCGACACCGAGGAACCCGAGGAGGATGCCGACCAGTACCATTCCGGCAGGACGGCAGCCGCCGGGGCGGAGCCATTCGAGCAGCGCCGTCCAGACCGACACCATGGCCACGATGAGGGCGGTGAGCCCCGAGGACATCCGCAGCTCCACCCACACCACCGCGCCATTGCCGATCAGGAAGAAGAGCCCGCCGAGCAGGAACGCCCACATCCACTGGGAGGAGCGCGGCGCCGGAGCACCGCGCCAGCGGGCCCACAGGTACAGCGCCCCGCCGGCAAGGAGGAACCGCCCGGCCGCCATCAGGAAGGGCGGCAGGGTGTGAATCGCGAAGGCGATCGCGAGGTAGGTCGAGCCCCAGATGATGTAGATGGCGGCGAAGGCCGCCATCAGCCGGGTCCGCGCCTGGCGCGCCGCTTCAGGCGTCATGCGCCGCTCCCTCCGGCTCGGGCAGCCGCAGGGCTGCCGTTTCTTTCACGGTACTGAGCACGATGGTGCTGCGGGTGTTGCGCACGCCCTTGAGGCGGCCGAAGCGCTCGCGCAGGAGGCGGCTCAACCCCTCGGTGTCGGCCACGCGGACCTTCACCAGGTAGCAGTCCGGCCCGGCGACATGGTGCAGCTCCTGCACCTCCGGGATGCGGGCCAAGGCCTGCCCGATGGCCCCGGAGCCGACCCGCTCCTCGGTCCGCACCAGAATGAAGGCGGTGAGGCCGAGACCGACGGCGGCGGCATCGATGCGGGTGGTGTAGCCGCGGATCACCCCGCGCTGTTCCAGCTTGCGGATCCGGTCGAGGATGGCGGACGGAGCCATGTCCAGTTTGCGGGCGACGTCGGCGTTGCTGATGCGGGCGTTGGCCTGGAGCAGCTCGAGGATGGAGAGGTCGGTGGCGTCGAGCATGGAGCGCTCCGTGGATAGCGGCAATCGTTCGGCCAAGCGGCAAATCTACCGACGTTTCGTCGGCGTTCAAGGCCATGCACCGACTATACGGCGGTGATCGAGCATGGCGGGGAGGCGGACAGGCGGGAGGGCGGGAAGGTTGCCGCCTTTCCGCCCTTCCGCCCTCCGGCCGCTCAGTCCCGCAGGTGCTCCCGCCGATAATTCGGGCATGTCGAGTCCCGACTCCCCGTCTCCCGGCTCCGGTCGCGGACCGGTCCGCCCGCCCATCCGCTCCTTGTCCGCCACCCTCAGGTCGGCGATCGCGGAGCTGGAAGACGCGCGCCCCACCGCCGGGGACGATCCCGTCGCCTCGATCCACCGCCTGGTCCTGGCCGTGCTCGATTCCGGAGTGGCGGAGGGGCGGCCGGAGCTGCGTCAGCTTGCGGAACAGATCTTCGGTGCCTCGCCCGGGGAGATTGCTCCCCTGGCGACCGCCTTCGTCGACCAGCTCCCCACCGAGTCGCTCGACCGGCGGCTCGGCGAGCAGGTCGTCCTGGTCGTGGAGGACGATCCGATCTTCTGTACCACCCTCCAGGCTACCCTGCGGGCCGCGGGACGACGGATCGAGGTGGTCGGCACGGCGGCGGCGGCCCGCGCCCGGCTGGCGCTCGGGTCCATTGCCCTGGTCATTCTGGACCTGATCCTGCCCGATGGCGACGGCCGCAACCTGCTGCTCGAGATCCGCTCCGATCCCCGCACCGCCGGGATCGCAGTGTTCGTGGTCAGCGCCAGGCTGGGCGCCCAGACCAAGGGGGAGTGCTTCGCCCTCGGGGCGGACGCCTACTTCGACAAGCCGCTCGACCTGCAGGCCTTCTCGGTGGCCGTCGGCGCCCGGCTGGAGCGTCAGACCGACCACGGCCAGGTGGCGCGGCGGGACCCGGTTACGGGCCTCGCCAACCGGGCGGCCTTCCTGGAGAGCGCCATCCATCTCCGGGCCAAGAGTCCGGCCGGGACGATCTTCTCCCTGGCAGTGCTGGATCTGGATCATTTCCGCTGGGTGGAGGAGACCTGGGGCCGGCAGTTCGCCGACTCGGTGCTCCGGCGGGCCGGAGTGCGGCTGCAGATGAGCCTTCGCCAGGCGTCCTGCTTTGCCCGCTGGGACGGCGCCGAGTTCATCGCCCTGTTCGTGGGCCGTACCGCGGTGGCGGCGGGGCAGGCGGTCGAGCAGGCGCTCGATTCCCTCAAGCGGGTGGACTTCCGCGAGGGGCGGGAGCAACCGCTGACGCTGACCTTCTCGGCCGGGGTAGCCGACGTCGCACCCGAGCAGTCGCTCGAGGATGTTCTCGCCGCCGCCGATCGCCGCCGTTATGTCGCCAAGGCGGCGGGGCGGTGCCGGGTCGTGGCCGGTGAGGATGCCGGAGTGGTGCCGGCCCGCAAGATCCTGGTCGCGGAAGATGATCCCGACATCGTGCGCCTGCTGACCCGTCACCTCCAGCGCGAGGGATTCGATCCGCTGGTCTACAGCGATGGCGCCCAGGCCCTGGCGGCGTTTCCGGACAGCGGCGCCGCCCTGGTGATCAGCGACATCGAGATGCCCGGCCTCGACGGACTCGGCCTGCTCCAGGATCTCCGTGCGCACCCCGCCGGCCGGCACCTCCCCAT
>JBGQJV010000129.1:0-11899 GCA_041499215.1 Gemmatimonadota bacterium | reverse complement strand
GCCACCCGGGGCGGCCTCCAACCACGGCCTTCAGCGGTGGTGCTCCCCGCACCAACCCTGGTGATCGACGGCGACCACGATTCCGTAGTGCTTGAACTCGCTATTGCAATCTCGCGTAGCCTCCCACACGCCGATTCGTTCATAGTGCCAGGCACCGGCCATCTCACCATTCGCGAACACCCGGAATGGCTTAACCCGATCATCGCTCTGTTCATCGACCGGCCCCGCTCCCTACTGCCATTTTGTGACAGCCCCCCCTGCCCCGACTGGTGTCACCGACCGGCCCACTCCATAATGATGGCCGCGGCACCGGGCCACCCGGCCGGCCGCCAGACCAGGAGGCTGATCCCATGAGCAGCGGACTCGTCGCCAAGACTTCGACGACTATGAAGGCAGTGGCAACCGGTCTGGCCGTAGGGCTCTGCCTCCTCGCCTGCCCTCGGGGGGTCGCCGCGCAGGCCGGGCGGATCGAGCTGCCGCGGGCGAAGTTCGCCACCGGCGATGATTCCGCGCGCAGCCAGGTTGCTTTTGATGACAGCGGCTGGAAGGAGATCTCCACCATCGCCAACTACGAGACCCAGGGGTTCGACGGCTACGACGGCTGGTCCTGGTACCGCATTCACGTACTCATTCCGTCCTCGTTCAGGACCACCGTGCACTGGCAGCAACGGCTCACCGTGTACCTCTCGAGCATCGACGACATCGACCAGACCTTCTTCAATGGCGTGAAGATCGGGCAGACCGGGCGGGGGCCCGACGAGCCACAAGGCTACGACAGCAGGTGGCAGTCGCTGCGCGAGTACTACGTGGATCTTGCCAGCGGCATGGTACGCTGGGACCAGGACAACGTCATCGCCATCCGGGTCTACGACGGGGGCGGTCCCGGGGGCTTCTACCGCGATATGCCCTGCATCCGCATGACCGAGATCGTCGACGGCGTGCGGCTCGACCCCACGCGCACCACCTACCGCTACGCCCCAGGCAGGGTCACCGCCGCCGTGGACCTGGCCAACACCTTCCCGGTGGATCTTGGTGGCAGCTTCAGCTACGAGGTCTACGATGCGGCCGCCGGCCGGGTGCTGGTGCGGCACAGCCAACCGCTCGACCTGCCGGCCGCCAGCGACCGGCAGGTGGAGGTCACCACACCGCAACGCGCCGGCATCGAGTTGCGCTATCGCTATACCGAAGCGACCTCCGGCAAGGCGATGACGGCGGCGAGCCCCATGCCGTACCTCCTCACGCCACCCGAGGCCCCGCGCCCGCGCATCAACGGCGCCCGCGTCCTGGGGGTGCGCCCCGGATCGCCCTTCCTGTTCCGCATCCCGGCCACGGGGCGGGCGCCGCTCGCCTTTGCCGCCCGCGACCTGCCCCCCGGCCTGGCGCTCGATGCGGAGACCGGCGTGATCGGCGGCAGCGTGACCCAGCCCGGCGACTACACCGTGAAGCTCCGCGCCAGCAACAGCCTCGGCTCCACCCAGCACCCACTGAAGATCCGGGTCGGCGATGCGCTGGCGCTCACCCCGCCGATGGGCTGGAACAGCTGGAACGCCTATGGGCTCAGCGTCGACGATGCCCGGGTGCGCGCGAGTGCCGACGCCTTGCTCGAGAGCGGGCTCGCCGCGCACGGCTGGACCTACCTGAACATCGACGATGGCTGGGAGACGGAGCAGCGCGCCCCGGATGGGGAGATCGGGAGCAACACCAAGTTCCCCGACATGAGCGCCCTCAGCGCCTACCTGCATGCGCGAGGACTGCGGTTCGGCATCTACTCTTCGCCCGGTCCGCTGACCTGCGGGCGGTTCCTCGGCTCCTATCAGCATGAGCGGCAGGACGCCGAGTCCTATGCGCGCTGGGGCATCGACTATCTCAAGTATGACCTGTGCAGCTATGAGCAGCTGATGTCGAAGGATCCGACCCTGGAGGAGCACCAGCGCCCCTACCGGCTCATGAGCACGGCGCTGCGCGCACAGCCGCGCGACATTGTCTTCAGTCTCTGCCAGTACGGCCTGCGCGAGGTGTGGACCTGGGGGCCGGATGTGGGCGGCAACTCCTGGCGCACCACCGGCGACATCGAAGACCTCTGGGGGAGCGTGACGGGCATCGCCGCCGCCCAGGACGTTCCCGCGCCCTACGCGCGGCCCGGGCACTGGAACGATCCCGACATGCTCGTGGTCGGCGTGGTAGGATGGGGCGGCGCGCCGCACGCCTCGCGCCTCACCCCCGATGAGCAGTACAGCCACATCAGCCTGTGGAGCCTTCTGGCTGCGCCGCTCCTGCTCGGCAACGACCTCACCCGGCTCGATGACTTCACCCGCAATCTCCTGACCAACGACGAGGTCATCGCCGTCGATCAGGATCCGCTCGGCTCGGCGGCCCGCCGGGTGCTGGACGGCGACGGCTGGCAAGTGTGGGTGCGAAAGCTGGCTGACGGCCGCCAGGTGGTCGGCGTGTTCAACCTTGGCCCGGAGTTCCGGACGCTGCGGCTCAACCCCGAAGCCCTGGGGCTCCCTTCCGGGGCCCGGCTACGGGACCTCTGGCGTCAGCGTCAGGTGGGCACTCTCACGGCGGGGTTCCCGGCGCGGGTCCCGGCGCACGGGGTCCTGCTGCTGGCGGCGGGCGGGAGCGGAACCGCGGATTGAGCCAGCGGACCGGTCACGTCGATCCACCGTCAGGAGCCTCCGGCCACCAGCCGCTGGAACCGCGGATTTCCCCCTGAGCTGTACCTGGTGTGGTCCGTCGTGGCGGAGCGATGGTCTCCAACCTGGGTGCGCCCCGCCAGCCCATGGCAGCGATTGAGACGGCCGTGCAAGTCGTCGGAGTCCGCGGTGGAAAGGCAGGCGCCGCAGCACTGACTCGCTGCGGCGCTTGGGTTTTGTGGGGCAAAGACTGGCCTGATCCAGATCGCCGGCTGTTCCTGCTATGGCTCGATCCAGTTATCCGGGTAGAGAAACACCTTGCGGTTGGCCTCCCACACCCGATAGTTCTTCACCGCCTCCCATTCGGCTCCGGCCCCGCCACGGACCTCCTTACCGTCCTGGGCTGCGAGGTCGCGTAGCTTTTTGCTCGGCCGTTTCGGTGCACGCTGGGCCTTCGTCTTCCTCTTGCGCTGCGCCATATCGCCTCCTGGGCTCTGCGATCACTTGGGAAGTCCCGCCATCGGGATAGCTGCACGGGCGTGCATTCAGTGGGAACAGCAACCTTGACGCCTCGACCCTCGCGGGCGACTGCATGACCAAGAGGGGTCCCCCGCTGCCTGTAGTGACGCGTCATTCTCGTCATCATTCTCACCCGAGGACTCTCAGGGTCAAGGGGGATCAACGCCGACGCTCCGGCCAGATTCCCTCACTGGTCTATCCCCCCTATACTGCCAGCGTAGACTGCCGCACCGGGTTGCGGTTGCGGGCCGGTCCCGCCACGCGTCCGCCACTGGAGGTCCCCCATCGCCTCACTTGATCCCCGCCGGCTCCTTACCCGCCTGAGGAGCCCGCGCGTGGACGCCCGCGAGGACCTGCTGGCGGGCCCGATCCGGGGAGAGCTGCTTGGCGCCGAGCACCTCGGGGAACGGGCCCAGGCGGTGGCCGGCGCCCAGCATCTGGCCTCCCGCCGGCGCGCGCGGCGGCGGACGCCACTCCTCGCCCGCCTCACCCGGACTCGCCGGATCCTCGAGGAGGCCCAGGAGCGGCTCACCGCCGCCGCGGCGCTCGGGGGCGACATCAGCCCCGCCGGTGAATGGCTCCTCGACAACTACTATCTCCTGCAGGAACACATCGGCGAGGTGCAGGACAGCCTGCCGCGCGGCTACTACCGGGAACTTCCGGAGTTGGCCGATGGCCCGCTCGCGGGCTATCCGCGGGTGTACGAACTCGCGATCACCCTGATCTCGCACAGCGAGGGGCGGGTGGACCTCGCCAACGTGAGCGGCTTCGTGGGCGCCTTCCAGCAGGTAGCGGTGCTCACCCTGGGCGAGCTCTGGGCGCTGCCGGCCATGCTCCGGCTCGGCCTCTTCGAGAACGTGCGCCGGATGGCGCTCCGCACGGTGCGGCGGCTGGACGAACTGGAGTCGGCCGACCGCGCCGCGGCGCGGATCGCGCGGGCGGGCCTGGCCGGCCAGGAGGAGCTCGACGCCGAGCTCGATCACTTCGCCTCCAACCCTCCGCCGCTCACCCCGACCTTTGTCTCCCGCTTCCTGCAACAGCTCCGGATCGAGGGCGGGGCTCTGCCGGCCGTGGTACGGCTGGAGCAGTGGATCGCGGAGGAGGCGCTGAGTGCAGAGGATGCCACCGCCCGGACCACCGGGCGGCTGGCGCTCACCCAGGTGATGATGGCCAACAGCATCACCAGCCTCCGGGCCATCGCCCAGGTGGAATGGTGGAGCTTCGTCGAGGAGCAGAGCCGGACGGAGGCGATGCTTCGCACCGATCCCTCCGGCTTCTACCCGCGGATGACCTTCGCCACCCGGGACCGCTACCGGCACGTGGTGGAACGGATCGCCCGGCGCACCCGGCGCACCGAGGAGGCGGTGGCGCGGATCGCCATCGAGTGCACCATCGCGGGCCAGCAGGAGGAGAGCGGCGACCCGAGGCGGGCCCACGTCGGCTACTACCTCATCGATGACGGGCTCGCCCTGCTCGAGGCGCGCACCGGCTACCGAGAGGCCCCCGGCGAGGCGCTGGAGCGCCGGGTGCGGCGCTTTCCGAGCGTGGTGTTCGTGGGCGGCGTCGTCACGGCGACCGTCGCGGCCCTCGCGGGGTTCCTCTGGCTCGGCGGGCCGTACGCGCGGCAGGAATGGCTGCTGCTCCTCCCCGGGCTCATCCTCGCCAACGACATCGCCGTTTCCGTCGTCAACCAGCTGGTGAGCGCCTTCCTCCCGCCCAGGACCCTTCCCAAGCTCGACCTGCAGGAGCATGGGGTCCCGCCGGAGTTCCGGACCGCGGTGGTCATCCCGACCCTGTTCGGGAGCGTCGAGGCGGTGCGCGAGGCGCTGGATGACCTCGAGGTGCAGTTCCTCGCCAACCGGGAGGCGCACCTGCACTTCGCGGTGCTGAGCGACTTCACCGACTCGGCCACCGAGACCCGCGCCGACGACGCCGCCATCCTCGAGGCCGCGACCGAAGGCGTCCGCGCCCTCAACGCCCGCTACGCGCCAGCAACCCGGGACGCCTTCTATCTCCTCCATCGTCCCCGCCGCTGGAATCCGCGCGAGGGGGTGTGGATGGGCTGGGAGCGGAAACGGGGGAAGCTGGCGGAGTTCAACCGCTTCGTGCTGGGCGAAGCGGAGGGTGCGTTCTCGGTGACGGTGGGCGACGTGGGGCCGCTCCGGAGCGTCCGTTACGTCATTACCCTCGACGCCGACACCTCGCTCCCCCCCGAGGCGGCGCCGCTCCTGGTCGGGGCGCTCGCGCATCCCCTGAACCGCGCGGTGTACGATGCCCGGCTGGGACGGGTGGTCCGGGGCTACGGGATCCTGCAACCCCGGGTGGGCGTGTCGCTGCCGAGCGCGCACCGCTCGGTGTTCTCGGCGATCCACTCGGGGCATCCCGGCGTGGACCCCTACACCACGGCGGTCTCCGACGTCTATCAGGACCTGTACGGCGAGGGGAGTTTTACCGGGAAGGGGGGCTACGATGTCGCGGCCTTCGAGCGCGCCACCGCGGGGCGCTTTCCGGAGAACACCCTCCTCTCCCACGATCTGATCGAGGGCAGCTTCGCCCGGGCGGGCCTCGCCACCGACGTGATCGTCTACGACGACTATCCCAGCCGCTACGTCACCTACACCCGCCGGAAGCACCGCTGGATCCGGGGCGACTGGCAGCTCCTCCCCTGGCTGACCGGCACGGTGCCGGGACCGAACGGCCCGGAACCCAACCAGCTCTCGCTGCTCTCCCGCTGGAAGATCTTCGACAACCTGCGGCGGAGCACGCTGGAGGTGGCGCAGCTCCTCTTCTTCGTGATCGGCTGGACCCTCCTCCCCGGCGAGCCGCTCCGCTGGACCCTGCTCGGCCTAGGCGCAGTGGCGGCCCCGTGGATCGTCACGCTGTTCCTGGCCCTGGTGCGCCCGCCGCTCGATCGATCGTGGCGCGCCTACTACGGCGCCGTGGGCCTGGACCTGATCACCAGCGCCCAGCAGCTCGGGCTCACGCTGGTCTTCCTCGCGCACCAGGCGTGGATTTCGGTCGATGCGATCGTGCGGACCCTCTGGCGGATGGGGGTGTCCCGGCAGCGGCTGCTCGAGTGGCAGACCGCATCGCTGGTGGAACGGGGGACCGCCGAGTCGCCCAGGATGGTGTGGCGCTTGATGTGGCCCGCGCCGGTGCTCGCGGGGGTGGTGCTGCTCCTGGTCGGGTGGCGGACCGTCTCGGGGGGGCTGGCGGACGGGGTGCCGGCGTGGCAGGTCGCGCTTGCGGTGCTGCCGCTCGTCCTGGCGTGGCTCGCCTCTCCGAAGGTGGCGCATGCGCTGAGCCGGCCGGCGGTGCGGCGGGACCAGCGGCTCGCGCCCGAGGCCCGCCGCAAGGCGCGCCGCTACGCGCTCCTCCACTGGCGCTTCTTCGACCGGTTCGTGAGCGCGGACACCTACTGGCTCGCGCCGGACAACTTCCAGGCGGAACCCGAGCCGGCGGTGGCGATGCGCACCTCGCCCACCAACATCGGCCTGCAGCTCCTGGCGACGATGAGTGCCCGGGACCTGGGGTTCATCACGCTGGAGGAGCTGCTCCGCCGGCTGGAGCTCGCCTTCCACTCGCTCACGGAAATGCGCCGCTTCCGGGGGCACTTCTACAACTGGTACGACCTTCACGACCTGAGCGTGCTCGAGCCGGCGTACATCTCGACGGTGGACAGCGGCAACCTCGCCGGGCACCTCATCGCGCTCCGGCAGGCCTGCCTCCTCGCCCCCGACGAGCCGGTGCTCGACGCACGGCTGTGGCAGGCGCTCGAGACGGCGCTCGCGCTGGCGGAGGAGCGGGTGCAGGCGCTCCCCAGGATGGCGGAGGTGCTCGGCGAGCTTCGCACGGCAAGGACCGCGCTCGCCGCCTCGCGCCAGGCGCCGGAGTCGGCCGCGCTGCTGGCGGAGGCGGTGCCGCCCCTCGAGCGCGCGGGGGCGGCGCTCGCGGCGACCCGGCTCGAGGAGGGGCCACGGGCGGATGCCGGGGAGTGGATCGAGTGGAGTCTCCGGCTCGTGGCCGGGCATGCGGCGTGGGCAGCCAGGATCGGGGCGCGGCCGGGGGTGACGCTCCGGGAGCGCGCGCACGAGGGATCGGCAGAAGCGGCGCGGTTCATCGCGCGGCTCGAGGGGATCGCGGAGCGCGCGTACCTGATCGCGATGGAAATGGACTTCCGGTTCCTCTTCGACCCGGACCGGAAGCTCTTCGCCATCGGCTTCCAGCAGACGGCCCACGCGCTCGACAACTCCTACTACGACCTGCTCGCGTCCGAGGCCCGGCTCGCCAGCTTCATCGCGGTGGCCAAGAAAGATGCGCCAGTGGAGCACTGGTTCCACCTCGGCCGCTCGCTCACCTACGCGGCGGGGGCGCCGGCGCTGGTGTCGTGGAGCGGGAGCATGTTCGAGTACCTGATGCCGGCCCTCGTCATGCGCGCCTTCCCCTTCACCCTGCTCGCCCAGACCGCCGAGGGCGCGCTCACGCGGCAGCGGGCCTACGGGACGGCGCGCGACGTGCCGTGGGGCGTGAGCGAGAGCGCCTACAACGTCCGCGACCGGCACGACACCTACCAGTACCGCCCCTTCGGCGTGCCGGATCTCGCCCTCAAGCGGGGGCTCGGCCGGGACCTGGTGGTGGCGCCCTACGCCTCCGTGCTCGCCGCGATGGTGGATCCGCGCGCGGCGCTCGACAACCTCGAGCAGCTCGAGGGACTCGGCGCGCTCGGCCCCTATGGCTTCCGCGATGCGCTGGACTACACCCGCCCCGCCCCGGACCAGCACTTTGCCCTGGTCCACGCCTACATGGCGCACCACCTGGGCATGGGGCTGGTGGCGCTCACCAACGTGCTCTGCAGCCATCTCTGGCAGCACCGTTTCCACGCCGATCCGGTGGTGCGCTCGGCGGAACTCCTGCTGCACGAGCGGATCCCCCGCCGGCTGCTGCTGCACGAGTCGCAGAGCGACCGGGCCGACACGGCTCTCCCCGAGGTGGAGCAGGAGCAGCCGGCGGTGCGCCAGCTCGACACGCCGGACACCCCCTTTCCGCACGTCGCGCTCCTCGGCCACCTCCCCTACACGATCATGGTGACCCACTGCGGCGCCGGGTACAGCCGCTACGAGTCGCTTGCCGTCACCCGCTGGCGCTCCGATGGGTGCCGAGACTCAACCGGGCAGTTCTGCTACCTCAAGGACGTCGCCACCGGTCGAGTCTGGTCGGCGGGGCACCAGCCGGTCTGCGCGCCCGCCGACTGGCAGCACGCCCACCTCGCGACCGACCGGGTCACCTTCCACCGCGCCGACGGCGACATCGAGACCCGGACCGAGATCGCGGTGGTGCCGGAGGATTCGGCCGAGGTGCGGCGGGTGACGGTGACCAACAACGGCAACGAGACCAGGGAGCTCGAGCTCACCAGCTACGGCGAGCTGGTGCTCGCGCCGCCCGACGGGGACCGGGCGCACCCCGCCTTCGGCAACCTCTTCGTGGAGACCGAGTGGCATGCCTGGTGTGGCGCCATCACCGCGACCCGCCGGCCGCGCTCCTCAGAGGAGCATCCGATCTGGTGTGTGCACGTCGCCGCGACCGGCCGGGAACTCGTCGGCGAGGTGACCTGCGAGACCGACCGGGCCCGCTTCCTGGGCCGGGGGCGCTCGAGCCGGGATCCGGTGGCGCTGGAGCAGGATGGGCCGCTCTCGATGACGACGGGAGCGGTGCTCGACCCGATCTTCGCCCTCCGGGCGCGAGTGACGCTGCCGCGGGGGGGATCCGCGTCGGTGGCGTTCACGACGCTCGTGGCCACGAGCCGGGAGCGGGCGTTCGAGCTCGCCGACCGCTACCGCGACCCGCATGCGGCGCAGCGCGCCCTCGACCTCGCCTGGACCTCGAACCAGGCAGAGCTCCGGGAACTCGGCCTCACGCCCACCCTGGCGGGAGTATTCCAGGAGCTGGCGGGATTCCTCTTCTACGGGAACGCGGCGCTCCGGGCGCCGCAGGCGGAGCTCCGGCGCTCGAACGGGTCGCAGCCGCTCCTCTGGGCCAACGGCGTGTCGGGGGACTGGCCGATCCTGCTGGCGACCATCGACTCGGCCGATGGCTTGCCGACCCTCCGTGAGCTCCTCGCGGCCCACCGCTACTGGCGCCTGCGCGGGATGACGGTGGACCTTGTCATCCTCAACACCCTTCCGCCCGACTACCTGCAGGACCTCGCGGACCGGATCACCGGCGCGGTCTTCGCGCTGGGCGACTCGGGCGCGGTGGACCGCGCCGGCGGGGTCTTCCTCCGGCGGCAGGACCTGCTCACCCTGGAACAGCTCCGCATGCTCCGGGCGACGGCGCGGGTGCACATCCCGTGCGACGGTCGGGCCCTCGGCCGGATCATGGCGAGTGCGCTCCAGGGCGAGGAGCCGCCGCCCGACGAAGGCGAGCCACCGCTTCCCGCCGAGACACCTACGCCCGACCGGGCTAATGCCGGGGTGGTGCGGGTGGTGCGGCGGCTCGGGGCTCGGCTCCTCGCCCCGCTTGCCGCGCTCGCGTCCGAGCTGGTGGAGGAGGCACCCCGCAGCCGCATCCGCGCCCAGGTCGCGGTGCCAGACAACGGCTTCGGCGGGCTCACGGCGGACGGCGCCTACGAGATCCGGGTCGCGGGGGACCGGGTGCCGCCGGCGCCGTGGGCCAACGTGATCGCCAATCCGCACGGCGGCTTCGTGGTGACCGAGCGGGGCGGCGGGTTCACCTGGGCGGAGAGCAGCTACTTCTACCGGCTCACCCCCTGGCACAACGATCCGGTGAGCGACCCGGTGAGCGAGGTGGTGTACCTGCAGGATCACGAGACGGAAGAGCTCTGGTCGGCGACGCCGGGGCCGGTGCGGACGGAGCAGGAGTTCACCGTGCGCCATGGCGCGGGGAAATCCACCTTCATCGGGGAGCACACCGGAATCGCGACCGAGCTCACGCTCGGCATGGCCGATGACGCGGCGGTGAAGATCGCCCTGCTCCGGGTGACCAACACCGGCAAGCGCGCGCGGCGGCTCACGCTCACGACCTTCGTCGAGTGGAACCTCGGCGTCCTCCGCGAGCACACCCAGCACCAGGTGCGGACGATGTACGATCCGGTGCAGCAGACCATGCTCGCCCGGAACACCTTCGATCCGCAATTCGCCGCGTGGACCGCCTTCCACGCGATCTCGGAGCCGGTCATCCGGCATACCGGGAGCCGGCGCGAGTTCCTGGGACGGAACGGCACCAGCGCGAGCCCCGCCGCGCTCAAGCCGGGCAACTTCCTCCAGGGCACGACGGGCGCGGGAATCGATCCCTGCGCCGCCCTGCAGGCGGAGCTGGAGCTCGCCTCCGGCGAAACTCGGGAAGTCGCGATCCTCCTCGGCGCCGCCGGCACCGAAGCCGCGGCGCGAGCGGCCGCCGAGGCCTACCGCAAGGTGAGCCGGGCGCGCGCGGCGCTCGAGCGAAGCGTCGCCGCGTGGGAGCAGCGGCTCACCGTGATCCGGGTCCGGACGCCCGAGCCGAGCTTCGACGCCATGCTCAACCGCTGGACCCTCTACCAGGCGCTGGCCTGCCGGATGTGGGCCCGCTCGGCGCTCTACCAGAGCAGCGGGGCCTACGGCTTCCGCGACCAGTTGCAGGACGTGATGGCGTTCGTCTACGCCGAGCCGGCGCTGGCGCGGGCGCACCTGCTGCGGGCGGCGGCGCGGCAGTTCATCGAAGGGGACGTGCAGCACTGGTGGCATCCACAGAGCGGGCGCGGGGTCCGTACCCGCTTCTCCGACGACCTCGCCTGGCTGCCGTACGTGGTGGATCACTACGTCCGGGTCACCGGAGACCGGTCGGTGCTCGACGAGCCGGTGCCCTTCCTCCGGATGCGCGCCCTCGAGCTCAACGAGCATGAGATCTACGACCTGCCCGAGGTCACCGAGGAACGCGCCAGCCTGCACGAGCACTGCCTCCGCGCACTCCGGCGGGCGTGCACCACCGGGATGCACGGCCTCCCGCACATCGGGAGCGGCGACTGGAACGACGGGATGAACCGGGTCGGGGTCGAGGGACGGGGAGAGAGCGTGTGGCTCGCCTGGTTCCTCGCCACCACGCTCCGGAACTTCGCCCCGCACGCCGAGTCGCGGGGCGACGGGGCGACCGCGATGGAGTTCCGCCAGCTGGCGGCCGCCTACGTCGCGGCGGTCGAAGCGCATGGCTGGGATGGCGAGTGGTATCGCCGGGCCTACTACGACGACGGCACCCCGCTCGGATCGGCGGGGAACGTGGAGTGCCGCATCGACTCCATCGCGCAGAGCTGGAGCGTGATCTCGGGCGCGGGGCAGCCCGAGCGGCAGGCCCAGGCGATGCGCTCGCTCGAGCAGCACCTGGTGGACGAACAGCACCGGCTGCTGCTCCTTCTCACCCCGCCATTCGACAAGACGGCACAGGACCCCGGCTACATCAAGGGCTATCTCCCTGGCGTCCGCGAGAACGGCGCGCAATACACCCACGCCGCCCTCTGGGCGGTCCTCGCCACGGCGCTCCGGGGCGACGGCGACCGCGCCTTCGAGCTGTTCCAGATGCTCAACCCGCTCACCCATGCACGTACCCCGGCCGAGGTCGCGACCTACAAGGTGGAGCCATACGTCGTGGCGGCCGACGTCTACACCGCGGCCGGACAGGTCGGCCGGGGCGGCTGGACCTGGTACACCGGCTCGGCGAGCTGGATGTACCGGGTGGGGCTCGAGGGAATCCTCGGT
>JBGQJV010000128.1:0-11911 GCA_041499215.1 Gemmatimonadota bacterium | reverse complement strand
TCTCCCCGCCTCATCCAGGCGGAGTCGGCAATCGCGAAGTGCAGCAGCCTGCCACCGGTCTCGGTGATGGAGGCGACCGCCGGGAACGGCCGGTAGAGCGAATGCTGAAAGGCCGAGTCTTCGCGGTCCCACCAGACCTTCCCGCCGGCCAGCAGGAGTCCGAGCCCGAGCGCGCTCGCCGCCATCGTCGCCCTCGCGCCCCACACTCGCCGCCGGGTAGGCCGCTCCCCCGGCGGCACCACACTCTCCCGTACCGCGGCGCCGGCGATCGTCACCAGACCGGCGAACAGGAACACTCCGAGTCCTCCGAGGAGCACACCGAGCGGACGGGACAGGGCCAGCCGCCGGCGGGCGACCGCGACCACCGGGACGACCGCCGACCCGTTGCCGAGGTTCCCCTGAACCGCGATGGTAACGCTGTTCGAGCCAGGTGCCATGATCCACAGCCTGGTGTGATACCAGCCGGCTCGGCCCTCCACCGGCCCGGCGATGTCGGGCGCGGGAGTCCCGGCGTTGGCATTGAACAGGTTGACCATCGCCGTGACCCGTGCAGGCACCGCATCGATCACCTGCACCTGAATGTCCGCGATGCCGGGAATTACCCCAGGCACCTGCACGTACACCACCACGTGATAGGGCCCGGCGCTGCCTTCGTACCACACGTCGGGGCTGCCGACATGGGCCGAGCACAACGCCACCAGGGCCACGAGCCCCGCTCCGCGGGAGAGGCCGGCTCTCATCGCAGTACCCGCGCCATTCCGTTCCCCCACCACAATCCTATCCGTGCCGAGCCACAGGCGATCAGCGTCGCGATGGCCAGTCCGCGGAAGAGCTGCGGCAGACTCAGGGTCCCCGCCGCGTCCTTCGGGACCCGCCAGAACCGGTATTGCCAGTCGCCCGGCTTGATGAAGTAGGGCCACTGGTCCACTCCGAAGAACCAGTTCCGCGCATGGGGCGAGAGCAGGAAGAGGGCGAAGAACCACTGCACCAGGGCGAGCAGCGCGACGAACAGGATCCCGAGCGCCACCATGAGCAACCAGTCATGCCTCCGGCCGGCCCTCTGGAGCAGCAGATCGATCGCCAGGGCGGGAACGACCAGCAACAGGGGGAACTCGGGCGCCAGCATATGGGTGACCGGATTGTAGATCGGGGCGAGCTGGGGCCGGGCCGGGAACAGCTGCAGAATCCAGATCATCAGCAGCACGATGCCGAAGTACAGCGCCGCCGCGCTGGTGGCGGGGAAGCGAAGCCGCCCCGACCGGGCGAAGGCGACTAGAAAGACGGGAAACACCCCCGCCCCGACCTGGTAGAACAGCGTGTTGTGCATGTCGTTGGGTCGGGCGGCGTACTCCGAGACCAGGGTCGCCATCATGGTCAACAGCACGCCGCCGGCGAATGCGTAACCCCACCCGAGCAGCCGCACCTCCGCCGCGCGGCTGGCACGGTTCTGCGCGGCCAGCAGCATCAACATCGCCCCGAGTTGAATCGCGATCATGCCGAGGGCCAGCACCATGTGCGGCGGGCTCACGATCTTGACATCGAGGCCGTAGGCGTTGTGCCACCAGTCATCGAACGGGGCAGAGGTGATCATGGTGAACGTGCCCCAGATCGTCACCCACGCGCCGAGCGGTCCCGAGAAGCCCCAGAACCGGACCGATCCGGCGCGCCCCTCCGCGCCGCCGGCGAAGGTCGTGCGGAGGACCAGCCAGCCGCAGCTCACTCCCGCGAGGACAGCGCCCAGCTGCTCGAGCAGGTGCGGGGCGGTCCAGAAGGTGTCTCGTCCGATCGTCTTGTGCCACGAGATATCCCACAGGAGTCCCACCACGATGCAGGCGGAGGAGAGCAGCACGGCGTGGAGCGGCCAGGTCTCCGCCATTGTCGCACCCGCGCTGCCGACGGCGGCGGGATGGGAACGGGAGGGAACAGCAGCGGAAATGGTCATGTGGCGGCCGGGGATACGGGGTCACGGTCAACTTCTCACCGACCCAGCCCCGAGGCAATAGCCGTGGGAATTTTCCCGCGGCTCGAACGTCGCCCGTGCGACAGCGGTGGGAATTCCCCCGCGGTTCGAACGTCGCGGACACGGGACGGAGAGAAAATGCGCGTGAGAGTCGCTCGGGTGGGATCGCGTTCCTCAGGCGAGGTCAATGGATGTCAACTTCACCTGAGTATCAGGAGGCCGTATGCGAACACGTCTGCTCACCCCGGCTCTTTCAGCCCTGTTGGCGCTTGGCGCGCTGGCGGCCTGTGAACCCGGCTCCACGGGGCCGGAGAACGCGGAGGAGGCCACCGCCCGGCAGGGCGCCCTCGTGCCGCTGCCGCTGCCGCAGCCCATTCCCCTCAATCATCCGTGGATCGGCCGCCAGGTACGGATCCGGGACTTCTCCGGCGACCACTTTGACCGCTGCCTGGGGGCGGATGCCCTGCCGGCCGCGAATGTGCATCTCAGCGCCCAGCTTTGCCTTCCCAACGGCCTGGATTCGCTGCAGTGGTTCACGGTGATCGGCGTGGTCAACACCGGTTTTCCCATCCCCCGCGACGCAATGGCCGTGGGCCTTCAGTCGATCTACAACCCCGGCTTCTGTGCGGACGTGGAGTGGGGTACCGCCAACGGTGGGGAACTCATCCAGCTGTACCCGTGTCACGGCGGGTCGAACCAGCGGTTCCACCTGCCGCTACCGGCCACGACCACCGCGACGAGTGCGATGGGTTCGATTCTGACCAAGAACAGCAACTACACCATGGCGTTCGAGGCGGGAGCGCCCGATGGCAGGGGGACGGTGAAGCCCGTGTGGCAGCGGCTCTTCTCTTCGTCCGCGTCGTTCCAGCAGTGGACTATGCAGGTGCGGTAAGAAGGCGGGAGGGGCGGGAATCTGTTTCCGCCCTTCCCGCCCTTCCCGCCGTTCCCGCTACGCAGCCACCGCCTGCGCAGCGACCAGCTGCACCTCGAGGGTGAATTTCACCTCGTCGCTCACCACGACTCCACCCAGCTCCAGGGCCTGGTTCCAGGTAAGCCCCCAGTCCTTCCGGCTCAGCTTGCCGGTCGCGGTCGCGGCGATCCGCTGATTGCCCCAGGGATCCCTGATGGCGCCGCCCTGCTCCAGGGTGAAACTGACAGGGCGGGTCACACCACGAAGGGTCAGGTCGCCGGTGATCACCCCCTCGCCGGCGCCGTTCTGCCTGACGCCGGTCGACAGGAACCGGATCTGGGGACGCTTGGCCACGTCGAAGAAGTCGGCGGAACGCAGATGCTCGTCGCGCTGGTCCACCCCGGTGTCGATGCTCGCGGCATCGATGGTCGCCTCCACCCGCTGGAGCCGGCCGTCGGGTCCGACCTCGGCGAGAGCCTCAAACTTCCGGAAGCGTCCCCTGACTGTCGCGATGCCAAGGTGCTTCACACTGAATTCGATGCTGGTATGACTCGGGTCGATGTTCCACCGCATGGCCTGCTCCTTGTTAGAAGATCACGCTGACGTCGCTTCAGGTATTCACCAACGCCCGTTCACGGGCTCGCTCCAGCCCGCGGATCAGGGTCGACAGACTCGCTTCATCCATGTGCCCCAATTGGTCCTGATGCATCTGGCGCACGACCGGGTCCAGCTGCTCGAGCAGTTGCCTGCCCTTCTCCGTCAGGGTCACGGTCACCACCCGCCGGTCCTGCTCCAGTCGGCCCCGAGCCACCAGGTGCATGCCTCCCAGCCGGTCGAGCAGCCGGGTGATGTCGGAGTCCCGGGTGATCATCCGTTCGGCGATCGCGCCACAGGGGAGTCCGGCCACCCCGGCCCCCCGCAGAATCCGGAGGACGTTGTATTGCGTGGTGGTGAGCCCGTAGGGCTTGAGCACCTCGGCTCCCGCATAGGTCAGGAGCCCCGCGGTGCGCACGATGTTGAGCAGCGCCTCTTCCATGGAACTGACAAAGGGGCGGGTCTGCTTGATCTCGTCACGGAGCGACATGGGCCCCTGCTCGTTGCCGGGTATGTTGACGTGGTAACGATAGTCGTTATAACGGTAATTGTCAAGCGCCCTTACTTGCTGAGCCCCGGCACTTGGCCACAAACCGTTCTAATTCATTGGCTTAACAACCGCTCCCGAGGCCAGGCGATTCCCCATGGCGGGAACCCGCCCTACTATGTATGTGTCAGCCCGCGACCAGAACCGCCTCGAACCGGCCGTTAGACGGAACGGGATCCGGACAGCTCCGGCTCTCGGCCGTGGGCACGCGCGAGCCCAATCCGCGCGACTGACGGCTCCTGGCCCGGACTGCCGACGCCCACAGGGAGGATTCCATGACGTTGGCCCGTTTGATCGCCCTGGCGCTGCTGAGCCCGGTGCTGCTTCAGGCGCAGGAAGACCGTGCAGGAAACGCTCTCTTCCGGATGCCCCCAGGCTGGCATCGACAGGACGTCGATGGAGGCACCTTCCTCGCGCCGGAGGGAGTCCCGCAGGGGATGTTGCTGATCTTTCTCGGCGGGAGACCGCTCACCACCAGTTTCCGCGCCGGCTTCGATGCCGATCTCAAGGGCCTGAGCCAGGGACAGCGAGTAGTGTCCGCCGGTCCGGTGCAGAGTAGCCGCACCAGCGAAGGGGTGGACCTGCTCTCCGTGACCGTCGAGCTGCAGGCGCCGAACGGCGCCCGGTCGAGCCGCTACTATCTTGCCGCCAACCCAACCGGCCGCCTGGAAATGGCGGTGTACATGGCCGGCACCAGGCAGCTCTACGCCGCACACTGGAACGAGATGCTGCAGTTCATTTCCAGCTGGCACTTCGCCGGCCAGACGGCGAGCACGGGCACCGCACCACCACCCCAGAGCCCTGGTCCACCGGGGGCTGCGCCGAGCGGGCCAGTCGCGCTTCCGCCCGCCGCGACAGATCCTGTCGTGATACCACCTGGCCGGCTGGAGGGGATCTACGCGGGTTACAAGTACATCTATGTCACCGTGCTCGGAGTGGTGCAGAAACAGGCCGCGTTCGACTACTACACCTTCTTCGCCGACGGGACGGTATACTGGGGGATCGTGCCGATGCTGGGCTTCGACATGGCCCGTGCCCGGCAGAAGGACCCGGAGTACAGCGGCAGCTACGCCGTCGCCAGTAACCGGGTGACGGTCTCCCTCGGCGGGGACAACCGGTTCGTCGCGGTCAGGAGCGGCAACGTGCTGCAGATCGAGGACCGGCAGCACACCCTGCTCGGCGACCCCGCAAAGACGCCGTCGAAATCGCTGGAAGGAGTGTTCATGCGCGAGGACGCGCAGCCGGGAGAGGACCTCGCCCGCCGCTCCATCCGATTCACCCGCGACGGGCAGTTCGAGGACCAGGGGATCATCGAGACGGTGCTTCCGAGCGAAATCGTCAACGGCGAGCCGATCCGCGAACGACCGAGCGGGCGGGGATTCTACCAGCTCGCGCGGAATACCCTCCTGCTGCGCTACTCCGACGGCTACGAGAAGCGGATCCCGATCTCGATCGAAATGGCACAGCAGCAGAGCTCCAGGTTGAGCAAGCTGGCGGTGAACACCTACAGCCTGGTGTTGCGACCCTGAACCCCGCGAGCGGGTGATCGGGCAGCGTGACACCAGCGGTCTCCGTGGCCGGTCTCTGGCCGGAGGATCGATCGGACCCTAAGTTTCCGCTCCATGACTGACCTGCTCGATGGACTCTGGGACGCTCTCCGGGACCGCTATCGCCGTGAGCGGGAAATCGGGCGCGGCGGCATGTCCACCGTGTTTCTGGCTCAGGACCTGACCAACCGCCGCCGCGTTGCCATCAAGGTGCTGGACCCCGAGCTGGCGACCATCGGCGCCGAGCGGTTCCGGCTGGAGGTCGAGACGGCGGCGGGCCTGGCGCATCCGAACATCCTGCCGCTGTTCGACTCCGGTGAGATCGAAGGCCGGCACTTCTATGTGATGCCATACGTGGAGGGAGAGAACCTTCGCGACCGGCTGGACCGGGAAGGCTCGTTGCCTATCGACGAGGCGGTGCACATCGCCTGCGACGTCGCTCAGGCCCTGGCGTACGCCCACAGCCTCGGCGTGGTACACCGCGACATCAAGCCCGAGAACATCATGTTCATGTCGGGCAACGCGGTGGTGGCCGACTTCGGCGTCGCCACGGCGCTCACCGCCGGTGCGGGGTCGCGGATCACCCCCACGGGCGTCGCGGTCGGGACCCCGTGCTACATGAGCCCGGAGCAGGCGACCGGGAGTGCCCCGGTGGACGGCCGGACCGACGTGTATGGTCTGGGCTGCGTGCTCTACGAGATGCTCGCCGGCAGCGTTCCGTTCAACGGACCGACCCCGCAGGTGGTTCTGGCTCGCCAGACGATCGACGCCGTCCCGCCGATCCGGACCATCCGCCCTACCGTTCCCGATGCACTGGAGCAGGTGGTCCTCAAGGCCCTGGCCAAGACGCCGGCGGACCGGTTTGCCACCGCCGGCCAGCTGGCGGAAGCGCTCAGGGCCCGTACCGCAACTCCCCAGAACAACGTCCACGACGAATCGATCGCGGTGCTGCCGTTCACCAATCTCAGCTCCGATCCGGACACCGAGTACTTCAGCGATGGCATCAGCGAGGAGATCATCAACACCCTGGCCCAGCTTCCGGGGCTCCGGGTCGCGGCGCGCACCTCCTCCTTCGTGTTCCGGAGCCGCGGGCTGGATCTCGCCGAGGTCGGCGCGAAACTCAAGGTTGCCACGATCCTGGAAGGCACCGTCCGGAAAAGCGGATCTCACCTGCGCATCACCGCCCGGCTCATCAAGGCCTCGGACGGTTACAACCTCTGGTCCGAGCGGTACGACCGGGAGCTGACGGACGTCTTCACCATCCAGGACGAGATCGCCCGGGCCATCGCCAGCCGCCTGCAGGTGACCTTCGGCGACCACGGCCACGGACTGCCGACGACGCCGCCTACCCGGAACCTCGACGCCTATCACCTGCATCTGAAGGGACGCTACCATCTGACACAACGGGGCCTCGGGCTCCGCAAGGCGCTGGACTACTTCGGCCAGGCGCTGGCCCTGGATCCGGGCTACGCCGCGGCCCACGCCGGACTGGCCGACGCCTGGATCCTGCTGGGGATTCACAGCCTGGTCGCTCCCAAGGATCTCCTGCCCCGCGCCCGCGGCGCGATCCAGCGGGCGCTCGCGCTCGCCCCCGACCTGGCCGAGGCGCACTGCGCCGCTGGCACCCTGAAACTGGTATTCGATTGGGACTGGCCCGGCGCGGCCCGCGATCTTCGCCGATCCATCGAGCTCAACCCGCGTCTGGTCGCCGGGCAGTACTGGCTGGGCATCTACCTCGCCCTGGTCGAGCGGCGATTCGATGATTCCCTGGTCCACGTACGCCGCGCCATCGAGCTCGATCCCCTGGCGGCGCTGCCGCTCGCCCATCTCGGCATGGTCCTCATGGCGGCGGGACGTCATGCGGAGGCGATCGAGCCGCTGCAGAAGGCCACCGGACTCACGCCGACGATGTACGTGCCGTTCCTCTATCTGGGTGGGGCGCTCAACTATCTGGGTCGCCCCGGTGATGCCGTTGGGGTGCTCGAGACCGCGGCCGCGATGTCCGGCCGCCAGCCGATCACGCTCGCCTCACTGGCCGTCTCGTTCGCCTACCTGGGGCGCACCGGAGATGCCGAGGCGATCCACGAGGAGCTGGTGGCCCGGGCACGCAGGGAGTACGTGCAGAGCTCGGTGCTCTCGATCACGGCGGCGACCATCGGCCGAATGGACGAGGCATTCGCGCTGCTCGACCGGGGGTGCGAGGAACGTGACGGTGTGCTGGTGTACGGCAGGGCCTACCCCTCATTCGCAGGTCTGCAGAACGATCCGCGCATGCTCGAGGTGTATCGGAAGGTCGGGTTGACTCAGTAGAGGCGGGAGGGGCGGGGGGGCGCGGGGGAGGCGGAACAGGCGGGAAGCGCACATCAGCGGCGCTCTCCTCCGCGTACTGCACCAGCCGGCAGAGCAAGTTCAGCAGCTTCATCTACTCCACCGAACGACAGCGGGCCTCCAGCAGTCCGGCCAGGGAGAAGGTACCAGCGGCGGGACCCAATCCCACCACCCTGGATGCGGCACGGGGTGGCGGGGTTGGGCCGGGACAGCCGGTCGGCTACCCTGCCGCGGTGGCGGCCGCCAGCGCGGCCTCGATCTGGCGCAGCGCGGCTTCGTCGGCCTTGCTGGGTCCGGCGAACTTCCGCTTGGCCGACAGCTGCCAGTAGAGCGCGAGGAGGATGGCCAGACCGATCATGGTCCACAGCACCAGCTCGTTCGGCGGCAGGCTGAAGATCACCGAGATGATGAGGACCCAGACGATCGCGATCACGTTGAGCACCGGCCCCCATTTGCCCAGGTTCCAGGGCGCGGTCTCCGGGGTGGTGAATTCCCCCTGGCCCCGCCGCTTGTTGCGCCAGTTGAGGTAAATGGGGAACATGTACGCCAGGTACAGCGTGATGGTGCTGATCGACGTCACCACGTAGAACGCGGCGGCGTAAATGCAGATGAGCACCGCGAGCACGCTGGTGATGACGGTGGACCAGACCGGCGTGCGGTATTTCGGGCTCACCTGCTTGATGAGTGCCGAGCCCGGCATGCCGTCATCACGGGCAAAGGCATACCACATGCGCGCCATGGAGGTGATCGAGGCGAGGCCGCACAGCCACATCGCGACGCCGATGATGACGGCGATGACATTGGCGAAGAAGCTGGACAGGTTGTTGTACACGATGTAGAGCACCGGGTAGGCGTCCGCTGCGGTCTCCGCCACCTTGCCCTCCGGGATACTCCAGGTCAGCGCCAGCAGCATCACATAGCCCACCACGGCGGACACTGCCACCGAGAGGAACACGCCCCAGGCGGAGTTGAGCCGCGCCATCACGGTCTCCTCGGCCACATGGGCCGAAGCGTCATAGCCGGTATAGGTCCACTGCGCCTGCAGCAGTCCCAGCAGGAACACCAGCAGCAACGGCGCCGCCTGGTACAGGCTGGTGAGGCCGGGCACCAGGGCAAAGAGCGGTGATGCGAACTTGAAGTTGCCGAACACCAGCGCCGGGACCGGCGTGCCGGTCCCCAGATCGGCCGCCGAGGCGTCGAGCGGGTTCACACTGCCGGCGCCGGAAAAGAGGAACCCCAGGCTGCTGTGGTGCTGTCCGAGGAAGATCAGCAGGGCAACGATGACCGCGCCGCCGACGATGTGCCAATAGACGCTGAAGTCGTTGAGCCTGGCGGTGAGTCTGATGCCGAGTACGTTGATGAGCACCTGTGGGATCATGATCAGGACCATCACCAACACCTGGAAGTACCAATTCGTGGCGGAGCCGAAGAAGGGGACCGCGGCATCGGCGGGGAGATTGAAGATCCGGGTAACCGCACCGATGATGTAGATCGCCGCCGCGATGTTGATCCCCGCCGTGATGGTGATCTGGCCGATCATGTTCAGCCACGCAGTAATCCAGGCCCAGCCCCGGCCCCCCAGCCGGAACGCCCAGAAATACAGCCCACCCGCGGTGGGGTATGCCGAAGCCAGCTCGGCCATGGAGGCCGCGACGCACAAGGTAAAGATGCTGACCACCGGCCAGCCCACGGTGTTGATGATCGGCCCGGCGAACTTGAGGCCGTAGCCGAAGAGCAGGATGGCCCCGGTGAGGATGGAGATAATGGAGAAGGAGATCGCGAAATTGGAGAAGCCGCCCATCTCGCGGAACAGCTGCTGCGCGTAGCCCAGCCGGTGGAGGTCCTTGACGTCCTGCTGAATCTGCTCGTCCCGGTTCATCTGTTGCTGAGCCATGGTTCACCTCGTGAGGGTCGGCCCGGTGAGCGAAGGGTCGGTACGGCTCGCCCGTCGGAAGGCCGAGAGGGACCTGCGCCGGACAACGGGGCGGGGAGAATATCCCGGTCAAACGGCGGCTCGGCAAGAAGCCAATTGGGCGGGCGGTAGGAGCCTATCGTTCTAGGGCCTTCAGGTCTTGCGGAGCCAAGGCGGGGCTTCAGCCCATAGCCTCGGCGCGTCGCTGCTTGACGCCCCGTCCACCGGGCCGCAGCTTTGGCGCCAAAGGAGCCCCGCCATGGCCAACATCCCGTTCACCAACAACTACCAGGACCTGTCCTCGCAGCGCGGCTTCCAGTTCAAGTTTATCTGCGAGAAGTGCGGCAACGGCTACATGTCGACCTTCCAGTCGAACAAGCTCGGTGCCGCCGCCGCTGCCGCTGAAGTTGCCGCCACGCTGTTCGGCGGGATCTTCGGCCGCGCCGCCCAGACGGCCGGGTCGCTCCAGTCGATGGCGGCCGGCCCCCAGCACGACGCCGCGCTCGACGCCGCGGTACGGGAGATCAGCCCGCTCTTCAAGCAATGCACCCGCTGCGGCAACTGGGTCTGCGAGCCAGTCTGCTGGAACAAGAAGGCGGGGCTCTGCGAGTCCTGCGCCCCGGACCTGGACGAGGAGATCGCCTCGGCTCAGGCCCAGGCGGCACGCGACCAGGCGATGGAGAAGGCCCGCAGCGTGAACTACATCGCCCAGCGGGACCTGGCTCAGGTCGCTGCCGCCGTGTGCCCGAAGTGCGGTGCCAAGGCGCAGGGCGGGAAGTTCTGCCCCGAGTGCGGCGCGCCCATCGCGGCCAAGCGCAAGTGCGCGCACTGCGGCACCGAGGCGGACGGCACCCCCAAGTTCTGCCCGGAGTGCGGCAAGCCGTACGGAGTCTGAGGTGAGCGAAGAGACGCGCAGGGCCCCGGCGGCGTTCGCGCTTCGCGACGCCGCCGGCGCCGTCACAGCACAGGGCGAGGCGGAGGCGGTGATCGAGAACGACGGCCTGGCCGTCGGACCGGTCACCGTCCCGTTCCTGGACGCCGACGCCCTACGCGCAGCGGACTACCGCATCGAGATCGAGTGCTGGCCCAGCGGCTCGCTGGCACTCAGCCAGCTCGGCCGTCGGTTCGATACCTTCACCGCCGAGCTGCGCCGGACGCGGAACCAAGCCCGGGTAGCCGGAGTGCTGGCCCACGGGGTCGCGATGCCGACGGTGTTCCCCGGCGCCGTCCTCGGTGAGCGCACCACCCGCCCGGTCGATTGCCAGCTGTACGACACCCACATCACCCTGGTCCCCGAGGACGGCAACCCGTGGCAGGTACCCATCGGCGCGCTGACGGGCGTGGAGAGTGTAGACGACCCGCCGGCTGTCGCCCTGGCCACGGCGGACGGCCGGACAGTGATCGGTCAGCTCGCACGTCGGCGGGATGAGTTCCACCGTGACGTGATGGAGCAGCGTCGAGCGCAGGCGAGGCTGCTGGAGTCCCTGACTGACGCGACGCTCTTCGCCGACGGGCTCGGCATCGAGCGCCCGTGCGTGCCACGATTCGAGACGCTGGTCGAGCGATGGACCGTCCCCGACCGGGCCGCATGCGCCGCTGCTCTGCTCCGCGCGGCGCGGGGTGGCGAGCCCCGGTTCGGTCTTGTGCAGCTTCTCGATCCCGACGCCGAAGCGAGGCTGCAGCTCCCGGCGCTGCCCGAGCACTGGGCGTCCTTCCTGCTGGTGCCAGTTGGTCGGCTCAGCGTACTCGAGATCCTCGCCGGCCCGGGGGCCGCGACCTACGTCTTCGAGGAGGCCATCCAGGCAGTGAACCGCGACCTGCAACTGCTGCACTTTCGTAGAGCCGCCCTGGCCCTCCGCGGGAAGGACGCCGAGCCTCTTGCGGGGAACCCCTACCGTCTGGCGCTCCGGACCCTCGAGCCGCTGCAGCGACTGCGGGCGGCAACCCGCGCCCGGCTGATCCACGGCGAGGCCTGGGCCGACGCCCTGGCAACCGCGCTGGGTGGCAGCTGAAGGGCTCAACGGGCGGACAAGGCGGGCGGGGCGGAAAGGGCGGGAGGGCGAGAAGGCGGGAGAGCGGCTCCGGTTGATGGGACCTCCAAACTCGGAACGCG
>JBGQJV010000127.1:0-12003 GCA_041499215.1 Gemmatimonadota bacterium | reverse complement strand
GCCGGCAGAATCCCTGGCCGTGGCCCTGGCCGATGCCGATGCCTCGACCATTCCCCTGATCAGGGTGGTCGTCCGGCCCCGGCCGCAGGCCTGACTACCCGGTCCCGGGAGGGCGGGCGGCGGAGGTCAGATTGTCTTCGCGCCTGTCCCCTCTTGCGAAACCGCGCACCCCGGTGCGGAATTAGGTTTCAGTGGTCTCCTGAAAGCCCCGCCCCGCGGCCCTCCGGCCGGGGGGCCGGGCTGTATGCTCCGTATGGGGTGCGTTGCGTGACTGGTACTCTGCCTGATATCGCTCCGGATTTCCGCGCGCTGCTCGAGCGCCATGCCGACCGGCTGGATCTCGAGCAGATCGATCGCGCGCTCCGGTTCAGCGCCTCGGCTCACCGGGGCCAGAAGCGCATGTCGGGCGAGGACTTCATCCAGCACTCCATCGCGGTGGCCAGGACCCTGGTGGAGCAGCAGCTGGACACTACCTCGATCGTCGCCGCTCTGCTGCACGACGTGGTCGAGGACTCCGACATCCGCGCCGAGGACATCGCCCGGGAGTTCGGGCCCGAGGTTGCGGGGATCGTCGATGGTCTCACCAAGATCGCCAGCCTCACCTTCCGCTCCTCGGCGGAGCAGCAGGTCGAGAATTACCGCAAGCTGCTGCTCTCCATCGCCAAGGACGCGCGGGTCATCATCATCAAGCTGGCCGACCGGCTGCACAACATGCGGACGCTGGATCCGCTGCCACCGGAGAAGCGGGTGCGGATCGCTACCGAGACCCGAGAGATCTACGCCCCGTTGGCCCACCGCTTCGGTATGGCCGGCATCAAGGCGGAGCTGGAGGACCTGACCTTCAAGTTCCTGGAGCCGGAGGACTACAAGGCCCTGGTGCACCAGGTCGCGGCCAAGAAGGCCGAGCGGGAGCAGATGATCCTCAAGCTCAAGGTGCCGCTGGAGCACGAGCTCAAGTCGGCGGGAATCTCCTGGTTCGACGTCACCGGACGGCCCAAGCATCTCTGGTCGATCTACCAGAAGATGAAGAAGCGCAACAAGCCGTTCGACGAGATCTACGATCTCATGGCGGTGCGGGTGACGGTGAAATCGGTCCAGGAGTGCTACCACGTCCTGGGAATCATCCATCACAACTGGACCCCGCTGCAGGAACGGATCAAGGACTACATCGCGTCGCCAAAGTCCAACGCGTACCAGTCGCTGCACACCACCATCTTCGGCCCCGGGGGGCACCTGTTTGAGGTGCAGATCAGGACCCAGGAGATGCACCGGACGGCAGAGTACGGCATCGCGGCGCACTGGCTCTACAAGAGCGACGGCAAGAAGAACGAGATCGAGGCCCACTTCGGCTGGTTCCGCCAGCTGCTGGAGCTGCAGCAGGACGCGCACACGCCGGAGGAATTCCTCGAGTTCCTCAAGGTGGATCTGTACCAGGACGAGATCTTCGTGTTCACCCCCAAAGGCGACGTGAAGCAGCTGCCCAAGGGTGCCACGCCGATCGATTTCGCGTTCATGGTGCACAGCGACGTGGGCATGCGCTGCCAGGGGAGCAAGGTGAACGGCAGGATCGCGCCGCTGCACCGCGAGCTCAAGAACGGCGACACGGTGGAAGTCCTCACCGGCGCCACCCCGCGGCCCAGCCGCGACTGGCTGGCCCATGTCAAGACCGCCCGGGCCCGGCACAAGATCAAGGCCTGGATCCGGCACCAGGAGGATCAGGAGGCGCAGGAGCTCGGCCGCGAGCTGCTGGTCCGCGAGACCAAGCGCCGGCGGTTACCCATGCCCGAACAGGAGCAGCTCGACAAGGCCGCCACGACGCTCGGGTTGGCCGATGGCCGGCTGCTCGAGATCGGCCTGGGCCGGGGCGACGTCACCATCGTGCAGGTCATCCGGGCCGTCTTCCCCGACCTGCCTCAGGACGATCTGCAGGAGCCAAAGCCCAGCGTCATCGGCAGGGTGATCGACCGGCTCAGGCTGGGATCCGGGATCCGGATCCAGGGGCTGTCGGGGCTGATGGTGCGTTACGCCCAGTGCTGCCAGCCCGTTCCCGGCGACCAGGTTGTCGGGTATGTCACCCAGGGTCGCGGAATCTCCATCCACCGCGCCGATTGCCCGAACCTCCTCACTCTGGCCGGGGAAGGCCGCAGGGTGGAGATCGACTGGCAGGAGTCCAAGGGGGAGGCCTTTGCGGTGCGGCTGGCGGTGAGTGGCGAGGACCGTCGCGGACTCTACGCCGATGTGATGCAGGCCATCAGTCAATCGGGGACCAACGTCAAGGCGGCCGAACTGTCCACCAAGGACGGGACTGTATTCAGTACCATCGTAGTCGAGGTGGACAATCGGACCCACCTCGCGAAGGTGATCAAATCCATTCGCAAGGTGAAGGGAATCACCGACGTCGAGCGCCGCGAAGGGCCGACGCCGAGCGCCTGATGCAGCCCTGCCAGGCCGCCCAAGTCTCTGGGCCGCAGGGATTTCCAACCCACCAGTCGGTGGAGGCCCCATTGTAACAACCCCGGGGGCCCGGATTGACGCCGGGCCTGCCGGGCGTATCGTTCCGCCCCTTCCGAGATACCCGCATAAACACCATGCCCAGCTACTGGCTGCTCAAGACCGAACCGACCACGTACTCCTTCGATCGCCTCCTCAAGGAAGGCCAGGCGGTGTGGGATGGCGTGCGCAACAACCTCGCCCTGAAGTACCTCCGCGAGATGAAGACCGGGGATCAGGTGCTGATCTACCACTCAGGGAGCGACAAGGCCGTGGTAGGGATGGCGAAGGTGGCCCGTCCCGCCTATCCCGATCCGGCCGCCGAGGATCCCAAGCTGGTCGTCGTCGACCTGGTACCGGGGGCCCGGCTGCCGAAGCCGGTGCCTCTCGCGGCGGTGAAGGCTGAGGCATCGCTCGGCGACCTTCCGCTGGTTCGGATGCCCCGGCTGTCGGTCATGCCGGTCCCCGCCGAGGCGTGGAAGAAGATCGTCAGCATGGCTGGGAAATAGTCCGAAGTTCCAAGTTCCAAGTGCCAGGTGTCGCCCGGGATTCTCCGAACTTGGAACTGCGAACTCTGAACTGCTGGTACCGAACAAACCCCGATACCCTTACATTACTGGGCCTATATGCCCAGCCCCGCTTTTCAGGTCATTGCCCCGTTCGAACCCGCCGGAGACCAGCCCCGGGCCATCGGCCAGCTGTCCGAGGGGCTTCAGCGGGGTGACAGGTACCAGACTTTGCTCGGCGTGACCGGGTCAGGCAAGACCATGACCCTGGCCCACTCCATCGCCAACTACGGCCGCCCGACGCTGGTCCTTTCCCACAACAAGACGCTGGCTGCCCAGCTGTACGGGGAGCTGCGGCAGTTCCTGCCCAACAACGCCGTCGAGTATTTCGTCTCGTACTACGACTACTACCAGCCCGAGGCGTACGTCCCCCAGACTGACGTCTACATCGAGAAGGACGCCTCGATCAACGCGGACATTGAGAGCCTGCGCCTCCGCGCCACCTCCAGCCTGATGGAGCGCGAGGACGTGGTGATTGTGGCCACGGTGAGCGCCATCTACGGCTTGGGCGACCCGGTCGAGTACCGGAAGCTCCTGGTCACGGCGGAGCGGGGTGAAGCCAAGGGTCGAGACAGCCTGCTGGCCGACCTGGTGCGCATCCAGTACAGCCGCAACGATGTCTCGTTTGAGCAAGGCACCTTCAGGGTGCGGGGCGACACCGTGGAAATCTTCCCGGCCTACGCCGAGCAGGCGATCCGGGTGGAGTTCTGGGGCGACACCGTCGAGCGGATCACCAAGATCGATCCGCTCACCGGTCGGGCCATCGCGCAGCTGGAGCGCTCCGCGATCTACCCTGCCAAGCATTTCGTCACCCAGCGGCCGACCATCGAGCGGGCGGTCAAGCTGATCAAGGCCGAGCTGGCCGAGCGGCTGGCGGTGCTGCGCCAGGCGGGGAAGCTGCTGGAGGCGCAGCGGCTCGAGTCGCGCACCACCTTCGACATGGAGATGCTGCTCGAAGTCGGCACCTGCGCGGGGATCGAGAACTACTCCCGGCATTTTTCCGGCCGGGCGGAGGGAGAGCGCCCGGCGTGCCTGCTGGATTACTTCCCGCCCGAGTTCCTGGTGGTCGTGGATGAGTCGCACGTGAGCCTGCCCCAAATCGGCGGGATGTACAACGGCGACCGGGCCCGCAAGGAGACCCTGGTCGAGTACGGCTTTCGGCTTCCCTCGGCGCTGGACAACCGGCCGCTCAAATTCGAAGAGTTCATGGGAATCGTGCCGCAGATCGTAGCGGTGTCGGCCACGCCGGGGGAGCTGGAGCTGTCGCTCTCCCAGGGGCGCGTGGTGGAACAGATCATTCGCCCGACCGGTCTGGTCGATCCCGAGGTGGAGATCCGCTCGGTCCGGGGCCAGGTAGACGACCTGCTGGGGGAGATCCGCGAGCGGGCCCGGCGGCGTGAGCGGGTGCTCGTCACCACGCTCACCAAGCGGATGGCCGAGGACCTGACCGACTACCTGCAGCAGACCGGAGTACGCGTGCGCTACCTTCACTCCGACATCGACACGATCGAGCGGATGGAGATCCTGCGTGGCCTCCGGCTGGGCGACTTCGATGTCCTGGTCGGGATCAACCTGCTGCGGGAGGGGCTCGACCTGCCGGAGGTGTCGCTGGTCGCCATCCTCGACGCGGACCAGGAGGGGTTCCTCCGTTCCGATCGGTCGTTGATCCAGACCGTGGGCCGCGCCGCCCGCCATCTGAATGGACGCGCGATCCTCTACGCCGATAGGATGACCGGTTCGATGGAGCGGGCCCTGGCCGAGATGACCCGCCGGCGCGATATCCAGCTGGCGCACAATCGCGAACACGGAATCACTCCGCGGTCGATCATCAAGTCCCTTGAGGAAGTGAGACTCACCACCCGGGTCGCCGATGCCCGCACCGAGAGGCCGGAAAAGCGGAAGGAGGAGCGGCTGGTGGAGCTCGACTTCCGCGATCCCGCCAAACGGGCCCAGACCATCGCGGTGCTGGAACGCCAGATGAAGGACGCGGCAGCCAACCTGGAGTTCGAGGTGGCCGCGATGCTCCGCGACCAGGTGAACGAGCTCCGTGCCCTGGATGCCCCCGAGGTGGCCCGGGGCGGCCCTGCGGCTCCGCCCGCCCGGCCCGCCAGGATGCGCCACAGGCGGGCATGATCCGGCCGTTGACCGAGCCTGAGCTGATCGCCGAGGGCGAGGCGCTCGGACGGACCCTGGCCCCCAAGAGCCTGCTGGCGCTCGAAGGCGAGCTGGGTGCGGGAAAGACTACATTCGTGCAGGCGGTGGCGCGCGGTCTGGGGGTTACCGTGCCGGCGACCAGCCCCACCTACGCCCTGGTGCACCGCTACGAGGGACGCCGGGGACCCGTGTTTCATCTCGACTGCTATCGGCTGCGCCGTCCGGAGGAGGCGGAGGACCTCGACTGGGAAACCCTCCTGGCCGAGGGCGATGCGCTGCTGGTCGAGTGGCCGGAACGCGCCGGGTCCTGGCTGCCGGCCCCCTCCCGGAGGTTCCGGCTGCACCATGTGGCGGACGAAGGCCGCCGCGGGCTCGAGGAGGTTGGCTGATGTGGCTGGCTCTGGATACCGCCACCGACCGGGCCTCGTTGGCGCTCGGACGCCCAGGTGAGATCTTCGCCCGGGAGACGATCGTCGGCGCGAGGAATCACGCCGGTGGTCTGCTTGCCGCCCTCGACGCGTGTCTGAACCGGGCGGCGGTCGCCCGGGAGGCAGTGGAGGGCATCGTGCTGGCCGATGGGCCGGGGAGCTTCACCGGCCTCCGGGTCGGGGCCTCGGCGGCCAAGGGGTTGGTGCGGGTTCAGCCGATGCCGCTGTGGACCGCACCGTCGCTGCTGGTCTGTGCCGCCGCGCAAGCCGCCACCGAAGGGGTGATCCTCTCGGTGAGCAACGCCCTCCGGGGCGAGCTGTTCGCCGCGGCCTATCGCTTCCGTCCGGGAGTGGTCGAAACGGTGCTGGTGCCCACGGTCCTCACGCCCCAGGATATCAGCGCCCGGGTTCCGGCTCCGTCCCGCATCGTCGGACCCGCGGCCCCGACGCTCGGAGCGGAGCCGACCTGGCCGGATGCTGGTGACCTGCTGGAGCTGGTCGGGCTCGCGGGGGGAGTGACGCGCGTGGCCGATCCCTCCCGGTGGGAACCGGAGTACGGCCGGCCGGCGGAGGCCCAGGCACAGTGGGAGCGCACCCATGGCCGACCGCTATCGGATCCGGCGCGCGCAGGCGGCTGACGCCAGCCGGCTGGTACCGCTCGAGCGTCGCTGCTTCAGCGATCCCTGGAGCGCGCTGGCGTTTGAGGAACTGCTGCGCTTCCCGCTCACGGTAGCGCTGGTGGCCGAGCGGGACGGCGAGCTGGGCGGCTATCTCATCAGCCGGGCCGTGGCCGAAGAGGCCGAGATTCTGAATCTTGCGGTCTCTCCCGGGGAGCGGCGTCATGGGCTGGGGACTCGACTGCTCGAAGCCGGTCTCTCGGCTCTGGCCGAGGCAGGTGCTCGTCAGGTGTGGCTGGAAGTGCGGGAGAGCAACGCAGCCGCGCAGGCGCTCTACCGCAGGCGCGGCTTCACCGCGGTGGGTCGCCGGGCGCGCTACTACAAGCACCCGGTGGAGGACGCGCTGGTGCTCAGGATGGCGCTTCCCGATCTGCGGGATTCTGGTACCACGCCGCTAGATTAGGTGTCAGTGGCTGCCCGTCCCTCGTGCTACTGTGGGGGCACTGGGTTGCCGGCAGTTTCTCGATTCCCCCTGGAGTGGAGGTCCCCGTGAGTCGCAGCCTCAACAAGGTCACCCTGATCGGGAACCTCGGTCAGGATCCCGAAGTGCGCAGCACCGCCAACGGCGGGCGTGTCGCCAACTTCAGCATCGCCACCAGCCGGCAGTGGTCCGGGCAGGGGGGCGACAAGCAGGAAAAGACCGAGTGGCACCGGATCGTCGCCTGGAACAACAGCAAGGGTGGCGGCTCCGGGCTGGCGGACATCGTGGAGAAGTACTGCAAGAAGGGCGACAAGGTCTACGTGGAAGGCCGGATCGAGTACCGCTCCTGGCAGGACAAGGAGGGTCAGACGCGCTACACCACCGAGATCATCGCCAACGACGTTATCCTGCTTGGTGGCCGGGGTGCCGCGGGAGGCGAGGGCGGCTTTACTCCGGCTCGGGCCACGGCGACGGCCTCGCCCGCCAAGAAGGAAGGCAAGGAGGCCAAGGAGGGGTTCGACGACTTCCCCGAGGCCCTGGACAACGAGGACGACGACCTTCCGTTCTAGGATGCCATCAGATCGGGTCGTCGCTTTTCAGGGAGAGCGGTGGACGTGTAAGTGGGCTTGGAGTCAGGTGAAAGCAGTCCGGCGGGTGGCAAGGTGGGTCCTTGCTGCCCGTCGTTTTGCTTGGTACGCTGGCCCGCGAACAGACGAGTGGCGCCGTGCAACCATGGTCGCGAGAGCCGTCATAAGGTGACGGAAGAGGGCAGCTCGCGGAAGGTACGCCGGCGACAGTATCTCACGATCATCGACTGAGGGCCCTTCCTGCACCTCACGGGTCCGTCATGGTCCTGTCATCGGGACCACGGCGGGCCCGCCATGCTCCCATGCCACACTGGATTCTCCCCCACTGGGAGCTCCAGGTGTTCGAGCGTCTGGTCGAATCGGGGCACCGCCCCCGCCCTCGTTTCAGCTCCTCCCTGTCCGCCCTCGCCGTTCACGCCGGTCTGGCCGTTGGGGCGCTCCGGCTCGCCGGAGCCGGGCAAACTCCAGCAGGTCGCCGCATTCTGCCGATTCCGATGTTGTACGAGGCCCCGTCTTCCGCCGGCTCACCCGAGGGTTCCGGTCGGCCCGGGCCGGCTCCGCCGGTGCTCGCCTCGCCGTCCTTTCCTGCGCTCGAGGTCAACCTGCTGCTGGGCATCGAACTCGATCGTACGGCGGCGCCCCCAACCATCCTGCCGGGTGATGGGCGCAGCCTGGGGACCGCGCGCGGGCCGGGTGGAGGCGGCCCGGGGATCGCCGAGTTTGTCCGGACCGCTGTTGCGATCGCGGATCGGGCGCCATCGCCGCTGCGTGTGGTCGAGCCGGTCTACCCCGCCTCCATGCGCGCCGCCGGGGTCGAAGGGTCTGCAACCATCGAGTTTCTGGTCGACTCGACCGGTGTGCCTCAGGTCCTGGGCAGCCGGGTGATCCAGGCCGACCGACCGGCGTTTGGAATGGCGGCGCTGGCCGCGGTGCTGGCCAGCCGCTTCACTCCCGGCAGGTCCGGCGGGAGAGTAGTGCCGGTCCGGGTTCGGCAGGTGGTACGGTTTCGGCTGAAATAGTCCCGAGTTCCGAGTTCGGGTCGTCGATGGGTTTGATTCTTGCCGATTTCGTGGCGAACTCGGCACTCGAAACTCGGCAATCGGCACTCATGTGACGGCAGTCACCAAGGCCAACGGGTTTCACAGCTTTGACTTACGTGGCGCGGCCTCATGTAGTGTCTGAGTGGCGCGTCCGAGCCCCCTGTCATATATTGGTTTATCCCTTGTAGCCCACTCTCTGAGAGGGTAGTCTGATGACCGCCTCCGCTCGGATCCGCTTGGTCGTCGTCCTGGCGGGCCTGACTCTGCCCGCGGGGCTTTGGGCACAGAACGCCAGGCCCGAGACCCACACCGTCAACAAGGGTGATACCCTCTGGGATCTCGCCCGACAGTACCTGGGCGACCCGCTGCTCTGGCCCGAGATCTACCGGCTGAACACCACGGTGGTGGAGGATCCGCACTGGATCTATCCGGGCGAGGTGCTGCGCCTGGTCTCCGGGGGAGACGTGAGCGCGGTTCCCACCACCGATACGCCGCCGCCCCAGGTGGAGCAGCAGGCGGCACCGACCGCCGACCTGGCGGCGGCGCCGGGCGATTCCGCCGAGGCGGCGCCGGCCGAAGCCGAGCCGGGGCTGGCGGAGCCACAGGTGATGGACCTGACGGCCAACAGCGGCGACGACCGGCGCGACAACGTTGACCTCACTCCCCTGGTCGGTGCCAGCCGGCGCACGGGCAACTCGGGGCCGAGTCTCGAACTGCAGCTGGCACGCAAATACCGGCCGGTGCGGCGCAGCGAGTTCTACAGCTCTGGCTTCCTGACCGAAGGCCAGCGGCTTCCGCTGGGCAACATGCTGGGCACGGTGACCCCGTTGCAGATTCAAGCGGAGAATCGCGGGACCACGGCCGCCCTGTTCGCCAAGGTGGCCGTGACCCCGCCGTCGGGTGCGCGCTATCAGGTGGGCGACACGCTGATGGTGATGCGGGTGGAGCGCGAAGTGAGGGGCTACGGCAATGTGATCGTACCGACCGGCCTGATCCGGGTGAGCGACGCCAGTCGCGCCGAGATCGTGGGTGAGGTGATCGCGGCCTATGGCCAGATCCACGACGGGCAGCGGGTGATTCCGGCCGAGAAGTTCGATGACCCGGGCCGGGTTCGGCCGGTGCCCATTTCCGATGGCGTACGGGGCCGGGTGCTGGCCCACCGCGATATGCAGCCGCTCACCGGCCCGCAGGACGTGCTCTTCCTCGATCGTGGCCGCAAGGACGGCGTCGCGCTCGGCGACCTGTTCGAAATCCGCGCCACGCCGAAGGCGCGGGAGAACGCGGCCGGTGTGGTGGATGATGTCATGGCCACGGTGCAGGTGGTGCACCTCGGCGATCACACCAGCACGGCGCGGGTCATCAAGGTCACCCAGCCGGACATTATCGCGGGCACCGAGGTTCGCCAGATCGCCAAGCTGCCTTCGTGACGCGTACGTGGGCTCCCTCTGGCCTCACGCGTCTCCCTCCGGGCCCTCCTGACCGGGCCGCACTCCTGCGGCCCCTCTCGGGGGCCCGGACTCGTTTGTCCCGACCGGCTCCCATCCGGTCGACTGCCGAGGCTATGATTCCTCCCTCCTCCTGACTCGTGGGATTGTTCGCCATGCTCCAGGCCGGTTCGTCGCTTCCCTCCTCGTCGTGGGACCTCGTACTTCAATCCAGTCCGGAAACCAAGGTCGTCCTCGTGGTCACCCTGGTGTTCTCGCTGATTTCGTGGTTCGTGATCGGGCTCAAGATCTGGCAATTCCGCCGGGTCCGGAGCCAGGCGAACCGCTTCTTCGGCGTACTGGAGCGAACCACCCGGCTCAAGGATGCCTATCACGCGGTCATGAAGCTGCCGCCCTCGCCCTATTCCCGGCTGTTCCGGGAAGGGCTGAGCTTCTTCGCCGACCTGCGTCCCGGGATGCTGCGGGAAGAGACTCCGGCGTCCTCGACGCTGCTCACCGTTACCCAGCTCGAGGCGCTCAAGATGGTGCTGGGGAAGGAGGTCGCGGCCGAGCGGGACCTGATGGCCCGGTTCATTTCTTGGCTCGCGACGATCGGCTCGGTCAGCCCCCTGCTCGGGCTGCTCGGCACCGTGCTGGGCGTGATGGACGCCTTCATCGGCATCGCGGCCAAGGGTTCGGGCAACATCGGGGCGGTGGCTCCGGGTGTCGCGGAGGCGCTGGTTACCACGGTGGCCGGCCTGGCGACGGCCATCCCCGCGATCATGGCCTACAACCTCCTGGCCAATCGGCTGGGGGTGTTTGCCGGTGAGCTCGAAGGCTTTGCCAACGAAATGGTGGGGTCCATGGCTCGCGAAGGGATGATCTGATGAGCTGGGGCGTGGGGCAGGGGGGCGGTCTCCGCGGCCACGGGGAGTTGCCGCTTACGGCGGACATCAACGTCACCTCCCTGGTGGACGTGGCCTTTGTGCTGCTCATCATCTTCATGATCACCGCGCCGATCATGCAGGGCGGGGTGGACGTGCAGCTGCCCCGGGCGGAGGCCCGGCCCATTCCCGCGAAGGAGGGGATGGTAGTGAGCGTCGATCGCGAGGGTCGGATCTTCATCGACGAGACCCGGGTGTCCTATGGCGATTTCCGAATGACGTTCGGGGCGCTGGTGCAGAGCCGGAAGCCGAAATCGGTGTACCTCCGTGCGGATCGGCGGGTGCCTTATGGCGAGGTGGTGAAGGTGCTCGCCGTCATCCGCATCTCCGGGATCTCGGACGTGGGGCTGGTCGCCGAGGAAGAAGAACGCCCGTGAAGAACCGGCTGGCCGCAGGACGGGAACGGGGCGGGTTCGCCGTCGGACTGACCGGCACGGTCGTGATCCACGCCACCGCGATCTTCCTCCTGTGGAGCACGATCTCGGCGGTGGATACCGGACCGCCGGTTTATGCGGTGGAGCTGGTCGCGGCCCCGGCCCCGCCCCCCGAGGAGAAGCCGGCGCCGGAGGCGGTCACCCGCCCGCCCGCCGAAGAGCCGGCGCCAACCGAGCCGGCACCTAAGCCGGAGAAGCCGGCGCCGCCCAAACCCAAGCCCACCGCCAAGCCGGCCGAGAAGGCAGAACCCAATCCCAAGGCCACCACGCCGACCCGGCCGCTGCCCGGCGAAGCCCCCAGCACCGGGTCGGATGCCGTCACCGTCAGTACGCCCGGCCTCGCCTTCCCCTACCCGGACTACCTGCGGAACATCGTCCAGGAGGTGTACCGACGCTGGCAGCGACCGCTGGGGAACGCCGCTCTCCGGGCGGAGGTGAGCTTCCTCATATTGCGGGACGGCTCGGTGCGGGAGATTCATCTGACCCGGCCGTCAGGGATCTTCTCCTTCGATCTCTCGGCCCAGGGGGCGATCGAGGCTGCTGGTACGGCGGGCGCCTTCGGCGAGCTGCCCGATGGCTGGCCCGCGGATGTGCTCCCGGTTTCGTTTTACTTCACACCCAGGACCCAATGATCCGTCGTCCCCTCCGTGGATGGCTCCTCGCCGCAGTAGCGGCTCTGCCTGCCCTCCCGCTCGCTGCCCAGGACACCACCAAGACGCCGGAAGGGGTCCGGATCGGCATCGAATATCGGCCGGGAGTCCGGCCGTCGGTGGTGGTGCTCCCGGGCCCGGGACTCGATTCTGCGCGGGCGATCCTGGCCCGGGATCTCGACTACTCG
>JBGQJV010000126.1:0-12025 GCA_041499215.1 Gemmatimonadota bacterium | reverse complement strand
GTGGCCGTGGCCCTCAGCACCTGCGCCACCAATCCCGTTACCGGAAAGAAGGAGCTGTCGTTCGTCTCCGAGAGCCAGGAGATCTCGATGGGCCGGGACTACGCCGGCCAGGTCTCCCGGGAGATGGGCGTCTATGCCGACACCTCGGTCCAGAGCTACGTCAGCGGACTCGGCCGGGAGCTGGCGGCTGGCACCAAGCGGCCCAGACTGCCCTGGACCTTCACCGTCATGGATGATCCCCAGGTGAATGCCTTCGCGCTTCCCGGAGGGTTCGTCTTCATCACCCGCGGCATCATGACCCACATGAACTCCGAAGCCGAGCTGGCCACGGTGGTGGGTCACGAGATCGGTCACGTCACCGCGCGGCACTCGGTGCAGCAGATGACCCGGCAGCAGCTGGCTCAGATCGGGCTGGTCGCCGGGGCCATCGCCTCCGAGAAGATCGCCCAGAACCTCGGGACCATCAGCCAGGGGCTCGGGGTGCTGTTCCTCAAGTACAGCCGGGATGACGAATCCCAGGCCGACGGGCTGGGATTCCGCTACGCCCTCAACGACGGCTACGACGTGCGCCGCATGGTGGACATGTTCCAGGTCCTCCAACGGGTGACTGCCAGCGCGGGCCAGCGGATTCCGGAATGGCAGTCGACTCACCCCGATCCGGGAAACCGCATCGAGGCCACCGAGGCCCGGCTCGCCAAGGTGACGGTGCCGCTCGATGGCAGGAAGGTGCGCCGCGAGGAGTTTCTCAAGCAGATCGATGGCATGGTATTCGGCGACAACCCCCGTCAGGGTTTCTTCAAGGGGACGTCCTTCCTGCACCCCGACCTCGCCTTCCAGCTCGACTTTCCCGCGGGATGGAAGACGGCCAACCAGCCCCAGGCGGTTCTCGGCGTAAGTGACAAACAGGATGCGCAGGCCCAGCTGGCCCTGGCGGGTAAGGCGGCTCCGGCAGAGGCGCTGCGCCAGTTCCTGGGGCAGCAGGGAGTCACCGCCGGCCGAACCGACCAGTCACCGATCAACGGCAACGCCGGCGCCCGGGGCACGTTCACCGCCCAGACCCAGGAAGGGAACCAGCTGGCGGGGGAGGTGGCCTTCGTGAGCTACGGCGGCGCCACCTATCAGCTGCTCGGGATCACGACCGCGGCCGGCTGGCGCGCCTACGGCGGGGTGTTCGATCAGTTCATCGGCAGCTTTCGCCGGCTCACCGATCCCGCGGCGCTCAATGTCAGGCCGAACCGGATCTCGGTGGTGAAGGTCCCTCGCCCCATGACTCTGGCCGACTTCAACAAGCAGTTTCCCTCGGTCATCGAGATCGACAAGCTGGCGCTGATCAACGGGATGGAGGACGGCGAGGCGGAGCTGGCGCAGGGCGACCTGGTCAAGCGGGTGGTGACGAGGTAGGCGCGGAAGACCCGGCGGGTCCGTAGGCCCGCACAGCTGTGCGGGCCTACGACACCCGCCGCGTCTTCCGCTTCATGAAATCCATCAGGATGAACTGCCCCAGCGTCATGGTCGAAGTGAAGTAGGCCTTGCCCCGGCAAATCTCCGAGACCCGCTTCACGAACTCCACCAGGGACCGTTCCCGGGCGAGCATGAAAGTGTTGATCATGATCCCCGCCCGGCGGCAGTTGGAGACCTCCCGATAGGTCGCCTCGAGTATCCTGGGGTCCAGCCCCATCGAGTTCACGTACACCCGCCCGTCGGGCAGGGTCATCGCCGACGGCTTCCCGTCGGTGATCATGATGATCTGGCGCATGTCCTTCTTCTGGGCCGCCAGGATCCGCCGCGCCAGCTTGAGGCCTTCGGCGGTGTTCGTGTGGTACGGTCCGACCTGGACCTGGGACAGCGCCGCCAGCGGGATCTCCTCGGCGGAATCATGAAAGAGCACGCACCGGATGGAGTCGCCCGGGAACTGGGTCCGGATCAGGTGGGTGAGGGCCAGCGCCACCTTCTTCGCGGGAGTGAATCGATCTTCGCCGTACAGGATCATGGAATGCGAGCAGTCCAGCATCAGCACCGTTGCCGCGGACGAGCGGTACTCGGACTGGTGCACCATGAGGTCGCCGTACTCGAGATCGATCGGAACCTTGATCCCCTCCCGGGCGATGGCGCGTGCCAGGGTCGCGGGGACATCCAGGTTGAGCGTGTCCCCGAACTCGTACTGTTTGCTCGCCACCTCGGCCTCGGTGCCGGTGGCGAAATGCGGGGTCTCGTGCGCGCCGGCGCTCGACTTGCCCACGCTCCCCAGCAGCTGTTTGAGCGTCTTGAAGCCCAGGAAGTCCGCGCCCTTCTCGGTCAGGGAGAACTGCACCTGCTTGGCCGCCGATCGCGCCTGTCCGCCTGGCCCGAAGACCGAGTCATATCCGGCCGGCATCTGCGGCGCCTCGGTGAGGTTGAGAAAGCCCTCCGCCATTAGCCGCTGGATGATCCGGTCCAGCAGCTCACCCAGCTGGCGCTCCACCTCCGCGTCTTTCTTCGCGTCACCGGTAGACTCGCCCTGGAGGAACCGCATCATCTCCGGGGTCAGCTGGCCGGATTCCATCAGCGCCCGGAGGATCGCGTCGCGCAGTCCCTCGAGGGAGCGATCCCCGCCCTGTTCCTCTCCCCACCACGAGTTCTCGCCGGCGAACCCCGACTGCAGCAGAAAATCCCCCAGCTGGTCAAGCAGTGCCTGGAGGTTGACTGCCTCCGCCAGGCCGGGGACGTACTTGGAATAGGTCGTGAAACGCATGGTGAAAACCGGGTGGAAGCTGACGACGCCACAAGGCGACGAGGGCACGAGGCGCCCCGCTGACGCCCCTTGAGGAACGTACCCCCGTCCGGTCTCCTGGTTCAATCCCGTGGCGGTGTTCGGTCGTGGACGGAGAATCCCGGCTTCGGGGCCACCCACGCGGCAATCGCCCGGACCTCGGCCGCCACCCGGGCACCACCAGCCGGAAGTTCCGGAAGGTGCGGGGCAGCCATGGCGCTTTGCAAGGTGAAGCGTTGTAGTCCTCCGTCTGACAGCTCGGTTCCGGTGAGTTCCCGTCGCCAACGGCGTTGCGTCTGATGTGTCCATCGAGGGGCGGTCGCTACCGTTTGCCGGTGAGTGATCGATCCGATTCACGCTGGAGCGCGCGATGGAACCGACGGTCTATGCCCGATTCCTGTCCCTGGCGGCCCTAGCGGCGTGCAACAGTCCCTACTTGCCCGCCGGCGGCCTGCCCTCGACGCCCACCCACACCACCTTCACGGCCCAGGGCGACAGCTTCGCGATCGCGGACGACCGGGACGTGTTCCGGGCCGCGCTCGGCGGCGCGCTGAACCCGCCCAACCCGCCGCCGGTGGACAGCGGCCGGCGCGAGATCAACTGGGGCGGGGGACCCGTCGGCTTGACCGACGCGGGACGTCCTGCCCGCTTGGAGGCCCTGTGCGAATGAGATGCTCGGTCGTGGTTCTGCTGGCGCTGGTCGGCGCCGCGCCGGCCCTGGCCCAAGGACCCGCGGCAGGATCGTGGCGCGAGGAGCTCCGGCGGCTTCGCGGTGCTTCCATCGTCCTGTCCGCGCGGGGGGGTGCGAAGACCGGCCTGAGGCCGATGGGGACGGGCGGCAAGGGCGGGCTCGCGCGGCTGCTCGTGCCGCGACGCCCCACGTCCGTGCGCGACCCGGCGTCGGTCGCGGCGACCATTGCCGAGAGCGAGCCCAACGACAACGTGCACACCGCCGACAGCGTGGCGCTCGGCGACCGGGCCATCGGCGTTGTAAGTCCGGCGGGCGACGTGGACACCTGGTTCGTGGACCTGACCGCTGGACAATTCCTCAGCGTGGATGTGGACGCGGCTGAGGTCGGATCGTCCCTCGACCCGACGCTCGCGCTCATCGCGCCCGACGGCAGGACGCTGCTCGCGTTCAACGACGATTTCGACGGGCTCGACAGCCGCATCTCCTACCGCGTCCCCGCCAGCGGCCGGTACTACGTGGTGATTCGTGCGTTCGGGGCCACTGGAGGCCCGGGACTCACGTACGCCATCAACTTCGGGACGGCCACCTGCGCCGCGGTGGGAACGGAGCAGGAGCCCAACGGCACTCCGGGCACGGCCGCACCGGTCGCGATCGGCGACTCCGTCTCCGGCGAGATCTGCCCGGGGGACGACAGCCCGATGGGGGACGTGGACTACTGGGCCTTCACGGCCCAGGCGGGGACGACCATCGAGCTCGACGTCGACGCCGACCGCGGTCTGTTCGGCGATGCATTCATCGCTCTGTTCGCGAGCGACGGCACCACACGGCTCGCCTTCAACGACGACGCCGATGGAGCCGATCCGCGCCTCCAGCACTCGATCGTCACGACGGGCACGTACTACGCGGCCGTCTCCACGCTCGCGGACCCCGGCGGCAACCCGTTCCCCTATACGTTGCACGTTCGCACAACCCCCCAGGGACCCGGCGACCCGATCACGGTGCGCGCCGATAGGGTCGGACAGCCCCTGGGCCTGGCCGTCGGGAGCACCGGGGACCTGTTCGTCGGCGACCTGACCGGGAATCGCGTCGTGCGGGTCTCCGGCCAGGGCGCGGTGACGACCTTCGCGACCGGGATCCCGAGCCCGACAGGTCTTGCCTTCGACGCGTTCGGGCACCTGCTCGTGGCTTCTCCCGCGGACGGCACGGTGTACCGCGTCACGCCGCAAGGCCAGGCCACGCGCTTCATCACCGACGCGGGATTCCCGTTCTGGATCGCCGTGGCCCCGGACGGCCGCATCTGGCTCACCGACGTATCCGATCGGTCGCTCCGGCGCTACAGCCCCACGGGCCGGTTCGAGGCACGGTTCGACGCCATCAACGTCGGCGGCTTCGGACCCGGTCCGCTGGCCATCGGTCCGTCGGGCGAGCCGTACTTCTCCAACGGCAACGAGATCTGGAAGCTGGTGAACGGCCAGCCTCAGCGGGTGTTCCGCGATGGGTTCGTGATCTGGGCATTCGCGTTCGACGTGGCCGGCAACATCTACGCGCCGGCCCCCGCCGCCGGGCTCATCAAGCTGTTCGATCCGACGGGGACCATCGTGGCCGATCCCTTCGCGGTTGGGCCGGACGCCCCGCAGGCGGTGGCGTTCGGGCGCGACGGGACGGGCGCCACCGTGGCCCGGCTGTTCGCCACCGATCAGCGGGTCGGCCGGGTGATCGAAATGAACCCGGCCGGCGTGGAACACCCCGGGCAGCCGGCGGGATTCGTGCCGCCGCCGTTCACGCTCGATGTCGCGGCCGTGAGCCTGTTGGGCGGCGGCGCCTTGAGCGCGGCGGACTTGCAGTTCCTCGACGAGCTAGGCAACCACAACGGCCGCTATGACGTCGGCGACCTCCAGGCGTACCTCAAAACGGTGAGTGGCCTACCGGCCGCCGCCGCGGCCGCGCCCCAACGGCGGCCAGGGAGCGATCGATGAGCCGTTCGCGCTGGATCTTGGCAATGGTGGCCGCCCTGTTGCTGGGCGCGGCCTGCTCGAACGACCCGACCAGCGGCGCCCCGCGGCCTGGCACGCTGACCCTGCGCCTGACCACGCCGCACGCCGACGACGGTGCGATGCTGTTCAAGGTGAGCGGCCCGCCGATCGACAGCGCGACGGCCGTCAACCCGTCGCTCCGACTGTTCACGCGGCGCGTGGACGGCTCCACCATCGTGGGGGCGGTAGTGGGCGTCGTCGCCAACGGCGCCGTGGTCACGCTGCAGGTGCCGGACGTCGGTGCGGCGGCCGGGTATACGGCGCGGGTGCTCGAGGTCGCGGATCGCCAGAACGCCCTGCGCGCCTCGCTCACGGACTACACGCTGACGGTGGCCCCGTGACGTGGACCCTGGAGCAGCCGCGCGGACCTTCCACCCTGACGCAGAGAAATCGATCGGTTACCGTTCGTCCGTGCCTCCCGCGCCCCGCCACCCCTTCCACGCGCTCCGTCACCGGAATTTCCGGTTGTTCTTCATCGGCCAGTTCGTGTCCCTGGTCGGCACCTGGATGCAGGTGGTGGCCCAGGGCTGGCTGGTGCTGGAGCTCAGCAATTCGCCCTTCCTGGTCGGACTGGTGACCTCGCTGGAGTCGCTACCGATCCTGCTGCTCACGCTGTACGGTGGGGTGCTGGCGGACCGGGTGGACAAACGCCGCGCGATCTCCCTGCTGCAGACGGGGATGCTGCTCGAGTCCCTGGTCCTCACCCTGCTCACTGCGACCGGCCACATCACGGTGGGATGGATCATGGTGCTGGCGCCGATGCTCGGGGTCTGCTCGGCGTTCGAGGTACCGATCCGGCAGTCGTTCATGATGGAGATGGTCGGGCGCGAGGATCTCATCAACGCCATCGCACTCAACTCCTCGGTCTTCAACCTGACCCGGATTGTCGGGCCGGTGGTGGCGGGCGGATTGATCGCTACGCTCGGGACCACTGCGTGTTTCGCCGCCAATACGGTGAGCTTTCTCGCCGTCATCATCGCCTTTGGTCGGATGCGCCCTCCCTTCCCCGGCGCGCTCGAGCGGCCTCATGACCGGCAACCCACCTTCCGCGATGGAGTCCGCTACGCCCTGGGCCAGGCCGAGCCTCGGGCGTTGCTTGGAATGGCGGCGGCACTCAGCATCTTCGGGCTCGGCCCGGTGCTGGCGATGCTGCCGGTGTACGCCCGCGAGGTGCTTGGTCTCGGTGCCGGGGGATACGGCGGGCTCATGTCGGCAGTGGGTGTGGGAGCGGCACTCGGTGCCATCGCGATGGCGTCTTTCGGCCACCGGCTGGATCGCCGCCGGCTGATCGTCACGGCCATCCTGCTGTTCGCGCTGGTGCTGGCCCTTTCGGCCGCGCACCATTCGTACCCTCTGGCACTGGCAGGACTGGCGATCGCGGGGTTCGGCAGCGTATTGGCCGCCATCAGCACCAACACCCTGTTACAGACCGAGGCACCCGACCACCTGCGCGGGCGGGTCATGGGGTTCTACTCGTTCGTGGTCCTCGGACTCGCGCCGTTCGGCTCACTGCAGGCCGGCTGGATCTCGGAGCACTTCGGGGTCCCGGTGAGCTTCCTGGTGGGCGGCGTGGTGTGCGCTCTGGTGGCGCTGGCGCTCGCATGGGAGCGGAGCCGGTCGGCGGGTCGTATCCCAGTCCCCACGGGAGCCTCGACCCCGAGTGAGCCGACCGCCCCGGGTTGAGGCGCCCTGTCGCGTCACTCGTTGCGGGGTACCTTTACCTGACCTTCCTCTGCCGGGTCACCGCGATGGCCATCGGGTCCGCCCCGGAGCAGCAGCTCCGTCTCATCACCGCCGCCCGCCAGGAAGAGCGTGAAGCCTTGCGGCCGCTGGTCTGTTCCCTGTCCCTGGCCTGATGCCGGCTGCCATGCCCGAGTCGAGCTGACCATGCTCATCACCATCACGCGGCAGTACGGCGCTGGCGGCTCCGAGGTCGCCCGGCTGGTCGCGGAACGGCTGGGGTGGACTGTGGTCGACAACGAGATCGTCGCGCGCGTGGCCCGCCGGGCCGGGCTGACCCCCGAGATCGTTGCCGAGCAGGACGAGCGGGTGCCGGGATTCGTGGAGCGGCTGGCCCGGGCACTGGCCGCCTCGTCCCAGGAATTCGCGGTGCCCGAGCTGGGCGTGGCGGTGCGCGCCACGGAACCCAGCCTGGTGCGGCTCACGGAGATGGTGGTCAAGGAGATCGCGGCGGAAGGCCGAGCCGTCCTCGTGGGTCGCGCGGCGCCGGCGGTGCTCGGGCGCGAGAGCGGCGTGCTCCACGTCAAGCTGGTCGCCGCCCGGGAATTCCGCATCACGACCGCGATGCAGTCCGAGGGGTTGGACCGCCGGGCCACCGAGCGCCTGATGGACGAGACCGACGCCCAGCGGAGCCGCTACCACCGCGAGCATTACGGGCGCGACTGGGACGACCCCACCCACTACCACATGATCCTCAACACCGGCCTGCTGGGAATGGACGGCGCCGCGGAGATCATCGTCGCCAGGGCCCGTGCGATGGGGTGGTGAGGGCCGTTAGCCGTTAGCCGTTAGCCGTTAGCCGTTAGCCGTTAGCCGTTAGCCGTTAGCCGTTAGCCGTTAGCCTAGTCGCGAGTTCCTCCAAGTGTGGGGTCGCCTCCCGGTCAACCCTCCGCAGGACCGCTGTCACAGCAGGGCGGAGACACGGTCAGCGTCGCGGATCCTGCTGGCTGCACGCTGGATCCGGTGGGGTGGTACCGGGTGATTTCCATGCCGGGACGGCTACGGATTCGAGCCGATCAGCGACAGCTATGGCCCCCGCGCGGCAACGGCCGCGCGGCCTATCTGGTCCCCGAGATACGGTAGAGCCGTCGGGCGGGGCTCAACCGAGGTTAAGCCCCTTGCCCTGCCCGCCCATGGGGTCGCGCCGCTCCGGCTTGGCTCGGAAATAGCCGAGCTCCTCCGAGCGGCTGATGCGTTTCTCGGCCGCCAGCCCTTCGAGAATCAGCTCGCACGCCGCCACCATGACGGGGGCGTCGCTCCGCTCGGCAAGGTCTCCGGCCACGGCCGCGTCCAGCAGCCCCGGAACCATGCCGAATCCCCTGACACAGGCCTCGCTCTTCTCGTCGCCCTTCACCTTGAGGGCGCCGCCGCCGTCGAACCAGCTCACGATTCCGTCGAGCGCGATGTCGCCCAGCCGCTCGTCCATGGTGACTCCGGCCGCGCGGCGGATCAGCTCCTTGGCTATGGCCTCGCCGCCCTGAAGCTCGCCTTCGTACTCCAGCTCGAGCTTCCCGGTGATGGACGGAAGGGCCAGGTAGATGTCGCTGATTCGCGGCACCACCACGTTCTCGCCGTGCACCAGCGCCCGCCGCTCGGCGCTCGAGATCGCGTGCTCCAGGAGGCTGATGGGGAGCCGCTGACTCACCCCGGAGCGCTTGTCGACGCGCTTGTCCACCCGGGCCTCGAACGCCACCCGCTCGATCACTTCGCGCACGAACTCCGGCACCCGGATGTCCCGGCCTTCGCGCCGGGTCCACGCTTCCTGCGCGGTGATCTGCATGCCCAGTTCCACGGTGCGCGGGTAGTGGGTGATGATTTCGGAACCGATCCGGTCCTTCAGCGGGGTGATGATCTTGCCGCGGGCGGTGTAATCCTCGGGGTTGGCGGTGTAGGCCAGCAGCACGTCCAGTGGCAGGCGGACCGGATAGCCTTTGATCTGGACGTCGCCTTCCTGCATGATGTTGAACAATCCTACCTGCACCTTCCCCGAAAGGTCCGGCAGCTCGTTGATGGTGAAGACCCCCCGGTTGGCCCGGGGCAGCAGTCCGAAGTGCATCGTCAGCTCGTCGGACAGGAGGTGGCCGCCGCGCGCCGCCTTGATCGGGTCCACATCCCCGATCAGGTCGGCCACCGTGACATCAGGCGTGGCCAGCTTCTCGACGTACCGCTGGTTCCGAGGCAGCCACGCGATGGCGGTGGCATCGCCACACTGTTCCACCATCTCGCGGGCGTACTTGGAAATCGGAGTGAACGGATCGTCGTTCACCTCGCTCCCCGCCACGATCGGAATCACCTCGTCGAGGAAGCGGGTGAGCTGCCGCAGGATCCGGCTCTTGGCCTGGCCCCGCAGGCCGAGCAGGATGAAATGATGCCGTGCCAACAGGGCATGGGTGAGCTGGGGCAGGATGGTGTCTTCGTAGCCGACGATACCCGGGAACAGCTCCTCACCCCGCTCCAGCATGCGGAGCAGATTGGCGCGGATCTCGTCCCGGACGGAGCGACTCTTGAGCGGCGGCTCGGCCCAGGGAGAGCGCCGCAGATCGCCGAGAGTCAGGGGTAGTCTGGTCATGTCGTAAGGTAAACCAAGAGGTAGATCCAGGTTCCAGGCTGCAGGTCCGCGGACCAGGCTGCAGGATCCGAGGCCGCGGGAGGGCCTGGAGAAGGGATCGTGCCCGGCTCAGGCGGGTACCTACAATGGAGCTGGGAAGTCGATGCCGGTGCCGGGCCAGGGGTGCGTGCCGGGCCGGTGCTTGACAATACGTGGGCCTGTCTTATCTTGCGCCCGGTTTTTTCGGGTCTCGGCGAAGGCCCTAGAGAGTGCCCTGCATCACCACTCTACCCCTCGAGGAGCCAATGAAGAAGGTCATCGCGGTTGCCGCCCTGCTCGCGCTCGCGGCGTGCGCCAAGAAGGAGGCGCCGGCCCCGGCCGCCGATTCCACCGCCGCTCCGGCCGCTACTGACACGACCAAGCACGATTCCACCATGGTGCGTGACACCGCGCACCAGATGTAAGCCGGATCACGTTGCCGCTGGACAAGAGACGGGGCCGCCTCCAGAAGGTGGCCCCGTCTCTTTCTTGCTCGCCACTCCGGTTCCTCCGCGGGGCAGGTTGACCGTCCTACCGGGACCCCTCGGTCGCGACGGCACAGGGGGGGCGGCGGTCCCCCGTGTGGAAGATCACCCGCGCTACCAGCCGGATGGCTCGAAGGGCAGGGCAACTACCGTGGCCGGTGCCCCGCCGGCGAGCACTTCGCTCCCGAGGTCCACCGTTCGCCGGAGCAATCCCAGCCCGACCGTCCGCCCTGGCAGGGTGAGGAGCGAGCTGACGGCGCCGATCTCCTTCCCGTCGGAGTCAGTCACCGGGCTATCCTCGGGCTCTACCGACCCATGCCAGGCCAGACCCTTGAGCTCGCGATTGGTGTGACCGCGGAAGTGCAGACGCGCGACCGTTTCCTGCCCGGTGTAGCAGCCCTTGGTGTAGGACACCCCACCGATCTCGTCGTAGCGGACCTCCTGGACCAGGGTCCGCTCCTCGATCTCGGCGCCAAGTTGAGGCCAGCCACCCAGGATGTCCGCGGCGTCGCGGTCGGCCGCGTCTCCTCCGGAGAAACCCGCCTCGGCCAGCCGTGAGAGCAGGTCCTGGATGGCGGCCGAGGGGCCGAGAAACAGCGCCCGGAAGGGAGCCTGTGCCTGCGGCCGCGCGAGCAGATGGTCGTCCTGAGGCAGGATCTTGCCGGGGTCCGGCAGCCGGAAACCTGCCCGGCCAAGGGCGGGGGCAACGGCGCTGCCGTAAAGCCACACCGCGTCCAGCTGCCCGGTCCGGTCCTCCACCTTTGCCAGGCGGGGGGGCAGGGAACGGTGGAACAGGTCGAGCGATGCGGCGTGGCCCGGCGGCTCCGCCACCAGCAGGAAGCGATCGGGGAGGCGCAGCACCCAGTAGTCCACCACGATGGCGCCCTTGGGGGTGAGCAGCGCGCCATACACCAGGGTCATCTCTCCGGGAGCGTCGAGGTCGTTGGTGAGGAGACCCTGCAGGCAGGTGAGCGCCCCGGAGCCGGTGACCTGGAAGACCGCGGGGGAGGTCGGTACCGCGACCGCCTGATGCACCAGCCGATGCAGTCGGTCGAGATCGAGCGAGGTGTGGCGCATCAGTCGGTCCAGGGGAGCTCGCGAGGCAGACGACCGTTCAGATCCTGCCACACCAGGTCTGCCGTGACCAGCTCCTGAGCCGGGTGGGAAGTGCAGAGCATGGTGCATCGCATCCCCGCCCGTCGTGCCGCCTCGAGTCCCGGGAGCGAGTCTTCGATCACCATGCAGCGGACCGGATCGACCCCCAGCGCGGCGCGGGCGGCATGATAGCCCTGCGGGTCGGGCTTGCAGGCGGCCACATCCTCGGCGGCCACCACCTGCTCGAAGTGCCGCCGCAGGTCCGCCTCGGCCAGTACCAGCTCGATCTCGCGGCGCAGCGCCCCGGACACCACCGCCAGGCGGTAGCCCTCGGCCGCCGCGGCCCGGACGAACTCCGCCGACCCGGGCACCAGCTCCATCGAGGCCCGGATGGCGCGCTCGTACATCGCGGCCTTGCGCTCAATCGCCTCGGCCATCAGCGTGGCGTCCACTGTCCGACCCATCCGCTCGAAGCTGAAGCGGAAGCACTCCCGATCGTCGAACCCGAGATACTCCCGATAGTACCCCTCGCGATCCAGCCGGTAGCCGTAGGTGGCGAGGGTGGCGATCAGGGATTCGCAGTGCTGCGGCTCGTCATTGACGATGACGCCGTTGAAGTCGAAGAGGATGGCCCGGTGCATGGCC
>JBGQJV010000125.1:0-12026 GCA_041499215.1 Gemmatimonadota bacterium | reverse complement strand
GGCTCGGGCTCCGGCGCCGGCATGGTGGGCCGGAGCTCGGCCCTCGGGGCGGCGGGGGTGGTATTGGGCACCACTTTCTTGAACTCCCGCCGCATGCGGTCCCAGCCTTCGATCAGCTGGCGGGCGCGGGCACTTCCGGTCCGCTCCTGGTGCTCGTGCAGCAGTCCCAGCAGCATGGTCTCATCTTCCCCGGTGCAGGCATCGACCCGCACCATGTCGACGTTCACCTTGCCGCTGAAGTCCCCGCTCTCGTCCAGCACGTAGGCCGTGCCGTTGGACATTCCCGCCCCGAAGTTCCGGCCGACCGGTCCGAGCACTACCACCAGTCCGCCGGTCATGTACTCGCAGCAGTGGTTCCCGGCACCCTCGATAACCGCGGTGGCGCCGGAGTTGCGCACCGCGAAGCGGCTGGCGGCCTGGCCGGCAGCGAACAGCCGGCCGCCGGTAGCCCCGTAGAGGCAGGTGTTCCCCACGATGGTGTTCTCATGGGTGGCGCCGACGTAGGCGGCCTGGCGGAACGGGCGGATGCTGATCTCGCCGCCGGAGAGGCCCTTGCCCACGTAGTCGTTGGCCTCCCCCTCGAGCTCCAGGTGCATACCCCGGATGGCGAATGCGCCGAAGCTCTGGCCCGCGCTGCCGCGGAAGCGCAGATGCAGGTGACTCGCCGGCAGCCCGGCGTCGCCATGCTTGCGTGCAATGGCGCCGGCGACCCGGGCGCCGACCGCCAGGTGGTGGTTGCGGATGTCGTAGAAGCCGGAGAACGGCAGCCCCTGCTCGATGTGGCTCTTGCATTCCTCCAGGATCTCGTCGTCCAGGTAGATCACGCCCGGCCGGTCGTTCCGCTCGATGGTGCGCTTGACCGCGGTGCCGGGGCCGGGGTGGGCCGGCGTGAGCAGCATCGACAGGTCGAGCATCTGGGCGCGCGGCACCTCGGGCCGCTCCACCCGCTCCAGCAGGTCCGCCCGGCCGATGATCTCGTCGAGCGAGCGCGCCCCGAGCTGGGCCAGGATCTCGCGCACCTGCTCGGCCACGAAGCTGAAGTACGTCACCACCTGGTCCGGTGTGCCCTTGAACTTGGCGCGCAGGTCGGGCCGCTGGGTCGCCACTCCGGTGGGGCAGGTGTTGAGATGACATTGCCGCGCCATGGCGCAGCCGATCGCCACCAGCGGCGCGGTGCCGAACCCGAAGGTCTCCCCACCCAGCAGCGCGGCGATCACCACGTCCCGGCCGGTCTTGAACCCGCCGTCCACTCGCACCTCGATCCGGTGACGCAGTCCGTTGGCCACCAGCGTGGCCTGGGCCTCCGCCAGCCCCAACTCCCAGGGGCTGCCGGCGTGCTTGATCGAAGACATCGGTGAGGCTCCGGTACCACCACTGTGGCCCGCGATCAGCACGTAGTCGGCGTAGGCCTTGGCCACCCCCGCCGCCACCGTGCCCACTCCGGTCTCCGCCACCAGCTTGACGCCAACCCGCGCCATCGGATTGACCGTCTTCAGGTCCAGGATCAGCTGGGCCAGGTCCTCGATCGAATAGATGTCGTGATGCGGCGGCGGCGAGATCAGCGGGATGCCGGGCACCGCGTGCCGGAGCCGGGCGATGAGCTCGGTCACCTTGTGGCCCGGCAGCTGCCCGCCTTCACCGGGCTTGGCGCCCTGCACCACCTTGATCTCCAGCTCCTCGGCACGGACCAGGTATTCCGTGGTCACCCCGAAGCGGCCGGAGGCAACCTGCTTGACCCGGTTGTCCACCCGGTCGCCGTTGGGGAGCAGCTTGTAGTTGAACGGGTCTTCTCCGCCCTCACCGGAGTTGGACCGCGCCCCAATGCGGTTCATCGCGATCGACACCGTGGCGTGGGCCTCGGGTGAGAGCGCGCCCAGCGACATGGCCGACGACACAAATCGCCGCATGATGGTTTCCGCCGGCTCCACGTCGTCCAGTGCAATCGGCTTGCCGGGGCGGAACCCCAGCAGGTCGCGCGGGGTGGACGGCCGGCGATCCTCGACCTTCGCCACGAACTCCTTGAACCGGGCGTAGCCCTGCGCCGCATCGGCGACCGGGTCGCCGGTTGCCGCCTGCGCGGCCTTGCCGCCGCCGACCGCCTTCTGCAGCGACACCACGACCGGCGGCGACCAGCCGTGCTCCTCGCCATCCTTGCGGTAGCGGACCCGTCCGTAATCCGGCACGGTCACCTCCGCTCCTTCCGGGTGGCCCCAGGCGAGGCGGTGGCGCGCCAGCACGTCTTCCGCCAGTTCCTCGAAGCCCACCCCGCCAATCGGCGAGTCGGTCTCGCGGAAGCAGCGCTGCACCACCTCGTCACCGAGCCCGAGGCACTCGAAGATCTGCGCGCCGCAATAGGAAGGCAGCACCGAGATCCCCATCTTCGACATGATCTTGAGCAGCCCCTTCTCGGCCGCGGCGCGATACCGCGTCCGGGCCTCCTCCGGCGAAGGACGCTCTCCGGCCGTGTCGTACCGGCTGGGTCGTCCCGACCTTCCCGCCGCCTCCGCCCTTTCCGCCTGCTCGGTCTCCTCCCTCTCGCCGAACAAGGCCGTAACCGACTGCAGCGCCAGCCACGGGTATACCACCTCGCAGCCATAACCGATCAGGGTGGCGAAATGATGAATGTCCCACGCGTCGCCGGTTTCGGCCACAATGCCGAGCCGCATGCGGAGACCGCGGTCCATGAGGAACCGGCGCACCGCGCCCACAGCCAGGAGCATCGGGATCGGGGCCTGCGCACGGTCGGCGCTCTTGTCCGACAGCACCAGCAGGCGCGCCCCGTTCCTGGCGGCGTGCTCGGCACTGGCGCACAGGCGGTCCAGCCCGGCGCGGAGCCCGTCCGGTCCTTCGGCCGCGGGCCAGGTGGTGTGCAGCGTCACGCAGGAGAATCCCGGCAGGTTGCGGAGCGCCGCCATCTCCTCGTCCAGCAGGACCGGGTGATCCACCCGCAGCACCCGGGCGAGGCCCGGGCTCTCGAGCAGGAAGGAGCCGTGCTTGCCCATGTGCACCCGGAGCGACATCACCACCGATTCCCGCAGCGGATCGATCGGCGGGTTGGTCACTTGGGCAAAGCGCTGGCGGAGGTAGCTGTACACTCCCTGCGGCACCCGGGCCAGCGGGGGAATCGGCGCGTCATCGCCCATGCTCCAGACCGGGTCGATGCCGCTGCCGCCCATGCTCTCGAGCACGAACCGCAGGTCTTCGTTGCCGTAGCCGAACGCGATCTGCCGCTCGGCCAGCTCCGGCGCCGGGAGCAGCGAGAATCGGTACGCGGAATCCGGCTCCAGGCCCTGCATGTTCTCCCGGCACCACTGGCCGTAGGGCTGGCGCGACGCGACCCGGCGCTTCACGTCCAGGTTCCGGAGCACCGTGCCGTTGGCCAGATCCACCGCGATGAATTCGCACGGCCCCAGCCGGCCGCTCTCCACCACGTCCCGCGGGTCGAGGTCGACCATTCCGACCTCGGACCCGGCTACCACCAGCTGGTCTCGCGTCACCTTGTAGCGGCAGGGCCGCAGTCCGTTGCGGTCGGTGGCAGCACCCGCGATGATCCCGTCGCTGAACGCCAGCGCGGCCGGGCCGTCCCATGGCTCGGTCAGATGGGCGTGGAACCGGTAGAAATCGCGGATGGCCGGCTCCACGTCGGGGTACTGCTCCCATGCCTGGGGCACCAGCATCATCATGGTATGCAGCGGGTCCCGGCCGGAGCGCACCAGCAGTTCCATGGTGTTGTCGAATCCGGCGGAATCACTGCCCCGCGACCAGATCACCGGCTTGAGTCGTTCGATATCGTTGCCCCAGATGGGGGACGCCAGGTCCGCCTCGCGCGCAGCCATCGCGTTCCGGTTACCCCACAGCGTGTTGATCTCGCCGTTGTGGGCGATCATCCGGAACGGCTGGGCCAGCGGCCAGCTGGGCAGGGTGTTGGTGGAGTAGCGCTGATGGAAGACCGCCACCGCGCTCTCGTACTCGGGATAGCGCAGGTCGGGGAAGAAGGCCGGCAGCTGGGTGCCGGTGAGCAGCGCCTTGTAGACGATGGTGCGGCAGGAGAGTGAGCAGACGAAGAATTCCCGGTCCTGGTCGGCGTCCGCCTCACGTTCCATGTCCCGCCGGGCCAGGTACAGCCGGCGCTCCCAGGCGTCGTCGTCCGCGGCGGTGACTGGCCGGCCGACGAACACCTGGCGGATGGCGGGGCAGCTCTCCCGGGCCAGCGGGCCCAGGGCGGCGGGATCAGTCGGCACTTCCCGCCAGCCGAGCAGGGGCAGGCCGTTTCGCTCCAGTACCTGCTCCACCCGCTGGATGGCCCGGCCCAGCGCCTCGTGCTCCGCCGGGAGAAACAGGAATCCAACCGCGAACGGCTGGCCCGGCTGCAATTTGAGCCCGAGCCGATAAGCCTCGCGGTGGAACAGGCGGTAGGGGATCTGGGTCAGCAGCCCGGCCCCATCCCCGGAGTTATCGGTAGACGCGGCCCCCCGGTGCGCCACCCGGGCGACCGCCTGCAGCGCCATCCGCACGATCTCGTGGGAGCGTTCTCCGCTGGCGCGGGCGACGAAGCCCACGCCGCAGGCGTCATGCTCCCGTCTCGCGAGGTCGCTCAGGGAACGGCGATGGCGCATGATGATTCCCTCCTGGGCAAGAAAAAAGGCCCGCTCCTTAGTCTAGGGAGCGGGCCGGGCAGGTTCAGGCGCTTTCGCGCGTCACCGTCCTGGACCGCTCCCCGGAGGGAGGGCGTTGGTAATAAGGAGGGCGACGGCGTTGCGCTTAACCATGTGCATAAAAATACAGCGAGGTCGGCTCGGGTCAAGGCCCGCGGATTGTGGAGGACACTGTAAGCCCCGTCCTTGACATTCCCCCGGCCGGGTCGTACTCTCCCTGCTCCCTCCGGCGCATAAAGTTGCCCACTGGGGGGACTGACTCGACCGGGGAACCGATGCCCAAGCTGCTGGCCGCCCTGCTTCTCGTCCTTATTAACCTCGTGCTCGTCCTTATTCGGGACGTCCACGGGGATCGCGGCGCGTACGGGCTAAAGACCTAATCGAGACTTGATTCGAGCCCCCTCGCCGCGGACCCCGCAAAGGTCCGCGGCTTTGTTTTGCGCCCTGTGCACCAAGGAATCCGTATGGTTCGCCAGCTGATCATCTTCGACACCACGCTCCGCGATGGGGAGCAGGCCCCGGGCAACACCATGACCCCCGAGGAGAAGCTCCGGCTGGCTCGCCAGCTCGAGCAGCTCGGCGTGGACGTCATGGAGGCCGGTTTTCCCGCCGCCTCCGAAGGCGACTACCGCAGTGTCCGGGAAATCGCCCAGGAGATCCGCGGGCCGGTGATCGCCGCGCTGGCCCGGTGTCACGAGCGCGATATCGACCTGGCCGGCGAGGCGATCCGCGAAGCGGCGCGCGGCCGGCTGCACATCTTCATCTCGACTTCCGACCTGCATCTCGAGCACAAGCTCAGGATGTCGCGGGACGAGGCGCTCGAGCTGGCCCGGCGCTCGATCCGGCGGGCACGCCAGTTCACCGACGACGTCGAGTTCTCCGCCGAGGACGCCAGCCGTACGGACCTCGACTACCTGTGCCGGGTGGTGGAGATGGCGGTCGCCGAAGGCGCCACCACCATCAATCTTCCCGACACGGTGGGCTACGCCCTGCCGGCGGAGTACGCCGCCATGTTCCGCACCGTGCGCGAGCGGGTGCCCGGCGGCGACAAGGTCGTCTGGAGCGCCCACTGCCACGACGACCTGGGCCTGGCGGTCGCCAATTCCCTGGCGGCGGTGGAAGCCGGTGTGGGCCAGGTGGAGTGCACGGTCAATGGGATCGGAGAGCGGGCCGGCAACGCCGCGCTGGAGGAGATCGTCATGGCGGGCCGGGTGCGGCCACAGCTGGCGACCTTTCATACCAACATCAACACCCAGGAGATCTTCCGCACCAGTCAGCTGCTCTCGTACCTCACCGGCAGCTTCCCCCAGCCCAACAAAGCGATCGTCGGGCGCAACGCCTTTGCGCATGAGGCGGGCATCCACCAGCACGGTGTGCTGCAGAATGGGCTGACGTACGAGATCATCCGCCCCGAGACGGTGGGGATCCCCCGGTCGACCCTGGTCCTGGGCAAGCACTCGGGCCGGCATGCGCTGGAGCAGCGCTACCGCGAGCTGGGCTACGAGCTGCCCGAGGAGAAGGTCGCCCAGCTGTACCAGGATTTCACCACCCTGGCCGATCGCAAGCGGGAGATTCTGGACGAGGACCTGCTGGCCCTCCTGCACGGCAGCTTCCACGACGCGCCGGAGGAATACCTGGTCACCCGTCTCCGGGTGGTGTGCGGCAGTGTCCCGGCCGAGGCCGAGGTCCGCATGACCGGCCCGTGGAACGGGGAGCGGTCGGCGCGGGGCAAGGGCGACGGGCCGATCGCGGCTGCCTTCAGCGCCATCAGCGAGATTCTCGAGCGGCCGGTCGAAGTGATCACCCTGTCGCTGCGCTCCGTGACCCCGGGTCGCGACTCGGTGGGCCAGGTCTTTCTGCAGTGCCGCATCGGCGGGAAGTCGCTCTCGGGGCAGGGCGCCTCCACCGATATCGTCGAGGCGAGCGCCCGCGCGCTGGTCCATGCGCTCAACAAGGAGCGTCACGCCGAGCGGCTGGAAGCCACGGCGTATGACGCGACGCATCTGTGGGGCGTGTGATGCGGGCGGATCGGCGGACCGGCAGACCGGCGGACGGTGGTTGGCACGTGGATCAGCCTGCGCGGCGGGCAACGGTCCGCCGGTCCGCCCGTCCGCCCGTCCGCCAGTCACCGAGGGCGTCCGTATGACGGAGCTCCTCTCAGGAGCCCAGATCCTCTGCCGCCTGCTTGAAGAGCAGGGGGTGGATGTGCTCTTCGGGTATCCCGGCGGGGCCATCATGCCGTTCTACCATGCGCTGCCGGAGTCGGAGCGGCTCCGGCATGTGCTGGTCCGGCACGAGCAGGCCGCCGCCCATGCTGCGGATGGCTACGCCCGGGCCTCCGGCCGGCCGGGAGTCTGCGTGGCCACCTCCGGCCCCGGCGCCACCAACCTGGTCACCGGTCTCGCCACCGCGCAGATGGACAGCTCCCCGGTGGTGGCCATCACCGGCCAGGTGCCGCGGGGGATGATCGGGCGGGATGCGTTTCAGGAAACCGATGTCATCGGGATCACCCTGCCGATCACCAAGCACAGCGTGATGGTGCAGGATATCACCGAGCTGGCTGACAAGGTTCGCGAAGTGTTCCACGCTGCCACCGAGGGACGGCCAGGCCCGGTGTTGATCGACATTCCGAAGGACGTGCAGAACCAGAAGGCGGAATGGACCGGCGAACCGGCGGACCGGCGGACCCTGGCGCAGCGGTCCGCCCGCCCGCCCGTCCGCGACCGAGCCCCCTTCGGGAGCGCCTTGGCGCGACCCGGGGGCGAGGGAGTCCTTGAGGGCCCGCCCGCCGTCGAGGACGGTCTCCGCGCTGCTGTCCGCCTGATCGACGAAGCTGAGCGGCCTCTCCTGATGGTCGGCCACGGTGTCATCCTGGGCGACGCCTACGCCGAGGTCCGGGCCCTGGCGGAACGGACCGGCATCCCGGTGATCACGACGCTGCTTGGCATCAGCGCATTCCCGGAGTCTCATCCGCTGCACCTCGGGATGCCGGGGATGCACGGCGAGGTGCATGTCAACCGCGCCATCCAGCATGCCGACGTGATCGTCGGCATCGGCCTGCGCTTCGACGACCGGGTCACCGGCAACACCGCAGGGTTCGCACCGCGGGCAAAGATCATTCACGTCGACCTGGATCCGTCGGAAATCGGGAAGAACATCCCGGTGGCCCTGGGCCTGGTGGGTGACGCGCGGGACATCACCGCGCGACTGGCGGAGGCGGTGGCACCGCGGGATTGCATGGCCTGGAAGGCCGAGATCGCGGAGTTCAATCGGGTCCGCCGGGATTGCTACCGCGGCGACATGGCCCCGGACACGATTCTGGCGGGGATTCACGAGGTCACCGGCGGCCGCTGCACCATCGTCTCCGACGTGGGCCAGCACCAGATGTGGGTGGCCAAGCTCTACCCCTACAACCAGCCCAACAGCCACATCACCTCAGGCGGGCTTGGGACGATGGGCTTCGCGGTGCCCGCCGCCATGGGGGTGCACTTCGCCCGTCCCACCCAGCCGGTCTGGGCCATCTCGGGTGATGGCGGTTTCCAGATGAACATGCAGGAGATCGCCACGATGGTGCAGGAAGGTATCCCGGTGAAGATGGGGATCTTCAACAACGGCTACCTGGGGATGGTCCGGCAGTGGCAGCAGTTCTTCCACGGCCGCCGCTACTCCGCCACGCCCATCTGGAGCCCGGACTACGTCAAGCTGGCGGAGGCATACGGCATCGCCGGATATCGAGTGGAGCACGCCCGGCAGATCGAGGAGGCGGTGGCCCGTGCCACCCGTGAGCCCGGCCCCGCCCTGGTGGAGTTCATGATCGAGCAGGAGGCGAACGTGTTCCCGATGATTCCTCCCGGCGGCTCGCTGTCGGATCCCATCGAGGCCGCCCCGGCCGGAGCGCAGGTCCCGTGAGCGTGCCCCTCCCGTCCTGGGTGGTGGGCGTCCTGCTCGAGGACGACCTCCTCGCGCTGAACCGGGCGGTGGGCATCGTCCGCCGCCACAACCTCGTGGTGGCCAGCGTTTCTCTCGGCCCCTCGACCCGTATCGGGGCGAGCCGGCTGACCTGTATCGTCGTCGCGGATCAGTCCGCCGTGGACCGGATGGCCAACCAGCTGCGGAAGATGGTCGGCGCTCTGGAGGTGACGGTGCTGCCGGAGGCCGATTGCCTGAACCGGGAACATGCCCTGATCCGGGTCCATGTCTCGTCCGCCGAGCTGGCCGGGCTGCTCGATACCATCGCGCTGTTCCAGGCCACGGTGGTAGAGGAATCGGCCCGCGAGCTGGTGCTCGAGGCGACGGCATCGCCGCCGATCCTGGGGTCGCTGCTCCGTGCGCTGGAACCCTTCGGGGTGCTCGACGTGGTGCGTAGTGGCGCCATCGCGCTGCCCCGTTCGCCCGCCACCGACCCCGCCGGTGGTCGGGCCGGATTGCCGACTCCCCGCGTGGCCGCGGCCATTCCCGCCTGAGTGGACGCCGCTTTCTCCCTTCTTACTCACTCATGGAGTCATTGATGACTGCCTCAAGCGACCGTGCTTCCTCCGGCCCCCGGATCTACTACGATCGGGATGCCGACCCGAGCCGGCTTGCCGGGCGGACGATCGCGATCATCGGCTACGGCAGCCAGGGCCACGCCCACGCCCTCAACCTGCGGGAAAGCGGGGCGACGGTCATCGTGGGCTTGCGTGCCGGCGGGGGATCCTGGCGGCGGGCCGAGGCCGCCGGCCTGGATGTCCGGGCGGTCGTCGAGGCCGCCCGCGCCGCCGACGTGATCATGATGCTGGTGCCGGACCAGGACGGCCGCACCATCTACGAGCAGTCGGTGGCGCCGGCGCTCGCCCGGGGCAAGACCCTGATGTTCGCGCACGGCTTCAACATCCACTTCAAGGAAGTGGTGCCGCCCGCGGACGTGGATGTCTCGATGATCGCCCCCAAGTCCCCCGGCCACCTGGTGCGGAGCGAGTTCGAAGGCGGACGCGGCGTGCCCGGTCTGGTGGCGATCCACCAGGATCCGAGCGGACAGGCGCTGCCCAACGCCCTCGCCTATGCCGCGGGCATCGGCTGTACCAAGGCCGGCGTGATCGAGACCAGCTTCCGCGAGGAGACCGAGACCGACCTGTTCGGCGAGCAGGCGGTGCTGTGCGGTGGCGCCACGGCACTCATCAAGGCCGGCTTCGAGACCCTGGTGCAGGCGGGGTACCGCCCGGAGATGGCCTACTTCGAGTGCCTGCACGAGCTGAAACTGATCGTCGACCTGATCTATCGCGGCGGCCTGGGCTTCATGCGCTACTCGATCAGCGACACGGCGGAGTACGGCGACTACACCCGTGGCCCCCGCATCGTCACGGAGGAGACCCGGGCCGAAATGCGGAAGATCCTCGGGGAGATCCAGAGTGGTGCCTTCGCCCGGGAGTGGCTCGCTGAGCACCGGAGTGGTGGCGGCAACTTTGCCCGGATGCGCCAGGCCGACGCCAATCACCAGGTGGAGGTGGTCGGGCGCCAGCTCCGGGCGATGATGCCGTGGTCGGAGGAGGGGAAAGCGAAGGTGGCGGGGTCGGAGGTTCCGCGTTCCACGTTCCCCGTTCCGGGTTCGGCAGGGACGAAGCCCGCGTCGGTGGGATGAGTCTGTGAGAACGCGGAACTCGGAACGCGGAACGCGGAACGGCCGGCATGCCGGGTAGAACTCTGTTCGACAAGCTCTGGGACAGCCACCTCGTTCACCAGAACGAAGGCGGCCCGGGGCTGCTCTACGTCGATCTCCACCTGGTGCACGAAGTCACTTCGCCCCAGGCCTTCGAGGGTCTCCGGCTCGCCGGCCGGCGGGTGCGCCGCCCCGACCTGACCATCGCCACGGTCGATCACAACGTCCCCACCGGCGATCGCAGCCTGCCGATCGCGGATGCAACCTCCCGGCGTCAGGTGGAGCTGCTGCTCCGGAACGCGCGCGACTACGGGATCGAGCTCCATGACCTCGAATCCGCCCGCCAGGGCATCGTGCACGTCATTGGCCCGGAACTCGGCGCCACCCAGCCGGGGCTGACGATTGTCTGTGGTGACTCCCATACCGCCACCCATGGGGCGTTCGGAGCGCTCGCCTTCGGCATCGGGACCAGTGAGGTGGAGCACGTGCTCGCCACCCAGACGGTGCTGTTCTCCCGTCCCCGGACTCTGGAGGCGCGCTTCACCGGCACTGCCGCGCCGGGGGTCGGCGCCAAGGATCTCATCCTGGCGCTGATCGGGAAGATCGGCAGCGCCGGCGCCACGGGCTACGTCATCGAATACACCGGCCCTGCGATCCGCGCCCTTTCGATGGAGGGGCGGATGACGGTGTGCAACATGTCGATCGAGGCGGGAGCCCGGGCGGGAATGATCGCCCCGGACGAGACGGCCTTCGCCTATCTCATGGGACGCCCACGCGCCCCCCGCGGCCAGGCGTGGAGCCGGTCGGTGGATCGCTGGAGCCTGCTGGCATCGGATTACGATGCCCGGTTTGACCGGCTGGTGGAAATGGACGCGTCTCGGGTCGCGCCGATGGTCACCTGGGGCACCAATCCGGGGATGGTGGCTCCCATCACGGACCGGGTACCGGATCCGGCCTCATTGGCGATGCCGGCGGAGCGGGAGGCCGCCGCCCGGGCGCTGGAGTACATGGGGCTCGCGCCGGGTGCTTCCCTCGAGGGGATTCCGGTGGACCGGGTCTTTCTCGGCAGCTGCACCAATGCCCGAATCGAGGACCTGAGGCAGGCGGCGCGGGTGGTGCGCGGCCGACGGGTGGCGCCACACGTCCGCGCCATGGTGGTGCCCGGTTCCATGCAGGTGAAGGCGCAGGCGGAACGGGAGGGCCTCGACCGGGTGTTTCGCGACGCAGGCTTCGAGTGGCGTAACGCGGGCTGTTCCATGTGCCTGGGCATGAACCCCGACATTCTCCAGCCAGGGGAACGGTGTGCGGCGACTTCCAATCGCAATTTCGAGGGACGCCAGGGAAAAGGCGGTCGGACTCACCTCATGAGCCCGACCATGGCCGCGGCCGCCGCGATCACGGGCTGCCTCACAGACGTGCGCAACTGGGAGTACGCCGATGAGCCGGCGCTGGTCTGAAGAGTTCCGGGTTCCGGGTTCCGAGTTCCGTGTCCGGCGGGGGCCGAACGCCGGCGCGGAGTGCGGAACCTGGCACTCGGAACTCTGAACTCTGAACTCGGAACTGCTGATGCAGGCTTTCACGACGCACACCGGGGTGGTCGCGGCGCTCGCCCGCGCCAGCGTGGATACCGACCAGATCATTCCCAAGCAGTTTCTCAAACGGGTGGAACGCACCGGCTTCGGGCCGGCGCTGTTTCATGACTGGCGGTACCTGCCGGACGGGGCACCCAACCCCGG
>JBGQJV010000124.1:0-12254 GCA_041499215.1 Gemmatimonadota bacterium | reverse complement strand
GGCCCAGCCGCTGGTGGGTGTGCCCCGGCATCTGTCGCTGCACCCCGGTGGGGTGGTGATCGTACCAGACGCGCTCACCGACTTTGTCCCGGTGGAGCCCGCCGCCAAGGTGCTGGATGGCAATCCCGACCTGACGGTTCCAGTCATCCAGTTCGAGAAGGACGGCGCCGAAGATGCCGGGCTGGTGAAGATCGACCTGCTCGGCAATCGCTCGCTCGCGGTGATCCGCGACGCGATCGCCGAGGTGCGGGTGAACACCGGCATCCGAATCGATTACACCTCCAGCGACCAGGAAGACGACGAGCCGACCCGGGAGCTGTTCCGCACCGGCCGGACGATGGGCGTGTTCTACACTGAGAGTCCGGCGTCGCGGCTGCTCTGCGCCAAGTCGCGGGCAGACACCTTCGAGCTGCTGGTGCTCAACACCAGCATCATCCGCCCCGCCTCCAACCGCTTCATCCGGATCTATCTGGAGCGGCTGCATGGCGCGCCCTATCAGCCGCTCGACCCCTCCCTGCGCGATACCCTGGCCGAAACCTTCGGGGTGATGGTCTACCAGGAGGACGTGGTGAATGTCTGCGCCACCTTTGCCGGGATGCCGCTCTCCTCCGGCGACGGGCTCCGCAAGGCGCTCTCCAAGAAACGCCCGGTAAAGCAGCTCGCGGCCTATGCCGAGGAGTTTTTCTCCGGCGCCGCCCGGCTGGGACGGGATCTGGTGGTGGCGAAGCAGGTGTGGGAGATGGTGATGTCGTTCGCCGGCTACAGCTTCTGCAAGGGTCATTCGTGCTCCTACATCCGGGTCGCCCAGCACTCCTGCTATCTCCGGGCGCATCATCCGGCGGAGTTCATGGCGGGCGTCCTGGCCAACGGTGGCGGGTTCTATCATCCCTTCGCGTATGTGGCGGAGGCAATGCGGATGGGACTCACTGTCCGGCCGCCCGACGTGAACGCCAGCCGGTTCCGCACCACCGGCCGGGACCGGGAGGTGCAGATCGGGTTCCAGTTCATCAAGGGGCTGTCGGCGGACGCGGTGGAGAAGCTGGAGGCGGGGCGGACCGGCGGACTGGCGGACGAGCGGACCGGCGGACCGGCGGACCGGCGGACAGACGGACGGACGGACACAGCGCCGTGTCATCCCGAGGGAGCGGAGCGACCGAGGGATCCCTCAGGGTGCGCGCCTGAAGGGATCCCTCGCGGCTCTGCCGCTCGGGATGACACAGCCGAACAACCATTCGTCTCCTTCGAGGACTTCCGGGCTCGGACCCAGCTCCGCCACGATGACCTCCGGCTGCTGATCCAGGTGGGCGCGTGCGACTCGATCGCCGGCAGCATGACCCGGCCGATGCTGCTGTGGGAGGTGGATTCCGAGGCCACGAACGCGGAACGAGGGAGTCCTTCAGGGCGGAACGCGGAACGGCAGCTCCTTCCGCCCGTCCGCCGGTCCGCCGGCCCGCCCGCCCTGCGCGAGTACAGCCCCGACCGCCGCCGCCGCACCGAGTACGAGCTGCTTGGCTTCACCACCGACAGCCACCCGATGGATCTCTACCGGGAGCAGCTGGCCGGTATCCGGGTGGTGCCGACTACCGACCTCGCCCGGTACGTCGGCCAATCGGTGCTGTGCGCGGGCATGCTCACCACCGCCAAGCCGGTGCACACGGTCAAGGACGAGCCGATGGAGTTCGCCACCTTCGACGACGGCCACGGTCTGATCGAGGCGGTGCTCTTCCCCGACATCTACCGCCGGCGCGGACACGTGCTGTTCGACCAGGGCCCGTTCCTCTTCCGCGGCAAGGTGGAGGAGGAGTTCGGCGCGCTGACGGTCACGATGACTCAGCTGGATCGATTGGATCGGGTTCTTGCGAAGGCGGGCGGGCGGACGGGCTGGACGACGGTAGCGGGACCATCATTCGATGAGTAGGATCTTCGCGTCACCCCAACGAGTCGAATCCCATGCTTCTTTCCTTCACCGGTCTCCTCGCAGCCGGGCTGTTCCTGTCCGCCGTTCCGCCGTTCCGCCTGTCCGCCTGTTTGTCCGCCTGCCCGCCTGACCGCCTGTCCGCCCAGGGCACCCGTCTCCTTCGCCAGCCGACCGTCAGCATCAGCCAGATCGCATTTGCCTACGCCGGGGACATCTGGATCACCGGCCGCGAGGGCGGCGATGCCCGTCGGCTCACCAGCGCCCCGGGGATCGAGTCGAGCCCGCAGTTCTCTCCCGATGGGAAGCTCGTGGCCTACACTGGAGAGTACGCCGGGAATCCGGACGTCTACGTGGTCGACGCCGCCGGGGGCACGCCGCGGCGGCTGACTTGGCACCCCGGCGCCGACCTGGTGCGCGGCTGGACCCCCGATGGCCGCACGGTGGTCTTTGCCACCAATCGGCAGAATCCGCGGCTCGATGGGCTCCGGTTCTGGACCGTGCCGGTGGCGGGTGGCTTCGAGGAACCGCTGTCGCTGCCCGAGGCCAACCACGGCATGTTCTCCCCCGATGGCCGGCGCCTGGTGTACGAGCGGGTGACCCAGTTCGACCAAGAGTGGCGCAACTACCGCGGTGGTCAGAACCAGCCGGTGCAGATCTTCACCCTGGCCGATGCGAGCGTGGAGAAGCTGCCATGGGAGGGCAGCAAGGACATGTGGCCGGTGTGGCTGGGGAACGCGATCTACTTCATTTCCGATCGGGACTGGGCCGGCAACCTCTGGCGCTACGACCTCGCGGCGAAGCAGCTCACCCAGGTCACCCACTACCGCGATTTCGACGTGAAGACCCTGGCCGCCGGGGGCGGCGTGCTGGTGTACGAGCAGGCCGGCTACCTGCATCTGTACGACCCCGCCTCCGCCCAGGATCGCCAGCTGGTGATCACCGTGCGGGGCGAGCTGCCCTGGACGGCGCCGCGCTGGCTCGACGCGGTCAAGAACGCGAACGCGGCGTCGCTCTCGCCGACCGGGGTGCGGGCCCTCATCGAGGCCCGGGGCGAGATCTTCACCGTCCCGGCCGAGAAGGGCGACGTGCGAAACCTCACCAAGAGCGCCGCCGCCGCCGACCACGCGCCGGTATGGTCGCCGGACGGGAAGCGGATCGCCTGGTTCTCGGATGCCACCGGGGAATACCGCCTGATGATCGGGGGCCAGGACGGGCTCGACCCGGCGAAAGAGATCCGGCTGGAGCACCCCAGCTACTACTACGACCCCGCCTGGTCACCCGACGGCAAGTACCTCGCCTTCACCGACGCCGGCCGGAACCTCTGGGTGGTCGAGGTCGCCAGCGGCAAGGTGACCCGCGCCGACGGCGACACCTATGCCCATCCGGAGCGGACCCTGGTGCCGGTCTGGTCGCCCGATTCGCGCTGGCTGGCGTATGCCAAGCGGCTGACCACCCAGTTCCGGGCCCTGATGGTCTACTCCGTGGCCGATGGCAAGGCCCGCCAGCTCACCGATGGGCTGTCCGATGCCGGCACGCCGGCGTGGGATGCCAGTGGCAAGTACCTCTATTTCCTGGCCTCTACCGACTACGGCCTGGCCAGCGGCTGGCTCGATCTCAGCTCCTACGATCGGAGAACCCGCCAGGCGGTGTACCTCGCCGTGCTCGCGGCGGACACCCCGTCGCCGCTCTTGCCCGAGAGCGACGAGGAGACCACGCCGAAGGACACCACCGCCAAGACCGACTCGACCGCGAAGCCGCTGGCCGCCCCTCAGAAGCCGTCGAAGAAGCCGGAGCCGGCGGCCGCCAAGCCGGCGCCCGATACCACCAGGGTCCGCATCGACTTCGAGGGCCTGGGACAGCGGGTGCTCGATCTCGGGCTCCCGGTCCGAAGCTACACCGATCTCAGGGCCGGCGCCGCGGGGGTTCTCTTCCTGACCGAGGCGGTGGAGAACCAGGAGGGCGTTGCCCTGCACCGCTACGAGCTCAAGAAGCGGAAGGCGGAGCCGTTCCTCACCGGAGTCACCCTGTTCAGTCTGAGCCGCGACGGGAAGAAGCTGTTGTATCGCGTAGGCGATCAGTGGGGCATCACCGGCACGGAGACCGCACCCAAGGCGGGGGATGGCAAGATCGCGGTGAAACTGCCCATGCGCCTCGATCCCCAGGCGGAGTGGCACCAGATCTTCCGCGAGGCGTGGCGTTTCCAGCGAGACTACTTCTACGTCCCGAATCACAACGGCGCCGACCTCGACCTGGTCTACCGGATGTATTCGCCATGGGTTGATCACGTCGCGCACCGCGCCGACCTGACCTACCTGCTCGACCTGCTGGGCGGCGAGCTGACGGTCGGGCACAGCTTCACCGGCGGCGGCGATGTCCCCGCCGCGGAGCCGGACAAGGTCGGGCTGCTCGGCGCCGACCTTGTGCCGGCCGGCGATCGCTATCGCCTGGCACGGATCTACGATGGGGAGGAATGGAACCCCGGCCTCCAGGCACCGCTCCGCGCCCCGGGAGTGAAGGCCCGGACCGGCGACTACCTGATCGCGGTCAACGGAGTCGAGGTCCGGGTCCCCACCAACCCGTTCGCCCTCTTTGAAGGCACGGCGGGGCGGCAGACCGCGCTCCGCCTCAACGACCGGCCAACCGCCGAGGGCGCGTGGACCGTCACGGTGGTCCCCGTGGCAAACGACAACGGGCTGCGCACCCAGGCCTGGGTCGAAGGCAATCGCCGGCTGGTGGACTCGCTCTCGGGCGGCCGGCTGGCCTACGTGTGGCTCCCCAATACCGCCGAGGACGGTTATGCCTATTTCAACCGTTACTACTTCGCCCAGCAGAACCGTCAGGGTGTGATCCTCGACGAGCGGTTCAACCACGGCGGGTTTATCGCGGACTATTTTGTCGACCTGCTGAACCGCAATCTGCGGGGCTATTTCAACAATCCGGTCGGTGACCGGCGGCCCTGGACCGAGCCGCTCACCGGGATCTTCGGTCCCAAGGTGATGCTGGTGAACGAGTACGCCGGCTCCGGCGGGGACATGCTGCCGTATCTCTTCCGGCACCTCAAGCTCGGTCCCCTGGTCGGCGGCAAGACCTGGGGTGGGCTGGTCGGGATCTGGGATGTGCCGAACCTGGTGGACGATGGTTTTATCACCGCCCCGCGTGGCGGTTTCTTCAACGTCGCCGGACAATGGGACGTGGAGAACGTGGGGGTAACACCGGATATCGTGGTGGAGCAGACACCGGCGGAGCTCATCAAGGGCAGGGACCCCCAGCTGGAGCGTGCGATCCAGGAAGGGCTCAGGCTGCTGGCAGAGCATCCGGTGGAGCTCAAGTCCGAGCCGGCACCTCCGGTGCGGGTGCGCCGACCCTAGGCTCTTGTGTCAGGTTGATCACCAGTTCACCACTGGCGACGAGTTCTCCGTGTTCTCCGTGTCTCCGTGGTGAGGCTGTTTTTCAGGATTCAAACCAGAGAAGAACCACCCTTCACCTGGTTCTTTCCATGCGCACTCTCGCCGGACTCTCGATCATCGCGTTGGTGGGCGTTGGTGAGATCAATGCCCAATCAGCCCCCAAGGACGTCGACGCCTACGTCGCCCAGTCGCTCAAGCGATTCGACCAGCCGGGGGTGGCCATCGCGGTGGTCAAGGACGGCAAGGTGGTGTTCCAGCAGGGCTGGGGTGTGCTCAAGCTGGGTGAGCCGACCAGGATCAACGAGCACACCCGCTTCCAGGTCGCCTCGAATACCAAGGCGATGACCGCGGCGACGCTCGCGATGCTGGTGGACGAGGGAAAACTCGGCTGGGATGACCCCGTGGCCGATCACCTCCCGTGGTTCCGGCTCGCGGGCGAGCCCTACGTGTCCCGGGAGCTCCGGGTGCGCGACCTGCTGTGCCACCGGAGTGGCCTCTCCCTCGGTGCGGGTGACCTGCTCTGGTTCCACTCGGACTATACCTCCGAGGAGATCGTGCGGCGGCTCCGGTTCATCGCGCCCGCGACCAGTTTCCGGAGCAGTTACGCCTACGACAACGTGTTGTACCTCGCCGCCGGCGAGCTGGTGAAGGCGGTGACCGGGCAGGAGTGGCAGGACGTCGCCACCGCCCGGATTCTCAAGCCGCTGGGGATGGACGAATCGGTGGTGGGGATCGACCGGGTGCGGCTGGATGACAACGTGGCGTGGCCCCACGCCCGGGTCGACGGCCGGATGCAGCTGGTGCCCTTCGACTCGGTCCTCAACACGCTCGCGGCCGGCGGAGTCCTCGCCAGCGTGGCCGACTGGAGCAAGTGGATGCGGGTACAGCTCGACTCCGGCCGCACCCCGACCGGCCGGCTGTGGAGCGAGCGGCAGACCCGGACCATGTGGTCGCCCCACATCAACATCGGCATCGGCAATCCGCCTCCGGCCCTCGCCGCCCTGCGGCCCAACTTCTCCGCCTACGGACTGGGGTGGTCGCTCCGGGACTATCGCGGGCTCAAGGTGGTGACCCACGACGGAGGCCTGGCCGGCATGCTCTCCCGCACCGTGCTCCTGCCGGAGAAGCGGCTCGGGGTGGTGGTGCTGAGCAACGGCGAGACCCTCGCCTTCCAGGCGCTCGCCTGGTGGCTGGTGGATTACTACCTCGGCGCCCCCCGGACCGACTGGACCGCCGCGCTGGCCACCCTGGGCGAGCAGGGTCAGGCCGGTGACCGGGCATTCGTAGACTCGGCCGAGGCTGCCCGGAAGAAGGATGCAGGGCCGACCCTCCCGCTCGACCGATACGCCGGCCGCTACACCGATGCATGGTACGGCGACGTCACCCTGGCGGTCGAGGACGGTCACCTGGTGCTCCGCTGGAGCCACTCCTCCGCGCTCACCGCGGATCTGGAGCACTGGCAGTACGACACCTTCCGGGCCCGGATGCGGGTCCCGAACGTGGCCGATGCGTTCGTGACCTTCGCGCTCAAGTACGACGGCAGCATCGACCGGATGACGCTCGAGCCGTTCCTCCCGTCGACCGACTTCAGTTTCAACTACCAGGATCTGCTGTTCCGGCCTGTTCCGTGACAGTGCGTCAGCAGTGCGGATTGCACCGACCCGGAACTCCACCACAATTGGTAGAATTCCTCGGAGGCGTTCCATGCGCTGGATACTGATCGTCGCCGGATCCCTGATTGGCCTGGTGCTGCTCGCGTGCGCCGTGGGACTGGCCCTGCCCCGCAACCACCGCGTCACCAGCCGGATCCGCCTGCAAGAGCCGCCCGACAGCGTCTGGGTAGTGATCCGGGACCTCGGCCAGATTGCCAGCTGGTGGCCGGAGGTCAAGAAGGTAGAGCGGCTGGAAGACGCGGCCGGGAAGGAACGCTGGCGGGAGTCTCTCGGCGGCGACATGGCCCTGGTGTTGCTGGTCGCCGAGGAGGGGCCGCCCACCCGGCTCCGCACGGTGATCGAGGATACCGGCGCGCCCTTCGGCGGAGAGTGGATCTACCAGATCTCGCCGGACGGCGCGGGGAGCGTGGTGGAGGTGACCGAGGCTGGGTGGGTGTCGAACCCGATCTTCCGGGTCGTCTCCCGGCTGATGGGTCATCACCGCACCCTGGACGGCTATCTCTCCGCGCTCGCGAAGCGGTTCGGCGCCGCCAGCACTCCGGAGCACGTGACCTGATCGCGGGCGGCGCCGGGTGACCGGGGTCACCTTACGCCGACGGCGGCGGGCGCAGGTTCGAACTGTTCCCAACCAGCGCCCGCCGGGCGGCATCCCATGCCACAGCCCGTACACCTGACGCGAGGCGCCATGCTGCAATTGCTCATCCCGCTCGCTGTCATCGTGCCCCGGGCAGGCGGCAGCACCCCACTGGCACTGGTACGCGTCGCTCAGGGCCTGAGTGCGCCAGTGTTTCTCACCTGCGCACCGGGCGACCCGACCCGGCTCTTCGTGGTCGAAAAGACCGGGAAGATCCGAATCATCAGCAACGGCACGCTGCTCAAGCCCGCGTTTCTCGATCTCACCGATTCGGTCTCCACCGGCTCCGAACAGGGGCTCCTCGGCCTGGCCTTCGCTCCGGACTACGCCACCTCGGGCCGATTCTACGTCAGCTACACCAGCCCGCGGGGGCCGGCGTCCGGCGGTACTTCAGCGGTGGAGCGGTACGTCGTCTCCGGCAAGGCGGATCTGGCTGACCCTGCCTCGGGACAGCGTCTGCTCACGGTCAACCAGCCATACAGCAACCACAACGGGGGGATGATCGCGTTCGGACCGGACGGGTACCTGTACTTCGGACTGGGGGATGGTGGCAGCGGCGGCGATCCGCACGGGACCGGGCAGAACCGAGGCGACCTGCTCGGCTCCCTGCTCCGGCTCGATGTAAGCGGACCGGGCGGCTATGTGGTGCCACCGACCAATCCCTACGCCGGGAACACGGTGAACCGGCCCGAGCTGTGGAACTACGGACTTCGAAACCCGTGGCGATTCAGCTTCGACCGCCAGACCGGCGACCTGTACATTGCCGACGTGGGACAGAATGCCCACGAGGAGATCGATGTTCAGCCGGCCACGAGCCGGGGTGGCGAGAACTACGGCTGGAACACGATGGAAGGGCTGACCTGCTATGCCGCCTCGACATGCAACCAGACCGGACTGACGCGTCCGGTCGTCGATTACGATCACTCGCAGGGCTGCTCGGTCACGGGAGGGTACGTCTACCGGGGAACGGCCACCCCGAGCCTCAGGGGCCGCTACGTTTACTCGGACTACTGTCGCGGCTGGATCCGGAGCTTCCGTTACCAGGGTGGCCAGGCGACTGACCTGCAGCTGCATGCCGGCCTGGCCACCGGCGGCAGCGTCACCAGCTTCGGCGAAGATGCGGCAGGAGAGTTGTACGTGCTTACCCAGGACGGCACGGTCTTTCGCATCGTATCGAACTAACGCTCTCCGCGGAGCAGCGCAGTGAGTCCATCAGCCTCATGCCGACCGCGGCCGCCCGACGTGGTGCTGCCGAAGCTGGTCGCCCTGCTTCCGCTGCTGCTGCTGAGTGCGGCCTGCGGCGATAACGGTGGCAACGGTCCGTCCAACGGCCCGCCCGATTCGGTGCTCACGCTGGAACCGGTGGCGAGCGGACTCGCCGTGCCGGTCTATCTCACCGCACCCGCCGGGGACCCCCGATTGTTCGTGGTGGAGAAGGACGGTCTCATCCGCATCATCAAGAATGGCACCGTGTTGTCCACGCCATTCCTCAACCTGACCAGTCTGACCACCAAGGGGAGCGAACAGGGGCTGCTCGGCCTTGCCTTCGCGCCCGACTACGCCACGAGCGGGCGATTCTACGTCTGCTACACCACTCCCGGAGCCACCACCGGCGGCACCTCGGTCCTGGCTCGCTATCACGTGAGCGCGTTGGCCGACATCGCCGACCCGGCCAGTGACACGGTGATCCTCACCCTGCCGCAGCCCGAGACGAACCACAACGGCGGCGGCATCGGGTTCGGGCCCGACGGGATGCTCTACTATGGATTGGGTGACGGAGGAGGCGGGGGCGACCCGCTGGAGACGGGACAGGATCGGACCGACCTGCTGGGCTCGATGCTGCGGATCGATGTGAGCGGCGCGGCGTACACCATCCCCGCCGACAATCCCTTCGCCGCGAGCCCCACATTTCGGCATGAGCTGTGGAACTACGGGCTCCGCAACCCGTGGCGCTGGAGTTTCGACCGGCTCACGCGCGACCTCTACATCGGAGACGTGGGACAGAACGCCTACGAGGAGATCGACATCCAGCCGGCCGCGAGCAGCGGCGGCGAGAACTACGGCTGGAACACCATGGAGGGCTTGCACTGCTACAACGCCTCCAGCTGTAACCGGACCGGCCTCACCCTCCCGGTGCTCGACTACGGGCATGGCGATGGCTGCGCCGTCACCGGCGGTTACGTGTACCGCGGAGCGGCGGTCCCGGCAGTACAGGGCCACTACTTCTATTCCGACGCCTGTTCCGGGTTCATCCGCAGCTTCCGCTGGAGCGGTGGCATAGTCCAGGAGACGAAGAACTGGTCCCGGCTCGGCCTGTCCGGCGTCAACAGTTTCGGTGAGGATGGGAACGGCGAGCTGTACGTCGTGACCTATGCGGGAGACATTCTCCGCTTCGCCGCGCCTTGATCCTCCGCTTGCCGTCCAGCTCCTCCCCGGGCAGCGTCCGGCATGAATGAGACCCTACCCGCCCCAGGGCGCCTCGCCGAGCTGGCCGCCGCCCTGCCCGAGGCGGTCCGGTTCGGCACGTCGTCCTGGACCTATCCGGGCTGGAAGGGGATGGTCTACCAGCGGGACTATCCAAAGACGGGCGCCTCCGCCGCGATGCTGGAGGAGTACGCCCGCTTTCCGCTGTTCCGCACGGTCGGCATCGATTCCACCTTCTACGCCCCCCCGACGCCCGAGATCCTGCAGAGCTACGCCCGGGTCCTGCCGGCGGGGTTCCGCTGCGTGAGCAAAGTCTGGGACCGCCTCACGGTCCACACCTTCCCCAAGGCGAGATACCGGGCGCAGGGTGGCGAGCGAAACCCCGATTTTCTCAACCCCGACGTCTTCCTGGACGAGGTGCTCCGCCCCTGCGAGGCGCACTTCATGGACCATGTCGGTCCCTTCGTCTTCGAGTTCCAGACCATCGGTCGGAGCGCCCGGCTCCACGCGCAGGACTTCGCCAATCTGCTGGATGCCTTTTTCAGCCGGCTCCCCCGCAACCTGCCCTACGCCGTGGAGGTCCGCAACCTGGAGTTTCTGACACCGCCCTACTTTGCGGTGCTGCGGGAGCACAACGTGGCACACGTGTTCAACTCATGGACCCGCATGCCGCCGGTGGGAGAGCAGATGGAGCTGCCGGGCGCGTTCAGTGCACCGTTCACCGTCGGGCGGATCCTGCTCCGGCCGGGACGGACGTACAGTGAGGCGGTGGACGCGTTCGCGCCCTACGACCGGATACAGGACAGGAATCCTGATTTGCGACGCGACATCGCGCGGCTCATCCGACAGGCCGCCGCGCTCAGGATTCCGGCGTATGTGCTGGTGAACAATCGGGCCGAGGGAAGCGCACCGATTACGATTGCGGCGGTGGCGGCGTTACTGGAAGGCGGTGAGGAGTGATTGTCCGCGAAGGTGTCATCCCGAGGGAGTGAAACGACCGAGGGATCTCCGAGGCAGCCCTTGCACCCGTTCGAGTCGGAGATCCCTCCCCCTCGCGTTGCTCGGGGTCGGGATGACACGGGCGCTTCGTCGCCACACACTGTTTCCTGCCCTTACGCTTCGGCCGAACTCCGCCGCGGCGCCCGCCGCTTGGCAACCGGCCGCCGTTTGCGGGGACCGTCGTGAGTTGGGCTCTGCGCCAGCGCATGGGCGGCGGCGGCCAGCCGGATAGCCCGGGAGGCCGCCTCGCTGCCATGAATTCCAGCCTCGACCCAGCGGCCGAACGGCGCCTGTGCACTGGTGAGAAACGGGCGGGCGAGGCGGGTGTCGAGCACGTCCTGCCGCTCCGACTCCGGCAGCTTCAAGACGATTGCTTCCTCGAACAGGAAGGCGAACATTCGGCCGCCGGTGAAGAACGCCTCTGCACCGAACATCCGTTTGGTCGTGACCTGGGGCATCGCCAGGATCGCCGCCTGCACCACTTCGTAGGCATCGCTCCGCGTCCGCTGCACGACCATGGCCATGCCCTCGACGTCCCGGGAAAAAAGCGGCGGCTAACGTATCACCCGCCGGCTCCGCGCGCTAGCTCGAGGCCTCCCGAAGAACGACCGTAAGCCGCCATGTGCGCTCTTCTCCCGGGCGCAGGATCGGGGCCACCTTCCATTCGCTCACTGCCCGATCCAGTCCGTCAGGCGCCGCGAGACACGGCTCGACGGCGAGGTTGTAGTACGGCACGCCTTGCGGACCGAACCCGCCCGGATTGAGCCAGAGACCCACCCACGGGATCTCCCCGGCATCCCACTGGAATTCCAGCGCTTCGCCACGGAGCGGATCGGTCACCACCGCCCGCCCCTCGGGCGTCGAGCGCGCGAACAGTTTGGCCGCCCAGCCGCCCGATGCCGGCAGCACGAGCCGATCCTCTCCTCCGGGCGGCCAGGATGTTTCGGCATCCACGACCATCTCGCTCCGTCCGTGCACCGCGGCAACGCGGACCCGCGACACACCGGGCAGCTCGACCGTCGTGCCGGGTTGCACGCTGAGAAGCGGGTGTGCCGACCAGAGGAAGGGCAACGGCTCGGCAGCGGTCGATCGCAGGCCGTACCGGAACGTCACCGTGCTGTTCTCGCCGTCGTCAGATTCACTCAACTCCACCCGGCGCGAAAACACCGCGGGGATGGTGCGGCAATCGGTGACGCTGC
>JBGQJV010000123.1:0-12296 GCA_041499215.1 Gemmatimonadota bacterium | reverse complement strand
CTGGAGCAACCTCGCCGGTTGCCCTACGACACCATTCCCGGCTTTACGATGCCCGGTGTACCAGGTCATCGCGGCGAACTGGTGGCGGGCAGGCTCGCCACCAGGCGGATCCTGGTGCAAAGTGGTCGCTTCCACGCGTACGAGGGGCATGCCGCCGAGGCCGTGGCGCTGCCGGTGCGGGTCTTCGCCGACCTGGGGGTGAAGATCCTGCTGCTGACCAACGCGGCGGGTGGAATCGGTGCCCGCCTCCGCGCCGGGTCGCTCATGCTGGTGGCCGACCACCTGAATCTCAGCTTCGCCAATCCGCTCTTCGGGCCGGTGCGGACCGGAGATAGCCGCTTCCCCGACATGTCGGCGCCGTATGATCCCGACCTCCGCCGAACGGCGCTTACCGTCGCACGGGAGCAGGGAATCGGCCTGGTCGAAGGGACCTACGCCGGCGTGTCCGGTCCGAGCTACGAAACGCCGGCAGAAATCCGCATGCTGCGACGGCTGGGGGCCGACGCGGTGGGCATGTCCACCGTACTGGAGATGGTGGCGGCCCGGGCGGCAGGCATGCGCTGCCTCGCGATCTCCATCATCACGAACCTCGCGGCGGGGCTCGGCACCGGACGGTTGAGCCATGCCGAGGTCATGACGGCGGCGCGGGCGGCTGGTGAACGGCTGGAGCGGATCGTCACCGGCGTGATTTCACTGCTCTGAATCCGGGGGAGGTCCAGGCGGCTGCAGGTCGGATGGGGCCGCCTCCGGGCTACCCCAATCCCGGCCGGCGGGCGGCCACCATATGATTCACGGGCCCGTGGCCGCCGCCGAGTCCCGGTGCCGCCGCGATGGCGCGGTGCAGGTAGTCCAGCCCATCCACCACGGCCTCTTCGAGCCCCCGACCCAGCGCCAACCCGGCGGTGATCGCAGCCGACAGGGTGCAGCCGGTCCCGTGGGTCGAGCGGGTGTTGATGCGGGTGTGGGTGAAGCGGCGCACGCCGGCGGGAGTCACCAGCACGTCGGTCATCAGGTCGCCCGGCAGGTGCCCGCTCTTGACCAGTGCGCCGCGGGCGCCCAGTTCCAGCAGCCGACGGCCGGCCTGCTCCATCTGGAAGTGGTCGCGCACCTCGAGGCCGGTGAGGATGGCGGCCTCTTCGAGGTTGGGCGTGACCAGCTCGGCCAGCGGGAGCAGCCGGTCGCGGAGCACGGCCTCGGCCTCGGGATCGAGCAGGCGGTTCCCCGACGTGGCCACCATGACCGGATCGCAGACCAGTCCGGACCAGCCGTACCCGTGAATGGCCGCGGCGACTACGCGAACCAGCCCGGCGGTGGCGAGCATCCCGGTCTTGATCGCCGCGGGGGGCAGATCGGCGGCCAGCGCCGCGAGCTGATCCTCGACCATCGTTTCGGGGACGGCGTGCACCGAGCGTACGCTGCGGGTGTTCTGCGCGGTCAGCGCGACGATGACCGTGGTCCCGTAGACCCCGAACTGGTGAAAGGTCTTGAGGTCGGCCTGCACTCCGGCCCCGCCACTCGAATCGGAACCCGCGATGGTCAAGGCGATCTTCATGCGGAAAGCACCGTCTCTGTGTCCCTGATCAGCACCATTCGGGATCTCCATCGACGCCGCGGTCGCGAGCGCCGTGGCCTTACTCTGGCGGAGGGGGTACGGCTCCTGGAAGAGGCGCTCGCGGCAGGGGTGACGGTGCGGGGCGCGGCGACATCGTCAGCGCTGGAAGGTACACCCCGGGGATCGGCGCTCAAGGCGCGGCTCGCGCGGGCCGGAGTGCCGCTCGAGGATGTGGATGACGATGAGCTCGCACGGCTGGCGGGCACCGAGCAGCCGCAGGGAATTGTGGCGGTGGTCGAGCCGAAGCCGTGGACGCTGAACGATATTGCGGTCACACCCTCTGGGGTGGTGCTGGTACTCGATGGGGTGCAGGACCCGGGCAATGTCGGTGCGCTGGCCCGCACCGGGCTGGGGCTCGGGGCGGCCGGTCTGGTGGCACTCCCGGGCACCGCGGACCTGTACAATCCGAAGGCGCTCAGGGGGAGCATGGGAGCGCTGTTTCGCTTGCCGTCGGTGAGCAGCGAAGTCGACAGATTCGTCGCCTGGGCCCGCGGGGTCGAGATCGCACTGTGGACCACGGCCGTCGGCGGGGTACCCGTGGGTCGGGGCGGCCGCGACGGGCCGATCGCCCTGCTGGTGGGAAACGAAGGTGCTGGAGTGCGTCCCGAGCTCGCCGCCGTCGCCGCCCGGTCGGTGTCGGTGCCGCTCGAGAACGGAGTGGAATCGCTCAACGTGGCCGTAGCGGCGGGCATCCTCCTCTATGAGGTGACGCGTGACCGATGAGACCCTCGTGATCGTCGCGGCCGGCGTGCTCGGCGCGCTGATCGGGAGCTTCCTCAACGTCTGCATCCTGCGGTGGCCTAAAGAGGAATCGGTAGTCCGCCCCCGGTCGCGCTGCCCGGGATGCGGCCAGCTGATCGCCTGGTACGACAACTTCCCGGTGCTGTCCTGGCTGGTCCTCCGCGGGCGCTGCCGCAACTGCAAGACCGGGATCTCGGTCCAGTATCCCCTGGTGGAGCTCAGCACCGCCCTGCTCTGGGCCTTCATGGTCTGGCGCTACGGACTCGAGCTCAAGGCGCTCTCGGGTGCGGTGTTTTTCACTATTCTGTTCGGCATCGCCCTGACCGATGCGCGGGAGTACATCATCCCGGATGAGTTCAGCCTGGGCGGCCTGGTCATCGGCGTCCTGTTCAGCCTCGCCGGCGGGTTCAGCGGGGTGGCCACCGCCCTGCTCGGCGCCGCGGTCGGCTTCGGGCTTCTGTGGGGAGTCGGGGCCGCGGGCACCAAGCTCTTCAAGGAAGACGCGATGGGTGGGGGGGACATCAAGATGATGGCGATGGTCGGGGCCTTCGTGGGCTGGCAGGGGGTGCTGCTCACCGTGTTCCTCGGCGCCCTGCTCGGGACCCTGGTGTTTGTCCCGCTGTCGCTGATCGGCAAGAAACGGCTGGTGCCGTTCGGGGTATTCCTCAGTCTGGGGGCGGCGGCTACCTGGCTTGCCGGCTCCGCGGTCATCGCATGGTATCGCAACTTTGTCCTGGTGCCGTGATGTTGCGCCTGCTGCACGGGCTGGTCCTCCCGTTGATGGTGGTGGCCGCCTGCCGGGGCCGCCCTCCGGCCGGGCCCGGGGATGAGGTGGCACGGCTGGTGGACAGCATGGTGCCAGCGGTGGAGAGAGCGGCAGGACTCAAGTTCAGGCATCCTCCCCGCTCGGCGGTGCGCAGCCGCGACCAGGTCCGGGCCTACGTCCTGCACAAGCTGGACGAGGAATTCCCCGCGGAGAAGGCGCGCGGTCTGCAGGCCACCTACCGGCTGCTCGGGCTGCTGCCCGATTCACTGGATCTGAGAACCCTCCTGCTGGACCTGTTCGCCGAGCAGATCGTAGGGTTCTACGAGCCGGATTCGTCGATGCTGTTCGTGGTCGCCAATTCGGACCCGGCGCTGCTCCGGCTCACGGTATCCCACGAGTTGGTGCACGCCCTGCAGCATCAGTACCTGCCGCTCGACTCCATCATGCGCCAGACCGGCGACAACGACCGGCTACTCGCGGCACAGTCGGTGCTCGAGGGGCAGGCGATGCTGGTGGGAATGCAGGTCATGGTGCCCGACCAGAACCTGTTCGCCATGCCGGAGTTCTGGGAGACCTACCGGGAGCAGTTCCGCACCCAGCAGGCCAGCATGCCGGTGTACTCCAAGGCTCCCCGGATTTTGCGGGAGAGCATCATCTTCCCCTACCTGGCGGGGGCCGACTTCCTCCGCTGGTGGCAGGGCTCTGAGCTGCGGGACACCATTCCCTACGGGCCCAGGATGCCGGTCTCGACCGAGCAGATCCTGCATCCGTATCGTTACGGCCGCGGTGATCAGCCGGTCTCGCTCCGCTTCACGGCTCCGGAGCCCCAGGTCCTGTACGAGGACGTGATGGGGGAATTCGACCTGCGGGTGCTGGCGGCGGACCTGGCGCACGCGGGGAGCACTGCGGAAGTGACCACACCGATTGCGCTCGGTTGGGGCGGGGACCGTTTCCGGGTGTACGAGACGCCGGCCGGGCCCGCGATGGTGTGGTACATCGTGTGGGACGACGCCGCGTCCCGGTTTCGATTCCTCTCCGGTACCGGCCAGCGGCTCGAGTTGAGGCGCCGGCTGGCCTACCGGCTGGAGATGGCCTCTCTCAACCTCGGCGACCGGCCGGCGACCCGAATCGTCATCGCGCCCGACCGGTGGCCGGGCTGGAAACAACCTGCCACGGTGGAGGTTGTGCCCTAGCTCGTCGGTTCAGTGCATACCGGCACGGGCGTTCTCCTCGATCCGTTCTGCCAACACCGCCGCCATGGCCCGCGCGGAGCTGGATGCGACCTCCAGCACCACCGTTACGAAATCGAGCCCCAGCCGGAGCTCCTGGTCGGAGAGATCGCGGGCGGCGCGGAGCGCGGCGAATGGGCCGTGACTCACCGCGTCGGCCAGGGCGTCTGCCACGCGCATCGCGATGGCGGAGCGATCCTGATCGGGTGGGTCGGGAAGGGTCACGGCGGCAACGGGCTTCATTCCACGACTCCTGTGAGGGAAGGGACGGCAGGATAGCGACCCGGGGCCAGACCCCGACTCACCAGTAGACGCAAGCAGGGGCCTTTCTACGCAGCCGTCTGACCTGCCACGGGATCGCGGGACCCTCGGCGACCCCGCCTTGCCTAACCCCCGTAACCTCTCTATTTTGCTAGGCTTATGTTCGACGAGCTGTCCGCCAAACTCACCGCCGCGCTCCAGAAACTCACCGGGCGCGGCGTTCTGACCGAAGAGGCGGTCAAGGACGGCCTGCGCGAGATTCGGCGGGTGCTGCTCGAAGCCGACGTCAGCTTCGACCTGACCCGCGAGTTTCTCGAGCGGGTGGAGCAGAAGGCGGTGGGGGCGCAGCTCCTCAAGGCGGTGCGGCCGGGCGACCAGCTGGTCAAGATCGTCTACGACGAACTCGTCACGCTGCTGGGAGAAAAGCAGGCTCCGCTGGTGTTCGCCTCGGTGCCGCCGACGGTGATCCTGCTGGTCGGTCTGCAGGGCTCCGGCAAGACCACCACCGCCGGCAAGCTGGCCAAGCGGCTCAAGCTGGAGCAGAAGGCCCCGTATCTGGTGGCGGCGGACGTGTACCGCCCGGCCGCGGTGGAACAGTTGGCGACGCTGGCGAAGCAGGTCGAGGTCGGCTGCCACGCGGAGCCGGGAGTCAACGATGTGGTCGGCATCGTCCGACGCGGCATCGTGGAAGCCGGCAAGGCGCGGGCCCGCACCGTGCTGGTGGACACAGCGGGGCGATTGCAGATCGACGCCGAGATGATGGACGAGCTCAAGGCGCTCAAGGCGGCGGTCAAGCCGCACGAAATCCTGCTCGTTGCCGACGGCATGACTGGTCAGGACGCCGTCCGGATCGCCAGCGGGTTCCACGAGGCCCTGGGCGTGACCGGCGTGATCCTGACCAAGATGGATGGCGACGCCCGGGGCGGTGCGGCGCTGTCGGTCTACGGGGTGACCAGGGCGCCCATCAAGTACCTCGGCGTAGGCGAGAAGCTGGATGCACTGGAGCCGTTCCGTCCTGACCGTCTGGCGGGCCGCATCCTCCAGAAGGGGGACATCCTCACGCTGGTGGAGCGGGCCCAGGCGTCGGTGGACTCCGCCGAGGCCGAGAAGCTGGCGAAGAAGGCGATCTCGAAGAAGGGCCTGGACCTGCAGGACTTTCTGACCGCCATGCGGCAAATGCAGAAGATGGGGCCGCTCAAGAACGTGCTGGGACTCCTGCCCGGCGTGAATCCGCAGATGCTCAAGGGGGCCAACCTCGACGAGAAGCGGATCAAGCACGTCGAGGCGATCGTCCTCTCGATGACGCCGAAGGAGCGCGAGGATCCGAACCTGCTGAACGGCTCCCGGCGATTGCGGATCGCCAAGGGCTCGGGCCGGACGGTCCAGGAAGTCAATCAGCTGCTGGCGCAGTTCAAGCAGATGCAGAAGCTGATGAAGTCGGCGGGGAAGCCGGGCATGCGGCTCCCGTTCGGCAAGGGCCCGGGCGCGTTCGGCAACTGATGGCAGGATGGTTGGATCGGGTTGGCGCGCACAGCTGTGCGCGCCAACAATGAGGACTCAAGGAGAATTCTCGAATGGCAGCCAGGATCAGACTCCGTCGGGTGGGTCGCAAGGGCATTCCGCTCTATCGCATCGTCGTGGCGGACAAGGACTCACCGCGCGACGGGCGGTTCGTCGCCAGCATCGGCACCTACAACCCGCGGGCCGAAAAGGCCCAGGAAAAGGTGCAGGTCGATGCCGACCAGGCCAAGGCCTGGATCGCCAAGGGGGCGATGCCCACCGACACGGTTCGCGCGTTGCTCGTGACCGCCGGCGTCGTCGCCCCGAAGGCGTGACCGAGTCCGGTGGCGCCCGCTTCCTTGCGGTGGGGCGCCTCCGGAAGCCGCACGGCCTCAACGGTGAATTCGCGGTCTTTCCGCTCACCGAGGATGCCGCGGCGGTGTTCGCCGCCGGCCGGCAGCTGGTCCGATTAGCGCTGAGCGGGGCGGTGGTGGGGGAGCCGGTCGAAGTCGAGCGAAGCCGGTCCTTCCACCGTGAATGGTTGCTCAAGTTCCGGGGGATCGAGTCACGCGACGAGCTGGAGTCCTGGCGGGGACAGTTCCTCGGCGCTCCGATGGAGCAGCTGCGGCCGCCGGCCGAGGACGAGGTCTACGTCCATGAGCTCGAAGGCTTCTCGGTGCGCCAGGAGGATGGCACGACACTCGGCCTGGTGACGGCGCTGTATGATCTGCCGTCGGGCCTGACCCTGGAAGTCCAGGGCCCGAAGCGGGAGTTTCTGCTACCCTTCCGCAAGGAGTTCGTGCAGCAGGTGGACCGGAAAGGGCGGGCGCTGGTGGTGAAGGTGCCTGAGGGGTTGCTGGAGTAGGCGACGAAGGCGACCGGGCGACCAGGCGACGGGAGCACCGACGCCCCGACAACTGGAGCAGGACCGTCGCCCTCGTCGCCTCGTCCTCCTGGTCGCCTATGATGCAGATCAACATCGTCACCCTCTTCCCCGAGGCCCTGGCACCCTATCTCGGCGCCAGCATCCCGGGGCGGGCGGCGGCGGCCGGCAAGGTGGAGTACCGGCTCCTGCAGCTGCGCGACTTCACCCACGACCGGCACCGGACCGTGGACGACTATCCCTACGGCGGCGGCGCCGGGATGGTGCTCAAGCCGGGTCCGTTCTTCGAGGCGGTGGCCACACTCGATGCCGCGAGCCGGCAGGGACCGGTGGTGCTGCTTTCGGCGCGGGGAAAGCGGTTCGGGCACGACGATGCGGTACGGTTCTCGCTCGATGAGCGGCTGACGCTCCTCTGCGGCCACTACAAGGATGTGGATCAGCGCGTGGCCGATGGCCTGGCAACCGAGGAGCTGTCGCTGGGGGACTTCGTGCTCTCGGGCGGCGAGCCGGCGGCCTTGTGTGTGGTGGACGCGGTGGTACGACTGCTGCCCGGGGTACTGGGCGATCACGAATCCGCCGCGGGCGACTCGCACTACGAAGGACTGCTCAGTCCACCGAGTTACACCCGACCTCCGGAGTACGAGCGTCGGACGGTTCCGGAGGTCCTGCTCTCCGGCAACCACGCGGAGATCGAAGCGTGGCGTCAGGCAGAGGCCGAGCGGCTGACACGGGAACGCCGGCCCGACCTGTGGGCGGCCTGGCAGGCGAAGCATGGTTGATCAGTGGGGACCGCACAGCTGTGCGGTCCCCACCACAGCGGATCCGGGGCGGCAGCCCCTCTCGAGGAGGAAGCTATGGAGCGGATGGCGGCGGTGGCCCGCGAGGGGCTGAGGACGGATATTCCGGAGTTCTTTCCCGGTGATACCATTCGGGTCATGGTCCGGGTCCGTGAAGGCGACAAGGAACGGCTGCAGGCCTTCGAGGGCCTGTGCATGGGCCGGCGGGGCGGCGGGATCAACGAGACCTTCCGGGTGCGGAAGATCTCGGCCGGGGTGGGCGTCGAGCGGGTGTTCCCGCTGCACAGCCCGAGCCTCTCGGCGATCGAACTGGTGCGCAAGGGCAAGGTGCGCCGTGCCAAGCTGTACTACATCCGCAAGGTCAGCGGGAAGGCCGCCCGCATCCGGGAAAAGCGCGAACCGGTGTAGGGGCCAAGGCATGCCTTGGCCACACCGAGGCCCGGTGCCGTCGCTCCGGTTCGAGCAGGCGGCGTGGGCCGAGTCCCGGGTGCTGGTTGGAGTCGATGAAGTCGGCCGTGGTCCACTCGCCGGTCCGGTGGTGGCCGCGGCCGTTGCTTTTCCACCCCGCCTCCGCCGGGTGCGAGGGGTGCGCGACAGCAAGCTGTTGAGCCCGGCCCAGCGGGAGGCGCTCCTGCCACGGCTCCGCGCCACCGCGCTGGCCATCGGCATAGGCGCGGCCTCTATCCGCGAAATCGACCGCTACAACATCCGCGGTGCCACTGCGCTGGCGATGCGCCGGGCCTTGGCTCGGGTACGGGTGCTGCTGGGCCTGGCCGAGCTGACAGTGCTGATCGACGGATTGCCGTTCCCCGAGGTGGGGTGCCCGCACGAGGCGCTGGTCGACGGGGACGCGCTGTGTTACTCGGTGGCCGCCGCCGGCGTGCTTGCCAAGCAGATCCGCGACCGACTGATGCGACAGCTGGCCGTGCGTCATCCGGGCTACGGGTGGGAGCAGAACGCCGGGTACTGCACGCCGCAGCATTGCGAGGCGCTCAACGCGCTGGGCCCGACCCGGCACCATCGGTACAGTTTCGCGCCGGTGGCACAGCTGGGGTTGGGGCTGTAGGGGAGGGGGGGGTGAGCTTGCGTCCAGTCGAGGGGCCAGTGGCCTGCACATCGCGCATGTCATCCCGAGCGCAGCAAGGGATCTAGGCCGTGATGCGATACTTGGCGGCGAAGCCGGGAAGGACACCGGTTCGATGCTGCCACAGGCGGTATGGAGGTCGGCACTGACCCCGACATACAGTCGGCACGAGAGGCTCGCCAGAATGTAGACACCAATGGTCGAAGGTCGCACTGGTCACGGTAGGTCTCACGAATCAACCGCCTGTCAACTTTGAGCGGGGCGGCAAGAACGGGTTTCCGACAAGGGTGAGTAGATTCCCCGGTCGCTGTGCGACCTCGGAATGACATCGCGTCCTTTGCTTCCAGCGGGATCCCCAGATGCGCCCATCCGCCGCCCTCCTCCCCCTCCTCCCCCTCCTGTTCGCCCCCCCGCTCGCCGCTCAGTCCAACGCCGAGCGGGTGGCGAACGACCAATACAGCCGGTCGCACGACTATGACCTGTTGCACCAGCGGATCGAGGTCGGACAGTTCGACTGGGATAGCCTGAGTCTGACCGGGCGGGTGACGACCACGCTTCGGGCCCTTCGGCCGGGCTTCGACTCGGTCGTCCTGGATGCCGGCGATCTGCTGGACATCCGCGCCGTGTCGTTCGGCGCGACGGCCGGAACTCCGGCCCGGTCCAGACCCGCCGCGCTCCGATTCGAGCACCTGCGGGACACGCTGGTCATTCACCTGCCCCGGGCCGCTGGCTTTGGGGATACGGTGCGCTTCGTGATCGACTACCGGGCGCGCATACGGAACGGCCGCGGCCTGACCTTCATCGAGGCCGACACCCTGCCGCCCCGCCGTCCACGGCAGATCTGGAGTCAGGGGGAGGAGCACGACAACCACTACTGGTTCCCGACCTACGACTTCCCCAACGACAAAGCCACTTGGGAGCTGATCGCCACCGTGCCCGGGGGGTTCACCGCGGTGTCCAATGGCCGACTGGTTCTGGATCGCCGGAATCCGGGTGGAACCCGCACGATGGACTGGCTCCAGGACCAGCCCTCCGCTACCTACCTCGCCTCATTGATCATCGCTCCGCTGGTGAAGATCTCGGACCGGTGGAAGAGTGTGCCGGTGGACTACTACGTCTACCCGGGCGACAGCGTGCCGGCACGCCGGCTTTTCAGCGAGACGCCCGGCATGATCGCGGTCTATTCGCGGCTCACCGGGGTGGACTACCCATGGCCCAAGTACGCGCAGACCACCGTCGCCGACTTCTTTGGCGGCATGGAGAATGTGAGCGCGACCACGTTGGTAGACTGGCTGCCCGACAGCCGGGCCTACGCCGACCGGCCCTGGTATCACCACATCCTCATCCCGCACGAGCTGGCTCACCAGTGGTTCGGCGACTACGTCACCCTTGGCAACTGGGCCAACATGTGGCTCAACGAGGGTTTTGCCGAATTCATGCCGGGTCAGTACTGGGGCCAGAAGCTGGGGCCTCACGCGGAGGACGACTACTACCTGGACGAGTACCATCAGTTCCTCGGAATCGACCACAACCGGCGGATGCCGCTGGCTGCGCTGGGGTCCAACAACGTGTATCCCAAGGGCGCCCTGGTACTCCAGATGCTCAAGAAATACCTGGGCGAGGAACGGTTCTGGGCCGGGGTGCGGCGGTACCTGCACGACCACGCCTATGGGGTCGCGGTGACGGATGACCTGCGCCAGGCCTTTCTGGCCGCCACCGGAGAGAATCTCGACTGGTTCTGGGATCAGTGGATCTACCAGGCCGGGTACCCCGAATTCACCGTGGAGGCCGCGTGGGACTCGGCGGCGGCTGCCGTGAACCTGCGGGTCAGCCAGACGCAGGCGGACACCGCCAAGGCGGACAGCACGGGGCTCCGCTACGCCACTCCACAAGCCTTCCGCGCTCCGCTCAACGTGCGGGTGGGCACCGCTACCGGGGAGGTGACCGCCCACACCTGGCTCACGGAGCGTCAGCAGGAGGTGCGGGTGCCGGGTGTCACCTCGGCGCCGACGATGGTGATCTTCGATGACGGCAACACCATTCTCAAATCACTGAGCTTCAGTCAGCCGACTCCCTGGCTGGCCACGCAGCTTGCGCACGACGCCGATCTGTGGAACCGGACGTGGATCATCGATCAGCTCCGCGGCCGCAGAGACGATCCCGTGGCGGCGGGGGCGCTGGCTCAGGCTGCCACGCGGGCCGACTACTTCCTGACCCGGGCCCATGCAGTCGAGGCTCTGGAGGGATTCACGGGAGAAGACGCGCGGTCGGCGGTTCTCCTGGCCACCAGGGATACGTCAGCCCAGGTGCGTGCGGCCGCCATCGCCGCGCTGGCCTCGGTGGGATCAGCCGACGCCGCGGACCGGGTGCGAGAGTTGTGGGAGAGGGACACCAGCTACATGGTGCGGGCCGCCGCGCTCGGAGCGCTCGCCCGGTTGGATCAGACCAATGCCCGGTCCCTGGCGCGCCAGGGACTTCACACTCCGTCCTACCAGGATGCCATCGCGGACGCCGCCCTCGGAGTGGTGGCGCAGGCCAACGACACGACGATGATGGACGAGGTCGACCAGGCAGTGGAGACGAGCAGCAACGCGGCGTTTGTCCTCGGGGTGTTCGCCGCCCGGGGAAGCACGCGGGCGCTCGACCTGCTCAGCGCCCATCTCACATCGCCCCGGGCCATCGTCAGGAAGCGGGCCCTGCAGTCATTTCAGTTCGTGGTGCCTCCACCCCTGGCCCGCGAACGCCTCACGGCCCTCTCGACGAGCATCTCCGACCGGCGCATCCGGGACGAGCTCCAGGCGACCATCGACCGCCTGCGATCATAGAGGCCCCGTCCGGCGTCCTCAGGGCAGGACCCATCCCGCGACTTCCTTCACCGCTTCGGCGGCACGCATCGGATCGTCGAGGCGCGGCACCGTCACCACCGGCGTGTGCTCCGCCAGGCGCTGGAGCGCGGCGCCGTTGGTCCTGCTGCTTTCGTCGGCTTCCCCCACCTGGTTCAGGACGATCCCCAGCACCGGCACCTTTTCGGCGCGCAGCACCCGGAGAGCCATGAGCGTGTGGCTGATGGTCCCCAGCCGGTCCGCCGCGACCAGCAGTACCCGGGCGTCCAGGCTGTGCGCCAGATCCAGATGGTTGTCCTGCCAGGTGAGCGGCGACAGCAGTCCGCCAGTGCCTTCCACGATCAGCAGCGTCTCCGGCGTCGCCAGACTACGAAGCCGCGCCACCAGGTCGTCATAGTCCACCTCCACGCCGGCCTGGTCGGCAGCAATGGCGGGCCCAACGTCGCCGGGGAGCCGGATGAGCGCCCGCCGCGGGCCGGCCTGGCCGCTGGCCTCCGCCAGCAGGGCACCGTCTTCGTCCGGCCGGGGCGGCTCCAGTACTCCGGTCTCGATCGGTTTCACGGCCACGACCTGCTGGCCT
>JBGQJV010000122.1:0-12372 GCA_041499215.1 Gemmatimonadota bacterium | reverse complement strand
GTCGCGATAGAACGTGAGCGACCTCTCCAGGTCGTCCACCCCGAGGGTGATGACGGTGATGCGCGGCTTCATGAGGTCACGGGGTCGTTGGGAGATTTCCGCTGGGGACTCTCTGGTTCGCCCCTAGCGCGGTCCCCGACGGCCCCCCCCTGGGCCTCCAGGGCGAGGGGATGATACGGCTGATAGAGACCGAGTTTGCCTCCGCTCGGCAGGGTGAGGTGCGTGACCCTGCCCCAGCGTGCCTCGGTCGGTGGAGTGAACGGTACCGCGTGCCCGGCCAGGGCCGCGAGCGTCCCATCGAGGTTGTCGCACAGCAGATAGAGCTCCTGGCTGCCGGAGTCTTCTGCCGGGTGAAATGCGACCTCGGCCGGCGGCAGGGCGAAGATCAACCAGCCGCGGCCGGCATCGACGTGAGGAAAGCCGAGCACATCTTGTACGAACTGGCGGTCCGCTTCGGCATTCTGGCTGTAATAGATGAGATGTGCCCCGATGATCATCTCGGCACGCCGAGTGGAGGTGGCAGGGGCGCCTGGGAATCACAGGGAGTCGGCTCGGTGAGGTTCCGGGTTTGGCCCCCAAAGTCCGGATAAGCTGGGGCGCCGGCCGCTGACCAGCAAGACCGCGGAGGCGGTCAGGAAGAGTGTCAAGCCGGGCCGGAGACCCCTCCGAGGTCCCACCCGAGCCATGGTCGCGGTGAAGGATCGCGGCGAGTGAGTCGAGCAGCATGGCTCAGCGGGGCGTGTGTCCCAGGGCAGGCGCCAGCGTACCGGTGTAGCGCATTTCGTTGGTCGGAACGAATCCCATCGTCTCGTATAACGTCCGTCCTTCCGCGGAGGCATGCAGCACCAGCCGGACGATCCCGGCCGTCGTGGCCCACCGCAGGACTTCGTTCATCAGCTGGCGAGCAAGCCCCCGCCGGCGCCACGGCGTTTCGACATAGACATTGAGGATCAGACCCTCGCGGCCGACCAGCAGACCCTGGCCGGAGGCATCGGGACGCGGCAGGAGAGCGCGGATTTGAACGCCCGCCCCGGCGACCGCGGTCTTCGGTTCGCTGCTCCGGTGAACCACCCAGCCGACATACTCGCCGGAGGCCAGGGCCGACGTGAAGTAGGCGCTCGAGGCCTGCCGCAACGCCTCTTCCTGGGAGGCGTGGATACTGCCCATGTCCCGGAACATGGCTACCCGATGCCCGGCCAGGAGCCGGGCGTCCGCGGGCGTTGCCGGCCGAAGCGTGAGGTCTTCGATCATCGAGGAGGTTGCAGGGTGGGCGGAGGCCGGCCGCCGCTCGAACCTTCGAGCCTAGAGTTCGAAGCCGATCAGGAAAGGCAAAAGCTCACTTGGGCCGGCGGTGAGGCCGAACAGTCGATCATATCGCCCTTCTACCGTGAACGCCCCTCTGGGACCGAAGGGGATGCGCAACCCTACCGCCGTAGCCAGGGCCGGGTAGATGCCCGAACGGCCGGGAGAGGGGTAGGCCACCAGATGCAGCCCGGTGCCGGCACGGAACAGGAGGCCCACCCGGTGGCGGGAGGTCAGGACATCGAGCCCCACGACCGTGCTGAGGACCTTGGTCGCAGAGAGGCCGTCGGTGGCGCCACAGGGTCCCCAGCAGGCTCCGGCCGCCGATGGGCCGAGGACCAGATCGAAGCTGTAGCGGGCGTCGGCGTGGAGTCGGAGAGCGCGGGTGAGCGGTCGATTGAGGCCGAGAACCGCGGTGTACCCGATGGCGGTCTCCCTGGCGGGGCCGGCCTGGCGCTGGGCCACGAAGCCGGCCCCGACAGACAGCGTCAGAGGGTGATCCTGGGCCGTGAGGCACGGCGCCAGGGTCGGGACGAGGACCGCAAGACACGACAGGCGAAGGAGGCGAGAGTGCATGGCGCACCTCCACTGGGGCAGGGCGATTCCATAAAGTGCTGAGCGCGGCCGGGCTCGGCAAGCCTCCCCGTCCCCGGCGTCCAGCGATTCATCCACGGGCCGGGTCGGGGCCGAACCCAGCGAGTCGGGCGATGCCCCGGCGTCAGATCCGGTAGATCGATACCACACTGTCCTGAAACGAGCGGCGGAAGATCCCATTTGGCAACCGGTGTGACCGGGCGTGCTCCACGGCGAGGATGCCGGCGAACCGGCGGTCGCGCCAGGTCTCCAGCAGGCGATCGAGCACGCGGGACTCGTACGGCGGATCGGCAAAGGCGATGTCGTAGCTGTCCTCCGCCAGCGCCGCGGCAAACGGGACCGCGTCACGCTTGAACACCCGGGTACGTTCCCGGAGCCGCAGGGAGGCGATATTCGCCCTCAGCGCGTGGAGACTGGCGGGCCGAAACTCGACGAAGTCCGCGCTGTCAGCCCCCCGCGAGATCGCTTCCAGGCCGAGGGCGCCCGTGCCGGCAAAGAGGTCGAGGATGCGGGCCCCCGGGAGGTGGGGGGCCAACTCATCCAGCAGCGCCGCCCGGACAGGCTCCGCGGTCGGTCGGACCCGGGCATCATCCGGCGGGGTCAGGTCGCGCCCCGCGAACCGTCCGCCGACAATCCTCACTTGCGGTGGTCGACCGAGCTCGATTCCGCCTTGACCGCCTCGTCGCGGCGGCGGGTGACCTCCGCCGCCAGCATGGCAAGGTCATGGCCCAGAATCTGGCCCGCCTGCTCCCAGGTCCGAACCACCATAAGACGGAGCCGGGGATCGGAAAGACCGGCGATCGTGCTGAAGGCTCGTGCGTCGCCGAAAATCTCGCCCTGGTCCGACACGATGATGGTAGGAAGATGTGCGATCGGATCGAGCGTCGCGGTATAACTGTGGGCGAGGGTTCGCGCGTGGTCGGACGGGAGGGTGGGGTCCGGCTCAACCGCCGACGCATCGACGATATGGGCCACTGCCTCGGCCACCGCCGGGTCGGCCGATCGACGGGAGCGGAGCTCTGCCATGGCCATCGGGGCGCCTGGGCCCCAGTAACAGGTGACCAGGATCCGAGAGGCGGAATCAACGAAGTAGAAAGAGGGCACGGCTCCCGATCCGTCGTTGGGCGAAAAAGACTCTCGGCTTTCTCGGGGGAGCGTTAGGAAGTCTAGTGTGGCTGCTGAGGCCAGGCTAGAGCGGGCTTGGCCGTGTGCCCGGGCCCGCGGCGAAGCGAGGCGGCTTCTCGTCCCAACCCAACCCCACACCGGGGAAGGCGGTCTAACGAGACACCCCTCAAGGATCAAACAATGCACACCCTCTCCCGCGGCAGGGGCCTGGCGGCCCTGCTCGTGCTGGTCGCCGCCCCACTGGCCCCCGCCACTCTGGCTCAGGCTCAGCAGTCGGGCCTTCGCTCCGCCCAGGAACGGCTCTGGGATGCCGCCCAGGCGGGTGACACCACGGCCCTGGCCGGCGCCCTCGCCGACGGGGCGCTGGTCGACTCCCTGGACACCCGGCGCAGCGCCAACGGCCGGAGGGCACTGAACTGGGCGGCGTGGTATGACCACGCGGATGCCATCCGGTTGCTGGTGTCGCACGGGGCCACCGTGAACCTGGCCAACCTGACGGGGTTCACGCCGCTGCATCACGCGGCGGAGCATGGCAGTGCGGCGGCGGCGAAGGCCCTCCTGGAGGCGGGTGCGGATCCCGCGTGGCCCAACAATGCCGGTGAGACTCCCGCACAGGTTGCCGAGCGAACCGACCACGCCGAGGTGGCTGCGATCATCGGGGAGGCCGCCGCGGCCAGGCGTTGACATCCGACGGCGATGCGCTCGACCTCCCCGGCCTTGCGGAACAGCCGGAGCAGACAGCGGCGACCGGCTCTAGTGGCACTTCCCACCGGACTGATCCCAGAGCCTGCCGTTGACGTCCAGAAAGGCGGAGCGCCACTCCGCGGCGCCGAGGGTGAGCTTGAGCACGCCGAAATGACCCTGGATGCGGGTGACGCTGTGGGCAGCGAACGTGGCTCTGTAGCCGCGCAAGTCGCCACCTCCCGTCCCCACGATGATCTCGGTCAGGCCTTTCACCGAATCTGCTATGCCTTCCGGTGTTTGCGGCAGGAAGCGCTCATAGTCATGGTCGTGTCCGTTCAGGATCAGATCGGCGCCGCCATCGTACAGCAGCCGCCAGAAGGTGGCGAGCCGGTAATCCGTGCCATGCCAGCCCGAGCTGAATCGGGGGTTGTGCCAGTACGCCAGGGTACACGACTGATGGTGATCCTTCAGATCCTGCGCGAGCCAGTCCTCCTGAGACTTCCGATCCGCCGCGGTGAATATGTCGTTCACCACAATCTCACTGTTGAGGGCAATGGCGTGCCACGCGCCCACGTCGTAGCTGTAGTATCCCTTGCTCGATGAACCGGCTCGGCTCCCGAAGAAGTGGTAGTACGGGGCCGCCTGATTGGAGAGATGCTCGTGGTTGCCCGGGGACGGCCGGATGTTCTTCATGATGAGCTTGGCGGAGTCACCCCACGATGGCGCGAAGCAGTCGGCAAAGTCGCGCGCGGAGCCGCCGGGGTAGGCGTTGTCGCCCAGTGTGAAGACCTCGTCGTGCACCTTCGCGGAACTGTCGGCCCGCAGGACGCTGTCCACCAGCCTGGCGGTTGCCTCGTCGCCGGAGAAGTTGCAGCGGGCGATGTCACCGGCCCCGATCAGGACCGAGGCGCCGCTCAGGGCCACCTGGCTGGCGGGAGCGCCGGCGAGCGGGGGCGTCATCTGGACCGGTGGTTTGCACTCCAGGGCCGTGAAGGCCAGGGTGATCTGGAGGGCATGGGAGTAGAAACGCATCTGGGAACTCGCGATGGTTGGCGTGGAGCACTGCCGCATCGCGACAGCACATGCCTAGAAGGTCAGCCCGGTCCTGATGAGCACAGCGGCCTGCCCGGGCCTGTTCGTCAGCGTGACGGTGACAGCCGTCGACGGGTCCAGCAGACCGACCCAGAATCCACCGCCTGCCGCGGTGTGCCACCCGCCGGGCGAGTCCCCGTCGACGTAGACTCTGCCGCCGTCGGCGAATCCGAAGACGCCCACCACGAGCGGCAGGATGAACGGAAACTTCGCCAGCGGGAGCCGGAGCTCGGCGGTCCCGGCGAGTGATGCGTCCCCGGCATACCGCTGTGGGTCGAGCGTCCGCACCGAACTGCTGCCGCCGATGAAGGCCGCCTCGTGGAACGGATAGTCGCCGATCAGCTTCCGGGCGCCCGCACGCAGGGCCAGGGTCGGGTGGGCCGGGATTGCAAGGGTCAGATAGGCCGTGGCACCGGCGGTGATCTCGCCGAACGTGCTGTTCACGTCCCAGACGGCGGGGAAGAGCCGACCGCTGAGATCGAGCACCGTCCCGCGGCGCGGGTCCCTGGGCTGGTCTCGCCGGTCGTAATGCAGGGTCAGCTGGAGACCCGCCTGGCCAAAGTGTCCGAAGCCGTAGGGGCGGCTGGCCGCGATGAAGCGACGCGGGGTGCTGTCGGTGGTCGAGTACTGGAGCACCGGTCCGAACGCCAGCTCGCTCCGCGGGCCGAGGGAGAGCGCCACGGATGGTTGCAGTAGCCACTGCCGCTGCCGGACCTCGAAGCGGCCCGTGGGACCGTCGGCGCTGGCGTTGCCGAAGCCGTGAAAGCTGGTGACCTCGAGCTGTGACATGCGGGCGCCCAGCGTGAAATGGACCGGTGAGTTCTCCCGCCGGTGGTCTCCCATCGCCCCGATCCTGAATCCGCCGACGCCGGTGGCGTAGTCGGCCTCGAATCCGACTCGGGTGGCATACGGGCGTCGCCCGAAACCATAGCGGTTCTGGTTGATGCCAAGGCGGAACATGCCGCCCAGATCACCGATGCCGAGGCCGACACCGGGGCTGAAGCGTCGCCCCCGATCGGGTCCCGGTGGCACCAGCACACCCTGTTCCCTGGTCCAGGGGCGACGGTTGTACAGCGTGTCCGGCCCATAGCGGACGCCCCTCACTTTCCCGGTGTCGTCGAGCCGGGCAGGATCACGGGAGCCGCCCACCAGCGACGAGTCCAGCAGCCGATTGCGTCCGTTGCCGCCGATGATCCGAACCGGGATGCTCTGGCGCACGTTGCCGGTGACCAGGGCGGTGTCATCGCCGCCGTGAAGATAGAGGCGGATCTCTCGTGTCTCCCGCCGGTCGAACCGCCGGAGGAAGTAGGGCGGGCCCCCTCCCGACTCCAGCCGCACCTCGACCAGCCGGTCATCCACCCGGGTCACGGTGGCGCGATCGGCGGCATCGGTGGCGTGGACGTCGGCCACGGCGGCGAGCAGGCTGTAGAAGCGGTCCGCGGCGCCCGGCAGCCCGTCACGGCGCAGCTTGAGTTTCTGGGCGAGCTCTGGGGCGGAGCGCCGGTACTCCGGGGGCAGGCCCTGCACCGCGTCATCGATCACCCGATCGGTGACCCGGCTGACCAGGACGGCGACCACGGAATCCCACACCGGCTTCTCCATCCCTCCCAGCAGCCGGCGGTCGAACTCGATGCTGTTCCAGGTGAGGCCCCGGACGCTGGGGTAGGAACTCTCGAACGACATCACGTTGGGGGCGGCGAGGCGGGCCAGCCCCGGCATCAATCCGCCATAGGAGACGAAGGCCTTATCTCGATCGCGCGGGATGGGCAGCCACATCATCGGGGGGCCCGACGGCAGCCGGGCCCATTTCCACTGGCCCGAGTGGCGATCCCAGTCGTTGAACAGCATGTCCATCAGCCGGGCGGCGAGCAGGGCATGCGCATCGATTCGCTGGCGGGGATCGCGATCGAGCCGCGCGAGGAGCGTGTCGCTGTCGATGATCTCGACCGCTCCGGCGAATCCGGCGGCGTGCTTCGGCGTGGAGGGAATCTGCTCGATCATGCCGAGCCGGCCGGCAAAGTCCGCCCGGAACTCGCCGAGCAACGGGTCGTCGGGCATGACGGCGAGGGTGGGGGTGACATGCAGGACGCCCGCGGCTGCGAGGATCGGTGCGGCGACCAGGGCACCCGCCGGATGACCGGCGCTGATCTGATCGCGGGCAATATCTTCGACGATAGTTCCCTTAAACCTCGGGGGAATCTTCACGCCGGTTTTATCCACGCAGCGGAAGACGTACTCGACTCCGTCGGGCGTGATGAGCCGCAGGGACTTCGTCTGATTTCCTCCACCCTCCTTGAGCGGGCGGAGGCCGCCGGCGAAGGTATGCAGATTCAGCACCGCCACCCGGACCGGGGTGGTCCAGAGATCGCGATAGGTGTTGCCGAAGAGGAACCGGTAGAAGCCGCCGGCCTGGTACTCGGCACCCGCCGCGACCGCGACGCTGTCGGCGCCCAGGACGTCGGCTGTGGCACCCTGGGCGGAGACCAGCGCGGGCCAGAGTGCCAGCCACAGGGCGGCAGGGCCGAGCCTGGCGCAGTGTGCGCGGGGCGGAACGAACATGAGGCGCTCAGTGCCAGCGATACAGCGAGATGGCGGCTGGCTTCTGCCCGGCCTCATCACTGAGAATGAGAATACTGTCCCTGGTGATCGCCACGCCTTCGGTGTGTTCCAGCGATGCCGGGAGCGGGCGGGAGAAGACCACGACTCCTGCCGGAGTGATCTCGATCAAGGCCCTCTCCTCGGCGGAGACGAGCACATAGTTGCCGCTGACGGGATCAACGGTGATGTCCGAGGGGTGCAGACCCTTCCATTTGTTGGAGCCGATCACCTGCGTGAGCGGCACCGTGAGGCGGGAGGGCCGGGAGCCGATGCCGCTGGGCAGCTGCCAGCGATAGATGACGAGAGAATCCTGGAGCGGACCTTCGGTGCGGACCCGCTTGCAGGCGAGCAGCAGGGCGTTGAGCTTCGGATCGTAAGCCACGCCCTCGAACTCGCACTCGTGGCCCAGACGGGTGTCATGGACGATGTACTCGACCTGCGCACCGTCCGCCCCTTCCTGGAACTCGTAGAGCTTGCCGTTGCTGGAGAGCAGGAACATGATGTCCCCGGCCACGGCGATGCCTTCGAAGTCGGCGTGGACCCCCTTCGACCCGAGCATGAACCGCTTGACCACCACCCCGTGGCGGTAATCGACCTCCGAGACCTGGCCCCGTTCGTCGCCATGGGCGAACAGCCGGCCGTCGGTGGTCAGGGCCAGTCCCGAGATCTCCTTGAGATCGCCGCGCAGCACCCACCGGGCAACCGGGGCGCCACGCGTCGCGCCGGAATCCGGCCGGGCCAGGACCGCGGCCAGTCGCACCTCCCGCTGCCCGATCTCCGCGCTATCGACCGGGGCGCTCGCCGCACGATGCCCGGGACGGCAGGCGCTGCCGGCGAGGAGGGTGAGCAGGCACGCGGTGGCGGCCGACAGCCGCGTCATTCGACTGCTCCGATCTTCGCGGCCTTCTTCTTCTCCACGATCTCCCGCGCCCCCGCGTCGCCGATCTCCAGGTCCGCCTGCTGGATCGATTCACCGGCCCCGCTGCGAATCACCGTCAGTACGTCGTCCCGGGTGCTCGACTTCCGGATCTTGGCGAGGTAATACAGCTCGGAAGGTTTCCCCTCATTGGTCACCACCTGGTCCAGCTTCCAGCGCCTGGCGACCTTGCCGAGCGCCCGCTCCACGAGCCCCTGCGCGCCGGTGAGGGCGTTGGTGGTGACCGTGAGAATGGCGTTGTAGCGGGGCTTCTTGGTATCGGTGCCGAGGGCGTCGCGCACCCGCTTGAACCGCTCGGTCAGCAGCTCGACTTTCTTGGGGGTGAGTGCGATCACCAGGTCGCGATCCGGCACGCTCCCACCGTTCTGCCCGTGCGCCAGGGTATTCAGCGGGTCGGCCCACTTGGAGGCCGCCGTCGGCTCGAGCACGCTGCGGCCGAATTCGTAGTGCCAGGTGAGCAGCAGCACGAAGTTGAAGGCGACGGAGAGGATCACTGCCACCACCAGCACCTGCACCCCGGCGGCGAAGCCGACCGCGATCCCGAGGAAGATGAACATGATGTCGCGTACGTCGGTGAGCGTGGTTCGGAAGCGGAGCACCGACACGACACCGGCGAGGCTGAACGCCAGCGCGAGACTGTTGCGGACGATGAGGATGATGCCCGCGACAATGAGCGGCAGGATGATGAGCGCCTGCACCACCGACTGGTCATGCTGCGGCGTGCGCTTGGTCGACATGTACACCCACGACACGGGCAGCATCAGCGCCAGGGTACCGAGACAGATGAGGGCGGTGCTGAGCGCGAGCTCGAGCCGGGGAGTCAGTTCCAGGTCGGTGGCGGCCGGAGGCTCCGTGCTGAGTCCGTCCTGCAGCAGCTGGGGCGTCTCGGCGGCGGGCGCGAGCCGGTCGCCGGAGAACATCCGGTCGACGATGGGGAAGGCATAGGCGAGGCCGACGGTCGCTGCGGCCAGCGCGAAGTAGTACGCCACCAGCCGCCGCATGGGTCGTACGGAACCCTGCGTGAGTAGGTCGATCAGACGCTTGAAGAAGCCCATGACGTCACCCTCTCTGGGGACCCGGGGAGGACGCGGCGTCCCTGACGGGGACGTCGGTCTCATTTCGTGAACCGACGGTTCTCGGCACCACGGCGAGCGGCATCCCAGCGAGTCCATCGCTGTGCGCCCGGCTCACGGCCAGGTCGGCGGCGTCCATGTCGCGGGAAGGGACCAGACCGCCGCCACCGATGCTGCCGGCGGGCAGAGGGAGTCTAGGGGAAGGTGTCCAGCCGAATCGGTGCCGCACCGTTGCCGCCGCCACTGCCACTCTGAGCCGCATCCCCGAAGGCTGCAGGCCCTGTGGATACAGTGGAAAGATCACTCCCCCGGCACTCGGCGGGTATCGTCCGAGGGGACGAGAAGAGAGCTAGATCGAACGAGTGACTCGCCGGGGAACTATCAGGCCGAACTGACCGTGCGGGGCCCGATCATCGAGTCGGTGCGCCCATGCTGTCGAGACTCCCGGCAGGCGGTGGTGCGCTCGGCACCGGCGGCGCGCGGTAGCCGGTCCGGCGCAGTATCGAGTCGGCCAGCTGGAGGCGGATGTTGTCCGGGGTGTCCGGGGGGATAGCGGCCGGCCTCCGCCCGGTAGCTGTCAAGCTTGGCAACCAGCCGAGCAAGCTCGGCCCGTGTCGTCGTCGCCTGGATCTCCCGGACCATCGGAGTGTTCCGCATCCAAAGCACCAGCCCCAGGCTGCCCAGCATCTGAACCAGCGCCCCGGCAGCCCCGAGCGCGATGGCGAGGCGAGCCCGGGGCCGATCCGAAACCAGTCCCCAGGTGACCGCCGCGGATCCGAAGATGACACCCAGCCCGGGAACGAACGCCAGGACAGCCAGAGGCAGGAGGGGCCAGGAGCGCTTCGAGGCGCCGGAACTGCTGCTTGGCGGCATGCTATGCCACGGGCTTGAAAACCATCAGACCCAGCGCAATCAGGGGCGCAACCGTCGCCACGAGCCCCCAGAACTCCCACCGGCGGGACAGCCGGTGATAGAGGTCCGCCTCCCAGGGGCCTTCCCCGGCACCCGTCGAGGCCAGCGTATGGAGGCGGGCCTGGAGTGGCGCGACCTGCACGACGAACGCGAGGCCTGACACGACAAACAGCACGATTGACCAGAGGACCCACGGCGTCCGGAGCAGCGGGACATGGCCGACTACGGCGGCGGCGACCCCGAACACCACAATCAGGAGCACGCCCGGCAGCGTGAACCAGCGGTCGCTCCGGATGATGCCGTCGATCGTATGGGCCATGATCCGGGGGTCTCCGGTCCGATCGGCGTGCGCTTTCCAGAACAGCCCGGTGATGATGTTCCCCAGGAAGAGGATGACCGCAAGGATGTGGCAGACCTTGAGGGCGAGGTACATGCGATCTCCTGCGTCGGGGACCAACAGCGATTGGGCGTGGCTAGGGTCTGCGAAGCGCGGGACGCCCGCCGAACAACCGTCCATTGCTGCGCCCCTCCAGGTACCGATACAACCCGGCAACCTTCTCTTGCGGGAGCCCCAGTCGGGCAGCCGGGGGCATGCCCCGGGCGGGGCGACCGTTGAGCAGGAGCGCGATGAAGGCTTCCCGGATCGGCACACTCCCGGACGGCTCAGGGCAGTCAGCAGACTCGGCCCGAACGTGGTACCCTGGGCGTCCTCGCCATGACAGCGATCGCACAGGAGGCGAAACTGCTTCCAGCCCTCGTAGGTCTCGGGGTCGAGGGTGTCAGCAGGGGGAGGGTGATAGGGATCGAAGGCGGTGACGTCGGGTCGCGCGGCGGGGGAGGGCTCCCGTCCACAGGCGCTCGCTCCGACGAGGGTCAACCAGGCCGAGAACAACTCGGCACAGCGGAGGCGCGTGCGGACAAGTCCGCAGCCCGGCAGCTGCCTGCAGTCACCGGGCCGCGGTCCGAGTGGAATCACGCTGTCCCGCGGCGGCGCGCCAGCCAGCTGTCCACGCTCAGCGGGCCCGCACCCCCGGCGGCGTAGACCAGGAACACGAACGAATACACCAGCGGCAGCTCGCCGCGATTCTGCCACCACCAGAGGTGGCCGCTTCCCCCGGTGTGGATCCAGAAGTAGGCGACCGCCATTTCTCCGGAAGCGATGAAGGCAGCGAGTCGGGTGCCGAGACCCAGGAGGATGCAGGCTCCGGCGACCAGCTCGATGACTCCCGACGCGCCAAATCGGCTCATCAGCTCGGCCGTGCCCCCGTTGGGACCCATGCCGCCAAACCAACCCAGAATCTTCTGTGCTCCGTGCGTGAAAAAGGCGAGGCCGGCGGCGATCCGCAGCGCGGCCTGAGTTGCCGGCAGATACCGTTCACTGAGAGGCGCGATCACAGTGGCTCCAGGTCAGAAGGGATGGGTACAAAACACCGGACAATATTAGTGGCCGGAAAGAGGTGGGGGAGGGGGCCTTCCGCCTTTCTCAGCGGCAGGCCCGCAGCTGGATTGCCTGGCGTACCCGGGCAAGAACGCCATCGAGGGTGGTGTCGGCAGCCGCGACTTCCAGCGTCTCGAGGTAGATGACCATGAGCTCCCGCCGGCCCCGTGGCTCAGGCAGGTAAACCAGCCTGAGACGAGGGGCCATCTGGGGGAAGCCGTAGCCTCGAGCGGTGAGATACCCGAGCATGGCCGCTCCATCAGAGCCGGGCGGCGGGATGCTGCGGTTCGACCTGAGATTGACGGCCCACTGCAGCGTGCTCACCGTACGGCTGCTGTCGCTGCTGTAGTCGTAGCCGCCTGGACGGTCAGGCAGGAGCTCCTCCGCCTGCAGCCAGACTGCCTGGTGAATCATCCTGGTAGAGTCGGCGGCGACGAAGAAGTGCTGCTCGGCGTCCGCGACCCCTTGAAGCACGAATCGCTGACCGCCGACATATGCGAAGGCGGGTGCCAGCTGGACCCCGCAGAGTCCTCCGACCCGCAGGGAAATGATCCCCGCGGCAACGGTGAGCCGGCGGGGGAGGGTGTCAACGCCCGGCGCGACGCTTCGCTGAGCCG
>JBGQJV010000121.1:0-12538 GCA_041499215.1 Gemmatimonadota bacterium | reverse complement strand
TCGAGGACGAGCTGGTCGGAGTCACTCACGGCTGCGACTACCCGCCCGGAGTGGCGCGGCTGCCGCGGGTGACCAGCACCGGCATTCCGCTGGACGCGACCAGTGCGGAGATCGACCGGCTGGTGCGCGAACGCCACGCGGAGGGGCTGCCGCTGTATGACCTCGACGCTGCGCTGCTGACCCGGCTCCGCCCCGACCTGCTGGTGACCCAGGGACTGTGCGACGTCTGCGCGGTGCCCGATGCGACGGCGCGGGACGTCGCGTGCCGGCTTCCGGGCCAGCCGGCGGTGGTGAGTCTGGCCCCGCGCAGCCTGGCGGACGTCTTCGCCAACATTCTCGAGCTGGGATATCTCACCGGCCGCCAGGCCGAGGCGCTGCGGCTGGTCCGCGAGCTCCGGGGCCGGGTGGATGCGGTTCGGGAGCGGACCGAGCCGCTGCCGGAACGGCCGCGCGTCTCGCTCATCGAGTGGCTCGACCCGCTCTATGCGTGTGGTCACTGGACTCCCGAGCTGGTCGCCTTGGCCGGCGGCAGGGAAGGGCACGGCCAGCCGGGGGCGGCGAGCCGGGTGCTCGAGTGGCAAGAGGTCGAAGTGTGGCGCCCGGAGGTCATGGTCCTGGCCTGCTGCGGGATGGACCTGGCAGAGACCAGCCGGCAGTTCAAACTGATCGCCGACCGACCCGGGTTCGCCGGCCTTCCCTGTGCCTTGAGGGGAAGGGTGCATGCGGTTGATGGCGATGCATACTTCAGCCGGCCCGGTCCGAGGCTGGTGGACAGTCTGGAGCTCCTGGCGCATCTGCTCAACCCGGGACTTTTTCCGTACTCGCCGGCTCCCACCTTGCGGCTCACCAGTGCGATGTCCCGAGGTCCGGTCCCGGCCTAGTCCGCCGGGGCCTGCCCCCCTCATCTTACGGCATGCGCCAGACCGGTCTCGTCTCGTTCGTGCTCTCCGCCAGCCTGGCCACGGGCTCGCTGCTGGCCTGCGCCGAGGCCTCGCCACCGCTCCCCGCCGCGGAGGAAGTGCTCCTCCTGGTGCACCGCACCACCGGGATCCTGAGTCTCATCCGGATCAACAACCCGAGCGCGGGAACCCCGATCCCCCTTGGCGGAATAACACCCAGCCCCACCACCGTGAGCGCGATGGGAGGATGGGCGGTGGTCCCGCTGGGGGATGACCCCTCGGTGGCGGTGGTAAACCTGCGCAGCGCCACGGTCGAGCGGCTGGTGCCGCTTCCGGCCAATTCGGGCGCGACCGGCGCGGCGATGGTGGACGATTCGATCGCCTACATCGCCAACCCCAACCTGAACACGGTCACCCGGGTCAACTACCTCAGTGGGGATACCGCGAGTGTCGCGGTGGGACAGACCCCGCGGGGCGTGGTGTTCACCCGGGGCAAAGTCTTTGTCATCAACGCAAACCTGACGCCCGCCGGCAACCCGATCGGTCCGAGCTGGGTCAGCGTCATCGATCCGCTGACCAACCGGCTGGCCACCGGCGTCGACTCGATCCTGCTGCCGGGCCCGGGGAACGCCGGTTCCGCGGATGTGGCGGCGGATGGCCTGCTCTACGTCATGAATGCCGGCCCGAGCGACAGCGCCACGGATTCGCGGCTCTCACTGGTGGACCCGGTCGGGCGGAGTGAGTTGGGCAACTTCAACGGCTTCGGGAATGCCGCCGGTGCGATCGCCGACGACGGCGGCACCCGCCTGTTCGTCGGCTCGGTCTCGCAGGGCCTGATGGTGTTCGACCTGCTCAAGCGGCAGCTGATCAAGGGAGCCGGAAGCGGGATCCCCATCCCGGACAACACCGGCGTCGCGGTGGACAACAGCGGACGGATCTACGCGCTGGAGAGCGGAGCCTGCACCAGCGGCGCGGCCGGCAGGCTGCACATACTCCGCAGCAACCTCAGCGAGTCGCGGGTAGTCGATGTCGGGGAATGCCCGGTCGCCGCTCTCGTGACCGAGATACCTCCTCAATAGAGTTCCGCGTTCCGCGTTCCGCGTTCCGCGTTGGGCCTGGTCATCGGAACGGGGAACGGGGAACGGGGAACGCGGAACGGCCCCGTGCCCCTCGTCTCCACCCCGGCGATCGTCCTCGCCACCATTCGCTACGGCGAGACATCGAAGATCGTCCGGCTCGCCACCCGGGATCATGGAGTGCAGAGCGCCATCGCCAAGGGCGCCCTCCGGCCGAAGAGCCGCTTCGGCGCCTCGCTCCAGGTCCTGAGTGCCGGCCAGGCCCAGATCATTCTTTCCGAACGCCGGGACCTCCACCTGCTGACGGCCTTTGATCTGGGCGTGCTGCCGCTCCGAATTGCCCGGGACGTCGGCCGCTACGCTACCGCGACGGTCCTGGCCGAAGTGACCATCCATTTTGCCCCCGCGGAACCGCACCCGGAGAGCTTCTCGGTGCTGGAGCGGGCGCTCGCCCGGCTGGAGTCGGTTTCCCGCGACGAGCTGCCGGGTGCGAGCCTGCAGGAGGTCTGGCGCCTGGTGGCGTCGCTCGGTTTCGCACCGGCGCTCGAGGTCTGCGCCCGGGACGGCCGCGCCGTCGCCGAGCAGGGCAGCCTGCCATTCAGTGCTTCCGAAGGCGGCGCGCTCTGCGGAGTGTGTGCCCGCGGGGTGGAGGCCACCGTGCTGCCGCCCGACGCGCGCCTGGCGCTCGCCCGACTGCTCTCGGAGGAGAACAGCCTCCCGGCGCTCGACGCCAGAAACGCCGCGGCCCACCGCCGCCTGGTCGCCCGCTACATCCGCTACCACATGGCCGAGGGTGCGGCTCTGCCCGCGCTCGAGTTCTGGCTCTCGCGGGCCTGGAGTGCGGCATGATCATCGGAACCGCGGGCCACATCGATCACGGCAAGTCCGCGCTGGTGCAGGCGCTCACCGGCCGGGCCATGGATCCGCTGGCCGAGGAGCGTCGCCGCGGCATCACCGTCGACCTGCACTTCGCCCCGCTCGACCTGGGGGAGGGCAGGGTCGCCGGGATGGTGGATGTCCCCGGTCATGAGGATCTGATCCGCACCATGGTGGCCGGCGCCGCCGGACTCGATCTGGTGCTGCTGGTGGTGGCGGCGGACGAGGGGATCATGCCCCAGACCCGGGAACACCTGGCCATCGTGGAGCAGCTCAGGATTCCGGCCGGGATTCCAGTGCTGACCAAAGCCGATCTGGTCGAACCGGATTGGCTGGGGATGGTCCAAGCCGAGGTCACCGATTGGCTGGCGGCGAGTCCGGTGCGGTTTGCCCCCGCGATAGCCACCTCCGCCGTCACCGGCGCCGGGCTGAACGGCCTTCGCGAAGCCATCGCCGCGCTGGGCACCCTCCGCGTGCGCGAGCGGGAGGATCTGTTCCGCCTCCCGGTCGATCGGGCCTTGTCCCTCCCGGGAGTAGGGACCGTGGTCACCGGCACCGCCTGGTCCGGCACCCTGCGGGTGGGGGACGCGGTCACCCTGTTACCTGGCGGAGCGGAGGCCCGGGTCCGCTCACTCGAGCGCCACGGCGAGGTGGTTTCAGAAACGGCCCCCGGCGACCGGGTGGCTGCCGGGCTGGCCGGGGTCGACCGGGAGCAGGTCCGCCGCGGTGATGTGCTGGTCCGCAAGGACGATCCTTGGCACGCCAGCACCGCCCTGGATGTTTCGGTCGAGCTGCTTCCCACCGCGCCGCGACCTCTGGTTCACCACGCCCGGGTCCGGCTGCACCTTGGCACGGTCGAAGTGCTGGCCCGGGTGCAGGCGCTCGACCCGGTACCGCCCGGCCGGGGTGGCGTCGTGCGCCTGGCGCTCGAACGTCCGCTGGTCGCAAGAGGAGGGGATCGCTTTGTGCTGCGGAGCTACAGTCCCGTGATGACCATCGGGGGAGGCTGGGTGCTGGACCCGATGCCCTCCCCGGGTCGGCCGCGTTGGCCGGAGGGAATCACCGATTCAACCCCGGTTGCCCGGCTACGGTCTCTGGTCTCCCGGCGGCCCACCGGGCTCGAGCTTGAGCTCGTGCCAGTGGTGCTCGGCGTGTCGCCGCGCGAGGCCTCGCAGGTGGTCAGGTCCTCGAGTCTGGTCGTGGGCGCCGGTCACCTCGTGACCAGTGAAGCGGTCGCCGCCGCGACCGAGGCGGCACTCTCGCTGGTGGCCGGGCACCACCGGGCGCATCCGGTCGAGACCGGGATGCCGCTCGAAACGCTCCGCCAGGGATTGTCCCGGAAGGGTCCAGCGGCTGAGATCGCGATCGATCGACTCGTCTCCGAGCGCCGGGTGCTGGTCGAGGGCGGGACGGTGCGATCGCCGGAGTTTCGGCCCCGGGTCGCCGGCGGAGATGCCCTGGTCGATCGGGTGGTCAAGGCGATCGAGCTGGCCGGGCTTACTCCACCCGCCGCGGCGGAGCTCGAGGCGGAGCTCAAGACCAGGGGGGTGCTGGACGCGCTGCGCCTGGCGGCCCGAGATGGGCGAGTTGAGGCGGTGGAACGCGACCGCTACTTCAGCCGGGCGGCCTTGACCGGGTTCCGGGAGGCGGTGTCACGGGTGGCAGCCCGGGGCCCGATCACCCCGCAGGCGTTACGCGATGAGACGGGAATCTCCCGCAAATTCCTCATTCCGCTGCTCGAATGGTCGGACCGCACCGGCCTGACCGTCCGTGCGGGCGACGCGCGGATCCTGGGTCGCCACAATGGGATGACCGCGGGAGGCGCCTGACAGCAGCGCTTGCGCCGGCCCGGAGGCCAGACGATTTTGACAGTCCTTTCCCGGAGGTGGGATAGCCGAGAGTGATCCGTTGGCCCAGGAGACACCCATGCGTGGAATTGGCTGGCCGGGGTGTGCTCTCGTGCTGCTACTCGGACTCTCGGGGGCCGCCTCCGCCCAGGAGCGACCTCCGCCGAAAGTAGAGCTGCGCGAGAACGACCCGAACCCATTTTTCCCGTCGACCACGATCCCGTTCGTCCTGAACCCTGAACTTTGCGAGCGAGGCCACCAGCCCCTTGTCAGTTTGAAGATCTACAATGTCCTGGTACAGGTCGTTGCGGTACCGGTGCTGCTCAACTCGAACGGTGAGCGACTGGATGGACTGCGGCTCCGCTGCGGCAATCACGAGGCCTACTGGGATGGCAAGCTGCTCGATGGTAAGAACCGGGAATTGACCCAGGGCGTGTACTACGCCCAGCTCACGGTGGATGGTGAGCGCTTCACGCTGAAGATGATCGCCCGGCGCTGAGCCCCCGGCCGAATCGGCGGCCTCGGCCCTCCATTTGTTACTGCCGGTCCCGGTTGCTGTCCTCCCTCCGGCCCGCGGGTCTGCCAAGGCGGCAGATTCGTCGGGCCCGTGGCTTGCTCGTGGGGCCCGCCACGATCCGAGTGAGGCGAGAGACTGGGTGCGTTCGGGCGCCCGGCCGCCTCAGTATTCTCGAGAAAGAAAGTCGAGATTCCCATGATTCGTCCAGAACGACTGACGATCAAGGCCCAGGAGGCCTTCCGCGACGCGGCGGCTGAGGCGTCGCGGCGCGGCAACCCCGTGGTCAACGACGCCCACCTGTTTGCCGCCTTGCTGGCACAGGATGAGGGCGTGGTCCGGCCGCTGCTGCAGAAGGCGGGACTCAACGTCACCGAGCTGGCGCAGGAGACCAACCGCGAACTGGACCGGTTGCCCCGGCAGGAGGGCGGGGCGGAGCCGACGCTGGCGAGAGAGCTCCACAAGATCTTCGACCGGGCCGAGGCCGAGGCGAAGACCCTCGGGGATGCCTACCTCTCCACCGAGCACCTGCTGGTGGGTCTGGTGGAGGAGAAGGGAACGGCCGCCCGCCAGCTGCTGAGTGCCCGAGAGGTGGATGTCGAGGCGCTGCGCCGGGCGCTGGCCGACGTGCGTGGCGCGCACCGGGTAACCGACCAGTCGCCCGAGTCGCAGTACCAGGCGCTCGAGCGCTTCACCCGCAACCTCACCGACCAGGCCCGTCAGGGCAAGCTCGATCCGGTCATCGGACGGGACGAGGAAGTCCGCCGGGTCATGCAGGTGCTCTCCCGCCGCACCAAGAACAACCCGGTCCTGATCGGCGAGCCGGGGGTGGGAAAGACCGCGATCGTCGAGGGCCTGGCCCAGCGGATCGTCAACGGCGACGTGCCGGAATCGCTACGTAGTAAGGAGATCGTCGCGCTGGACATCGGTCTGCTGCTGGCGGGCGCCAAGTACCGGGGTGAATTCGAGGAGCGGCTCAAGTCGGTGGTGAAAGAGCTGATCCAGGCCGAAGGCCGGTACGTCGTCTTCATCGATGAGTTGCATACCCTGGTGGGGGCGGGCGCCGCGGAAGGGGCGGTCGACGCCAGTAACCTGCTCAAGCCCGCGCTGGCCCGGGGCGAGCTGCACGTGGTGGGGGCCACCACGCTGGACGAGTACCGCAAGCACGTCGAGAAGGATGCCGCGCTGGAGCGCCGCTTCCAGCCGGTGATGGTGGGGGAACCGAGCGTCAACGATACCGTCGCGATTCTGCGCGGCCTCAAGGAGAAGTACGAGCTGCACCACGGCATCCGGATTACCGACAACGCCCTGGTCGCGGCGGCCACCCTGTCGGACCGCTACATCGGCGACCGGTTCCTGCCGGACAAGGCGATCGACCTGGTGGACGAGGCCGCCAGCCGGCTGCGCATGGAGATCGACAGCCTGCCGCAGGAAATCGACGAGGTGGAGCGGCGGATCCTGCAGCTGGAGATCGAGCGGCAGGCGCTGCTCAAGGAGAAGGACAAGGCGGCGGTGGAACGCCGCGCCGCGGTGGAGCAGGAGATGGCCGAGCTCAAGGAGCGGGCCTCCTCCATGAAGGCCCAGTGGCAGGCGGAGAAACTGGCGATCCAGGAGATCCAGGGCCGGAAGCAGGACCTCGAAACGCTGCGCACCGAGATGGATCAGGCAACCCGCCGGGGGGATCTGCAGAAAGCGGCGGAGCTGCAGTACGGCCGCATCCCCGAGCTGGAACGGCAGATCGGGGACCACGAGCGGCGGCTGGCCCAGATTCAGGCCAAGGTCAAGTATTTGAAGGAAGAGGTGGACGCCGAGGACATCGCCGAGGTGGTGGCCAAGTGGACCGGAGTGCCGGTGGCCAAGATGCTCGAATCCGACCGGGAGCGGCTCACCCGGCTCGAGGCGGAGCTGGCCCGCCGGGTCGTCGGGCAGGAGGCCGCCGTCACCGCGGTGTCGAATGCCGTGCGGCGGAGCCGGGCCGGCCTGTCCGATCCCAACCGTCCGACCGGGTCGTTCATCTTCCTGGGGCCGACCGGGGTCGGGAAGACCGAGACGGCGCGGGCGCTGGCCGAATTCCTGTTCGACGACGAACGGGCCATGGTCCGGCTCGACATGTCGGAGTACATGGAGAGACATTCGGTCGCCCGGATGATCGGGGCGCCGCCGGGTTACATCGGCTACGACGAGGGCGGCCAGCTGACCGAGGCGGTCCGGCGCCGGCCTTACAGCGTGATCCTGTTCGATGAGATCGAGAAGGCTCACCCCGATATCTTCAACGTGCTGCTGCAGATCCTGGACGACGGGCGGCTCACCGACAGCCAGGGCCGGGTGGTCGATTTCCGGAATAGCGTGATCATCATGACCTCCAACATCGGTAGCCAGCTGATCCTGGAGGCGGGGGAGATAGGCGATCCGGAGTCCTGGGTGCCGGTGGAGGCCAAGGTGCGGGACCAGCTGCGGCTGCACTTCCGACCGGAGTTCCTCAACCGGGTGGACGAGGTCATCGTCTTCCGGCAGCTTTCGCGGGCCGACCTGGCAAAGATCGTGGAGCTGCAGCTCGAGGGTCTGACCCGGCTGCTCGCGGCGCGGAAGATCGGACTGCGGGTCATGCCGGAGGCAAAGGAGCTGCTGGCGCAGGAAGGCTACGATCCGGTGTTTGGGGCACGGCCGCTCAAGCGGGTGATCCAGCGCCGGCTGCAGAATCCGATTGCGCTGGAGCTGTTGGAAGGCGCCTATAGCGAGGGGGATACCATCCGGATCGAACGCAGTGGCACCGATCTCAGGTTCGTGCGCGAGGCGGCCCGGCCCGAGAGCGCGAGTGCCTGATACCCCGGCCAGTGCGGCGGACCTGGCCGGCATGCGCGCCGCCCTGGCGGAGGCTGGGGCGGCGCGCGCACATGGGGAGGTGCCGGTCGGGGCGGTGGTGGTTCATGCAGGACGGATCGTCGGGACCGGCTACAACGAGACCGTGAACCGGAGCGATCCCACCGCCCACGCCGAGTGGCTGGCCCTCCACCGGGCACTGGCGGCGCTGAAGGCGGATCGCCTCCCCGAGGGCACGCTATACGTGACGCTGGAACCCTGCGCGCAGTGTGCCGGCGCCATTGTTCTCGCCAAGGTAGGCCGGGTGGTGTTCGGCGCTTGGGACGAGAAGGCGGGCATGGCAGGATCGCTCGGCGACCTGTTGCGCCATCCGCGACTCAACCACCGGGCCGAGGTGCTCGGTGGTGTCCTGGCTGAGGAGTGCGGTGCGCTGTTACGCGAGTTCTTTGCCGAGCGGCGCTGATGCTCGACCTCAGGCCGCCGGCCGCGACCCACCTGTTCGCCCTTCTCTACCGGGAGCTCTACAAGCGCGCTGCCGTCTCGTCCTTCTCACCTTTCCGCGCCAGCCGGGACTGGTAGATCCGCCTGAGAAAGTCGTACACCACCACTTCGTGGGCATTGGGGTCGCCCCGACAGAGGCGGTTCAGATGCATGTGGACCAGGCTCCCCGCGATTTCGACCCACGGCGTGAGCAAGCGTCCCGCGCGATCCAGTCCCCTGAGCTGCGCGACGGGCTCGGCGATCCGGGCGGAGCGGGTACCCAGGAGTTCGAATCCGGACGCCAGGGGGCTCTGGTGATCCAGGGCGCGATCCAGCAGTTCCTCCGCCCCCTTACGGAGCTCCCGGTACCGTGCTGTGAGCCTGTGCCGTAGCTCCGCCGTGGGCTCGGGCACCGAGCCATAGCGCTTCCCTCCCGCCGCGACCGCACCGAGCTTTTCTTCCAGCGTCAGACCCAGATCGTCCAGCAGCTGGTCGGCGCCTCGAAGGCCTAGCCTCCACCGCTCGTCGAGTCCGGCGTCGCCCGGCTCCAGCAGCTCCACGATGCCGGCCACCGCATCGCTGTCGGCGCAGAAGATGCCCTCGGTCGCCGCGATCGCGTCCGGTCCTCCGTACCGCTCCACCTCGCGTTCGTAGGTATCCAACTGCACCCGCCAGATCGCGCCATCCTCGACCAGCGGGTCGATCGCTGCCTTGAGCTTCGGCCACACCCGTTCGAAGAGCGCCGGATCCTCTCCGTGAATCCGCCACCGGAGGTGAAACTCCGGATCATTGTATCGCAGGAAGAACCACCGGTCGGCATCGCCATCCTCGAGCAGCCGCTGGCTGATCGGCGCCACGATTCCGGTGAGCACGTCGTCAGCCACTGCCTGGCTGGTGTAGAGCTTGACGTAGAGCCACTCGGATCCGGGAGGGAAACGCCTGGGGATGTGGCCGGCCACCGCGCGAGCCCGGGGAACGATGCGCTGCGCCGGGTTGGGCTCCGGAGTTCGCACGAACGGCACGATGAGCTCGTGCCGGTACACGCCCTCCGGCCCGCGGGCGATCAGCCGGCCGGCCTCGGGCCAGAGCTCCTCGAGTAACGCCTCCTCCCGATCGCCGATCTCGTGCAGCAGGCAGTCGACCGCCAGCGGATTGTCGAGGTCGACGGGCAGCCGGTTGTCGGAATCGGCCAGGGCCACCCACCGCGGCAGCCGGCGTGTCGCTCGCCAGGCGGCAAAGGCACGGAAGCGTTCCCCCTCGGGCGCCCGGCTCAGCGCCCGGACTTCTCGCTCCTCGACTCGCCAGCGGGCCAGCGCGAGCACGATTCGCCCGGAGCGGACCCTTGGCAGGAAGGGCGCGGCCTCTGCTCCCGGGCCCCAGCGCCAGGCGAGGGACCCGGCGCTCCCCTGCGCCTGCAGCAGGCACAGGAACCGGTAGGGCATGAGGCCTAACGTGTAGTTGTGCGCCGAGGTGAGCCGGGGAATGATCCTGCGGTCGAGACGGGCCGAGCGCAGCTCGATCCTGCCGTCGACCACCGCGACCAGCAGGTCCGACGCCGGGATGGTGCGCTCGCCTGGCAGACCGGACTGTCCCAGGTAGGTGATCTCGTACTCCCGCAGGGCGGGACGGAGGAGAATGTTTCCCAGCCGTCCTTCCGACAGGTGGACCAGCTCGGCATAGATCGCGTCAGGGTCGTGGGCCTCCTCGGCTCGCAGGTGCTCGGTGGTCCAGGTCGCAAGGGCAGGATCGGCATGGCAGAACCGGCCGAGCAGCCGGGCACCGCTGGGCCCGTCTGCATGGTGCAGGAAGATTTCGAAATCGCCGCGGGCGATATGGTCTTCTGATGCGGCCGCAATGGTCACCATCGCGGCGAACGCCTGGGGGAGTGGTTTCGGCGCAGGCTCGGCCAGGGCCTCGATGTCCTTGGCGGTCAGCGCCCACTCGTCCCGGCCCTCGCTCACCGTTTCTCCCATCCGGTAAGTGATATGCCGGACCCGGTTGTCCCACCGGGTCCGCTCCGCCTCGCTCCGCGCGAGCGGGAGCCCCTTGAGGAGGGGGGAGGGGTCTTCCGCCGGCCAGAGAAGTGTCCCCAATCCGACTTCTTCGTCCAGGGCCTCGAGCAGCGGGACTTCCCGTCCTTCGTAGCGACCGATGAACGCTTCGCGGAACTTGTTGAGGGTGTCCTCGGGATCGAGCGGTGTGATTCGGTGGAGCAGATCGACTCCCCGGACGATCTCCCGGAGCAGCGTCTGACTCAGCGTACCGGCCTCGGGCCGAACCAGGTCGACCTGGAAAAGGCGCGGCAACGTGACCTTGGCCGGGAGCGCCTCGAGCCCTGCGGCAATCTCCCGGTATCGGATGGGGGCGTTGCCTAACCCAGCGGAATCCAGCTGTGCGATCGCCTGTGTAGCCGACATGATTCCCTCGGCGACCGCCGTGGTGGCAGGTATGCCGCTCAGACGCTCCGCCAGTGCCGAGGCTGGCTCGGGCCCGGTGACCTGGACTCCAATGTCCGGGACCAGCACCTGGCCTTCGATCAGTTCGTCGATATACCCCTCGGCGTCTTCCTTTGTAGTGTCTCCGTCCACCAGCGCCCCGGCGAGCTCCGCCCGAGTTGCGCCCCCGATGGCCCGGCTGAGGGTCTCCCGGAGCTCGGGTGATTCCTCCACCCCCACCAGGTGGAAGGTGTGGGAGTCCTCGGTAACCCGGGCTTCGGCGTAACGGCCCCGGCCCGCCGTGAAGTCCAGACTGTCGTTGGGGAAGTACAAGGCGTGGCGGCGAACCTCGGGATTCCGGGCGACCAGCTGGGCCAAGGCAAACAGGTACTCGTTGTCGAGCCGGGTGTGGCGCAGGCAACGGCCGGCAGGTGGGACACTGAGGTTCGTCGTCTCACCGAGCTCGCCGCAGGCGACCGCGGCGAAGAGCCCGAAGGGGGTCGGCCGGCCCGCCATTCGGCTCACATACTTGACCAGTGAGCGCTCCGCGCGCCGTCCCCGATCGCTGGCCGGATCACTCAGCCAGATATCCACGACCTCATCCAGCGCGGGTGACGCGACGAAGATCGCCTCCCGCACCTCCGGACGGCGTACCAGTTCCCGCAGGTGGTTACGCGCCGCGATGTCGCCTGGCTGCAGGGGCTGGTGCAGATCGCCATCCGCGCCGGAGCCGGGGCGGGAGAATGCGGCGCCCCAGCGCAGCAGCTCGTCGAACGGGAGGAGGTGAGTCCGAAGGCAGAAGAAGCCCGAGGCTTGGTATCCTGGCGGCCGCCTCGCGGTTGGTTGCATCAGGCTTCTCGGACGGACATCAGCAGCGCCCTGTCCCAGGCGGGTTCGACCGGTGTGGCGGCGGAGAGGAGGGCCGCTCCGATTCCCGCGGCCCCGGTCAGGAGCCCGGAATCGCCGACCCACTGTTCGCCGCCTGCATCGGCCATCCCGGTCCGGGTGGCATAACCCGCCACACCCTGGCCGGGGCGCCGAAACTGCAGCGTCCGACCGATCCAGTACCGGGCCGCCTCGGCCATGCGCTCATCTCCAGTGGCCTGGTACATCCGATGGAACAGGATGGCGAGCCCGGCTGAGCCATGACACAGGCCGGCGTCCACCACGCCGGAGTCCTCCGGCGGCCGCCGCGCCACCTTTGCCATGATTGCCAGCGCCTCCTGAATCCAGGCTGGCTGGTTCGCCCCGACGCCCGCCAGGTGCAGCGCGCCCGCGATCCCTGGATCTCCGTAGCACCAGGCCATCCGGGATGGTACGGCCGGCAGCTCGGGTGCAACCGTAGTCGGAAAACATACGGCGACGTCAGGCCCAAGCCGCTGGGCCAGCAGCCACTCCACCGCGCCGCCCAGCAATCGGCGGGCATGAGGTCGCCGGACACCGGTCCGGCACATGGCGCCGAGCAGTCCGACTACCCCGGGCACTCCATGGGCCATCCCGAGGTTGTAGTACCCCGACGGCGCCTTGACCAGTTGCGGATCCTCCGGCACCAGCCCCGGTCCGGTGAACCAGCTCACCTCCTTCTCGCGGT
>JBGQJV010000120.1:0-12554 GCA_041499215.1 Gemmatimonadota bacterium | reverse complement strand
GGAATGAAGCCGGGGATCACCAGCCCGATCCCCTTTTCGATCCAGATGCCGACGAAGAGCGTGGCGCAGGCCGGCATCAGCCAGCGGGGGTTGCGCCGCAGGGGGTGGATCATGAGCACGACGGTGGCGAGCACGTTGAGCCCGATCCCGGTCCAGATCCACGGCACCAGCGCGTGGTGCCCGCCGAGACCGAGGAAGAGGTACTGCGCGTTGATGCTGTGCTCGGTGGGCGAGTAAAACTTGTAGAATAGTTCGGAGATGAGCATGACGATGTTGATCTGCGCCGCGACGGTGGTAATCAGCGCAAGCTTCGAGAAGGCACCGTCGGCGATGGGGTACCGCGTAGTCCGTCGGACGAACCAGAGGAGCAGGATGACGAACGCCGGACCCGCAGTGAACGCAGAGGCGAGGAACCGCGGCCCGAGCAGCGCCGTGTTCCAGAACGGCCGGGACGGTAGACCGGCCAGGAGAAACGCCGTGACCAGGTGAATGCTCACCGCCCACATCGCGGCAATGTACATCCACGGGAGGTACTTCTTTTTGGCCGGCGCGCGGCCGGCAAAGCGGCTGTAGAGGATGTAGAACGGGATGGCGAGATTCAGTGCCAGGTACCCGTTCAGCACGATCACGTCCCATGCCAGGAGGGAACGGGGCCAGTTGAGATAGCCGATGCCGGGCGCAAGGTGCCATGACCCCTGCGGGTTGCCGAGATCCACGACCACAAACCCGAGGCACATGACCAGCGCGGCCACGGCGACGGCTTCCGCCAGGAGCACCGCGCGGCTGAAGTCGATGTCCTCCAGGATGTACGCCGGCAGGACCAACATCATGGCGGCCGCGGCCAGTCCGACCAGGAAGGTGAAGTTCGAGATATAGAGCCCCCAACTCACCTGGTCGCTCATTCCCGTGACGCTGAGCCCATAGCGCCACTGGACCGAGTACGCATACGCGCCGAAGAGGATGATCAGCGTCAGGCTTCCCATCCACAGGTGGTAGCGCCGGCCACCGTTGGTGGCCGACTCCAGGGCGCTCACGAAGAATGGCCGCAGGTGCACCGTCACCTCAATCGCTGAAGTACCAGAAGCGCGGCTCCGTCTTCAGATCCTCTTTCAACTGGAACACGCGTTTGTTCGCGAGCACCCAGCGGATCTCCGAATCGGGATCCAGCAGGTTGCCGAAGACCCGCGCCCCGGTCGGGCACGCCTCGGCACAGGCCGGCAGGCGACCCTGCCGGGTTCGATGGATGCAGAAGGTGCACTTCTCGACGCATCCCTTCTTGCGGGCACGATTCCCCAGATAATGCTGATTCGGGTTCACCTCTTCGACCGGCACCTCCGGTGCGGCCCAGTTGAACCGCCGCGCCCAGTAGGGGCAGGCCGCCATGCAGTACCGGCACCCGATGCACCAGTCATAGTCGATGACGGTGATGCCGTCCGGTTCCTGCCAGGTGGCCCCGACGGGGCAGACCTTGACGCAGGGCGGGTTGGCGCACTGGAAGCACTGGGTCCCCATATAGAAGTGGCCCTCGGCCGGCACCTCGTGCTGGAACGTCGCGTCGGCCTTGTCGAGATTGACCACGCCGTCCTCGATCTCGAAGATCCGGATGTACTGCGTGTCCGCATTGCGGTCGAGGTTGTTCTCGTTGATGCAGGCCTCGATACAGCGCCTGAAGCCTTTACACTTCGAAATATTGAAAGCGTAGCCGAACAGGACGCCGGGCTGTGCGCCGGTGGACTGGATCGTGACCTCCACGCCACGCTGCAGCTCGGCGAGCCGCTCAAGACGCGCAATCGTCTCCGCTCGCTCCCCCTCCGTCATGAACCGGTAGTTGCCCTTGATGTACTCCCGCCAGGCCAGGAGCTTGACCTCGCGCTCCTCGTCCGTCTCCGCGCTCAGCGGGGCACACGCACCCAACGCCTGGGTCCCCACGACCACCCCCCCCAGGAGCATCCCCAGCGCGCCCCGGCGGTCGACGCGTTTGTGCAGCATCGAGCCGTCGCTGGAGCGCTCCGGCGATTCGGCAGTCGGGTCATCACTCATGGACCATGGCTCCTGGTTCGCTCGATCTGCGGTGCGCGGAAGGGGATGCGCGGCTGGACAGCGGGCTTGTGCGGGTCGTGGCAATCGGCGCAGGCCATCACGACCCTCCGCCCCTGCCAGCCGTCGAGCCGCTTCCCATGCGCCCCGCCGGCCCACGCCTTCGCCTCCGGGAAGTGGCATTGCGCGCACAACCGGTAGCTCTCATCCAGGGTCGCCCGCTCCCCGCTCTTCAGGGTCAGCAGCTGGACGTCATCGGGCGAGTGGCAGGTCGAGCAGACCGCGCCGGTCTGCGCCGGATGCACCGGCTGGATGTTGTTGTGCGCGTCACCGATCCGCTTGTTGACCATGACCACCTTCCGGCCGAGGTGGCACGACGTGCAGGGATACTGACTGATGGCGGCGGTACGGCTGCGGAGCGCGATCGGCAGCGTGATCGTGCCGAACATCCGGGAGTGTCCGGCCTCCGGAGCGGCGCTGCGGAGAGCGACTTCGAACGGCCGGTCACCAGGCCCTTTCCAGAGCTCGACCGGGACCGCCTGGACGGTCGCGAGCGCGCCGGGCTCCAGGCTCGCGTTGCGGGCCGCCGTCGCCGAGTCGATCGGCATGGCCACGACACTCCTGGGGAGCTCGCCCGCCTTCGTCGCGCTCGGCTCGTGGCAGCCGGAAGCGAGCCAGGCCGCCGCCAGGCACCAGGCTGCGGCCTCCACCCGTATCCGGTTCATGGCGCGTCTCCCGCCCCGACGGCGACGTCGTTCACTGGGCGTGTGAAGTTCCCTGCCGCTGGATCGAGCCTGACGTGGCACTGGCGGCAATTGGCGCGCTCCGGGTGCGTCGTCCGGATTTCCAGGACGGCGGCGGGGCCGGCGTGGCAGGTGAGGCAGTTCTCCCTGAACTGCAGATCGTGCGGGATCGGTGGGGGATCGCGGTCCGGCGTCAGCCTGGGCAGCTGCGGCCAGGCCGTCGTGGGCCACGTCACCCTTGCCTCCGGCCGTGGCGTGCCGCCGCTCGGACCATGGCATTGTGGACACCTGGCATTCGGATTGGGGTCGGGAACGGCGGCGCCGATGACCGAGTCCACACCCACATGGCACTGGAGGCAGATGCCCCGTTCGGGATGCGGCGTCAACGGCACGTACGCGGAGAAACGAAGCGAGAAGCCACCCCGCTCGTGGCAGGTCTTGCAGGCGTCCGTTCGGAACTCGTCGGCTGTGAGGGGGTGCGGGATGCGCGGCGGCGCACCCGGATACGCCCGCAGGAAGCGGACTGTCGACAGCGTGCGCGGGTGAGCCGAGCGTTCCCGGCGCGCCTTGGGCTCGATCGCCAGCATGGCGGGGGTGGTGCGGAACACCTGAGCCTCGGCGCGGATCGGCTCGCCGGGTGCCGCCACCAGCTGGACGGCGAGCGGTGCCGGTGGAGGTTCCCGGCCCGCTGGCGAGCGCCTGACCGCCACGCCCACGGCCGCCACCGCCGTAACCCCGGAGGCGATCAAGTACAGCCGCAGCGCCAGCCCGCTCGAGTGCCGTTCGTGAGAACTCACGCTCCGCTCCTCGCCGGCAGCCGCTCCACCCGCACGGCACACTTGCCGGCGTCGGGCTGTCCCGAGAGCGGACAGCAGGCGTCCAGCGTGAGTCGGTTCACCAGCCGTGCCTCGTCGAAGGAGGGCACGAAGACCTGCCCGTGGGGGGGCTGAGAGCGATAGTCGATGCGGGCCTCGAGCTCGAGCGAGCCACGCCGGCTCACCAGGCGCACCGTCTCGCGATTGCGGATGCCCAGGTCACGCGCGTCATCGTGGTTGAGCTCCACGTAGCTGTGCGGCAGGGCGCGATGCAGGATCTCGATCCGTTGGGTCATCGAGCCCGCACCCCAGTGCTCGAGCACCGCACCGGTGGTGAGCCAGAATGGATACGCGCGGTCCGGCGATTCAGCGGGCGGCTCGTAGGGTCTGAGCCAGATCCACGCCCGATGGTCGGGATGGCCGTAGAAGTCGAAGGTGCCCCGGGCAGCATCGGCGGCGGGATCCTGGGCCGGGTTGTAGCGCCACCGGGTCTCACGGCCAGCCACGTAGGGCCACTGCACACCCGGCTGCGCCCGCAGCTCGGCGATTGGGGGAAGTGCGCTTGGCGGCTCCGCATGGAACCGGCCATACTCCTCCCAGATCTGCTCGACGTGACGGCGCGGGTCGTAGGGGAACAGCGTCTCGAAACCGAGCCGGCGGGCGACCTCGATCATCTGCCATGCGTCGCTGGTCGCGTCTCCGGGTGGCGCGAGGAGCCGGTCGAAGTACTGGACGCGCCGCTCGTCGTTGGCGTAGATGCCTTCGCGCTCGAGCCACATCGCCGCGGGAAGGACCACGTCCGCCACGTCCGTGGTCGGTGTCGGATACGCCTCCGAGACGACGATGAAGCGGTCTTCGTGGGTCGCCGCGCGGCGATAACGGTCCAGGTTTGGCAGACTGACCATCGGATCGGTGGCCAGGATCCAGAGGAAACGGATATCGCCCCGTTCCAGCCGGCGGAACATGCCGAGAGCAGGGGCCGCCGGCTTGGGGTCAATCCGCTCCAGCGGCACGCCCCAGATGTCGGCGGCCCGGCGGCGGTCCTCCTCGTTCTGCACGACCCCGCGCGGCAACGTCTGGGTCAGGGTACCCGCGTCGTGCACGGCACTCCCGCCCCTGGGCTGTCCCGTAGTGCAGAAGGGGCTGTTTCCGGGCGAGGCGACCTTCCCCACCAGCAGGTGGATGTTGTACAGCAGGTTGTTCATCCACGTGCCGCGCACATCCTGGTTCACGTCCTTGCCCCAGACCGACATCACCTTGCGCAGGGGATCGCCGTAGATGGACGCGAGCCAGCGGATGCTGGCCGCGGGAAGGCCGGACACCTCCTGCGCCCGCGCCGGCTCGTAGTCCGCCAGGAATGCCACATACTCGTCCCAGGTGGCATCGCCGGCCTCGTCCGTGACGAGGGCGTCATCGGCGAGACCGTCACCAAGGCCCGTCCGCCCGCGCTTGAACGCGACGTGCTGATCGACGAACTCGTGATGCACCCACTTCCGAGCGATGATCTCGTAACAGATCCCGTTGGCGATAACCGGCCCGGTGTGCGGCACATGCAAGAGCGAGTGGTCGCTGGCGTAGCTCGTGCGGGTCGTGCGGGTGGTCACATCGATGATGCGGACCGCCGCATTGGCGCGCTTGCGATCCAGCATCCGGGAGAAGAGCACCGGGTCGGTTTCGGCGAGGTTGGTGTCCCACAGGACGAACACGTCGGCGTGGTCGACGTCCTCGTAGCACCCGATCGCGCCATCGAGACCGAAGCTGCTCAGCAGGCCGGTCATCGCGCTGGCGCCGTAGAGTCGCGTGCTGGTCTCGATGTTGTTCGTCCCCAGCGCTCCCTTGAACAGCTTCGACGCGACGTAGGCGTCCGGGATGGTCCACTGCGCCGATCCGTAAATGGCAACGCTGTCCTTGCCGTGTTGCTGGGCGGTCTCGCGCAGCTTGCGCGCTACCAGGTCGAGTGCCTCGGAGAGCGGCACCTCGACCAGCACACCGTCGCGCCGGACCATGGCTCGGCGGATCCGGTCCGACCCATTGAGAGCCTGCACCGAGTTATAGCCCTTGACGCAGGCCAACCCCTTGCTCACCGGGGAGTCGGGGTCGCCCTTCACCGCAACCGCGCGTCCGCTCTCGATGCCCACGAGCAGGCCGCACCCGACGCCGCAGAGCCGACATGGCGCCCGCTTCCAGACCGGACCCGCCTGGTTCTCGCGTGGTAGAGCGACGTTTGCGGGGAGCACCACGGTGGGGAAGACGGCGGTTGCGGCGGTGGCTGCCGAGAGGACCCCCACCCCCTTGAGGAACGTCCTCCGATCGACCCGTGTCATAGGAACCCGTGGAAAGGGGGCAGCAGCGAATCAGCGGCGAGCCAACCGGTTACGACGTTTGGTGAATGGGGATGAAACGAGCCCGAATAGAGGGTGAGGGTTTCCTCAGATCAGGCAGGCGGGGGACGGGCGGGCGGACGGGCGAACGGGCGAACGGGCGAACGGGCGAACGGGCAGACCGAGAAAACGGCGAGGGGTGAGCTCCGCAAGGAACTCACCCCTTCACCGTACCCACTGACCGCCTGTCCGCCTGACCGCCTGTCCGTCCTATGCAGCCTTCCCTTCTACGTACTTCTTCTCGTACCGGGAGCCGCACTTGGCGAGGAGGGTGGTAGCGTGAAACACTCCATCCCGGCTCAGCCGGCCCTCAACCACGACCTCGATATCCTGGGCGTCGGTAAAGGTGTCCGGGGCAAGCCCGCGGTAGGTCACCGGGTAGATCTGGGAGCCGTCTGTGACCTTGAATTCGATGGTCTGACTCGCCGCGTCTCGTTTGACCGAGCCGGGCACGACCTTCGCCTCCATCTTGAGGCCGGTGTCGTAGAGACTGGGGTCGCGGGAGACCCGCTGGGCCAGCTCGCTCGGCTTGAGCGAGTACTGGCCGAACTGCTTCACCCCCTGGGCCATCAGCAGGGCCACACTTCCAACGATAATCCCGGCCCCGAGCAGGAACTTGTGTCCGGCTTTCATGAAGATCTCCATGCGGGTCAACTGCTACAAGTATACTCCCTTACGCCACTTCCCGCGCCTCCTGAGCGACGGCCTCGCTGAGATCCTGGTTCCCCAGCTGGACCCCGATCTTCTCGAGGAACGCGTTGGGGGGCGTCCCGCCGGCGAACACGAAGACGTAGTCGTTGGGCAGTTCCCGCTTCCCGCCCTGGACCTCCAGCGTTACTGAGCCTTCGCGGATCTCGAGCGGCTGGGAGTTGAAGACCACCTGCAGCTGGCCCTTCTTCATGTACTCCCGGACTCGCTTGTCGTTCCGCTCCTTGAGCCGACTGAAAACGTCCTTGCGGTACGACACGGTGACCTTGTTGCCCTTCTGGTGCGCCAGCCCCATGGCCGCCTCGACGGCACTGTCTCCGCCGCCGACCACAAGAATCCGCTTGCCCTCGTAGGCTTCCGCATCGATGAGGCTATACATGACCTTGGAAAGCCCCTCGCCGGGAACCCCCAGCTTGCGCGGCGTCCCCCGCCGGCCGATCGCCACCACTACTGTAAGCGCGCGGTACCGGCCTTTGACGGTCTCGATGGTGAACGCGCCGTCGGGCTCGAGCCGGATGCCGTCCACCCGCTCCCGCGTGTTGATGACCAGGCCGGCCTTCTTGGACGCTTTCTGCCAGAAGGCCAGCAGTTCCTCTTTCCCGATTTGCAGCTTGTTGAACTTGCCGTGCAGCGGGAACTCCACCGGGCTGGTCATCACCAGCTTCTGGCGCGGATACTTGGCCACCGTTCCCCCGAAGTCTTCGGCCTCGAGGGTGACATAGGAAAGCTTCTTCTCCACCGCCCGGAGGGAGGCGCTCAGCCCCGCGGGACCCGCGCCCACGATGCAGACGTCCACTACCCCACCGATCCGGGTGCGGCGGAGACCGGACACCCGCTGGGCGATCAGGTCGACGCACTCGCGACCCTGGTTGACCGCGTTCTTGATGAGCGCCAGGCCGCCGAGCTCGCCCGCCACGAACAGATTCGGCACGCTGCTCTCGTACTCCGGGGAAAGCGCGGGGAGGTCGGCGGTCATGCTGGGTGGCGCCATGACGATCTCGATGGCTCCCACCGGACAGGCATCGGCGCACAGGCCGTGGCCGATGCACTTGGCGGCGTTGACCAGAGCCGCTTTCCCGCCCAGGACGGCCAGGACGTCGTACTCCGGGCAGGCGGTGACACAAGCGCCGCAGCCGATGCACCAGCTGATGTCGATGTGGGGATGCTGCGCCCGGGGGCCGTCGGTGACCACCGCATGCTGGGCCGAAATCCGTGCCGCGCGCTCCTTCCGGCCGGTGCGCCAGAGGTGCTTCGTGAGCGCCAGAACCAGCACCAGCGCCAGCGCGAGGTCCATGACCAGGTTGTCCATGAGGAGGGCTCCGCCTCAGTGCGGGCGATACGATTCGTTACTACTGGAACGAAGTGAGCCAAGATTGCACCCGGTGAGCTGGCTCACACGCGTCAGGATGGCCAGCATAGACAACAGCTTACACGGTGCAACCTTCCGCCTGTCTTGAAGTTCCGGTTCTTGCTGTTCGCATGGGGCGTGCCGTATCGGCCTGTGCCGATTTCCGAAGCGAACCGCGACACCTTCGCGACAACCCAGAGAAAATGTCCCGTCCCAGCCAGGCGGTGCAGCGACCATCATCCCCCGGTCTCAGGACCTCCCCCGGTCTCAGGACCTCGGGTGCCATTCAGTCTCCCCGGTTTTCCCCGCCGGGGGGTACCGCGCCGCCGCGCCAGCCGGAACACCGGGGTGTGCCGTTCCGGGCGGTGTTCATCGTTATCGGCATCCTGCTGGCCAGCTCCATAGTCGGCGGCTCGTACTACTTCGCGCCCCTGGAGGACCGGGCCCGCTCCCCGCTGAACCCCTGGCTCCGCCCCTCCGGCTACGTCGGGCAGACGGCAGGAATCGTCTCCCTGCTGATCTTCCTCTTCCTCTGGCTCTACCCCCTGCGGAAGAAGTATCGCTGGCTCTCCTTCACCGGCACCATGGCGCAGTGGCTCGACGGGCACGTCGGCCTGGCGCTCATCCTCCCCTTTCTGGCCGCGGTGCATGCCAGCTGGCGGTTCGAGGGGGTCATCGGCCTGGGCTACCTCTCCATGCTGGTGGTGGCGTTCAGCGGGATCGCCGGGCGCTACCTCTACGTCCACATCCCGCGCAGCGCCGGCGGGCTCGAGTTGTCGGCGGAAGAAATCGCCGCGGAGCGTCAGGGTCTGGTGGGAGAGATCGCCAAGGCCACCGGGTTGCCGGCCGCGCAGGTGGAGGCGGTGCTCCGCTCCGACCCCTCCCCCTGCGACGGACTCGGGGTGGTCGGCACCCTCAAACGGATGGTCGGTGACGACATCGCCCGATGGCGATCGGCCCGGGCGCTCAGGCGGCTGTGTGACTCACAATACGGGGCAATACGCCCCCACCGGCGCACCGTCCGACGGGTGCTGCGCCTGGCCCGGAAGGAAATGTCCCTGACCCAGCAGGCCCGGATGCTCGCCGCGACCCAGCGGCTGTTCCGTTTCTGGCATGTGGCCCACCGGCCCTTTGCCATCACCGCCCTGGTGGCGGTGCTGGTGCATGTAGGTGTGGTGGTGGCGATGGGCGCGACCTGGTTCTGGTGAGCGCGGTGCGTCGCCTTGCGACCCTCATCGTGGTGGCGTTGATGCTCGGACCGGCCTGGAATGGCAGCAGCACCCGCCTCCTGGGACAGATCTCCCCCGGGCCCCTGGCGCGCGCCCACCAGGACCTCGAGGGGGCGCTCAAGTGCACCAAGTGCCACGCCGGCCGCAAGGACGCCATGCCCGCCAACTGCCTGAGCTGCCACAAGGACATCGACTGGCTGGTGCGGCAGAATCGCGGCTACCACGGCGCCCGTGATGTGCGCGGGGCCACCTGTGCTTCCTGTCACCCCGACCATGCCGGGCCGGACTTCCAGCTCATCAAGTGGCCCGACGGGAGCCGGGAGCGGTTCGACCACCGCCGCGCGGGCTGGGCGCTGACCCAGACTCACGCCGAGCAGGACTGCGGCGACTGCCACACGGCGAAGTTCCAGGTGTCTCCCGCCGCCAGGCTGGGCACCGACAAGACGGCCCGGTCCCTGACCGGGCTCGAAACGACCTGCGCCAGCTGCCACGAGGATGTCCACCGCGGCGGCCTGGGCACCGCGTGCAGCAAGTGCCATGACGCGGGCAAGTGGAACATCACGCCGGGGTTCAACCACGATACGACCGCCTACGCGCTGACCAACAAGCACGCCAGCGTGAAGTGCGACAAGTGTCACCTCACCCCCGCGCTGGCCACCAAGCGGGACGACGGCGGGCACCCGATTCCAGTCTACCGACCGGTCCCCCATGAGTCCTGCGCCGACTGCCACAAGGATCCGCATGCCGGGCGGCTCGGCCCGAAATGCGCCAGCTGCCACAGCACGAACGGCTTCCGGGTGATCGACAGGCAGAACTTCGACCACGACCGGACCCGCTATCCCCTTGCCGGCAAGCATGCGACGGTGCGGTGCGCCGACTGTCACAAGGATTTCTCAACCGAGGCGCTCAAGAAGCCCCTCTTCCAGACCTGCGCCACCTGCCACGCCGATACCCACGGCGGCACGGCCACCCTCGCCGGCAAACCGGTCGACTGCGCCAAGTGCCACACGGTGAACCGGTTCACTCCGTCGACCTTCACGGTCGAGCAGCACCGTACGGCGAAGTATCCCCTCGAGGGGAAGCACCAGACGGTGACCTGCAGCTCCTGTCACCGGAAGGAAACCAATCCTGCGCTTGCAGCTCGGCTGGGAAGTTCGAAGGTGGTAATCCGGCCGGCGTTCGGGCGCTGCCTCGACTGCCACGCCGATCTTCACGCCGGGCAGCTCGCGAGCCGAGCGGACAAGGGGGACTGCGCCGCCTGCCACAAGGTGGCGGGCTGGACCCCGAGCGGGTTCGACGTGGCGCAGCATGCCAAGCTGCGGCTGCCACTCGAGGGCCGGCACGGCGAGATCGGCTGCCGCGACTGCCATGGTGGCGACCGGAAGGGGCTGCCGCCCCTCCCGCGGACGGTGACGCTGGGAAAGGCGGCCTTCCTGTTCAAGATGGTGGAGACCGATTGCGCCGCCTGCCACGCCGATCCGCACCGCGGGCGGTTCTCCGCCTCGGGACCCCGTGCCAAGACTTCGGGCTGCGTCACCTGCCACAACACCCGGACCTTCCGGCCGTCGACCACCGACGTCGCCAACCACAAGACCTTCAACTTCCCGCTCGAAGGCGCCCACCGGGCCACCACCTGCATGGCGTGCCACGCGGAATTGAAGACTGCGCCGCCGAAGCGCTCCTCGTTGACCGCCGCGGGGACGGTGTTCCCCACCCTCGCGTTCACCGCCAAGGCCGCGTGCGGCGATTGCCACCAGACCCCGCACGGCGACCAGTTCGCCTCCCGAAAGGATGCCGGGAAGTGCGACGCCTGCCACGGGACGGATGGCTTCGCCCCGGCAGCCAGATTCGACCATAACCGGGACGCCTCCTTCTCGCTGAAGGGGGCGCACGAAGGGGTGCCTTGCAATCAGTGTCACCCCAGTGATACGAGAAGCAGCAACCCGCGGGAACTGATCTACCGTCCCGTCTCCGGGATGTGCGAAAGCTGTCACGCCGAGAAGGAGACCCGATGAGACGCCTCATCCTGCTGAGCCTGTGCGCTGTGCTCGCCGTCGTGACCCGCCCCGCAGCGGGCCAGCAGCGGACCCGGAATCCGCACGGTAAGCTGAGTCTCGAGTGCGCGGCTTGCCATCGGTCCGACGGCTGGACGCCGGCGCGTATCAGCGGCGCGTTCGACCACGGCAAGCTGGGCTTCCCGCTGGCAGGGGCCCACGCCACGGCCTCCTGCCGCTCATGCCACAAGGCACTCGACTTCAAGGGGACCGCGAAGACCTGCGCCGCCTGCCACACGGACGCTCACCGCGGTGAGCTCGGTGTCGACTGCGCTCACTGCCACACCGCCCGAAGTTTCACTGACCGAGCCATGATGGTGCGGGCACACCAGTTGTACCCGTTCCCGCTCGAGGGGGCGCATCTCGCCGCCAACTGCACCGCCTGCCACACGCCGACGGCTCAGGGCCAACTGCAGTTCGTGGCCCTGGCGACCACCTGCGTTACCTGCCATGAGGCGGACTACGCCAGCGCCAAGAACCCGGACCACGCCGCGGGGGGCTTCCCCCGCGAATGCCGGCAGTGCCACACGGTCACCCTGTGGAGCCGGGCGCGGTTCAACCACGATGCGAGCAGCTTCCCGCTCACGGGGGCGCACCGGACCGTGGCGTGTGCCCAGTGTCACTCCAACAACAAGTTCACCGGCACCAGCGCCCGGTGCGCCAGCTGCCACCAGACGGATTTCAACGGGGCCAAGACGCCGGACCACAAGCAGGCGCAATTCTCCGCCGATTGTGCTACCTGCCACACTAGCACAGCGTGGCAGCCGGCGCCGTATGACCACAACGCCACCCAGTTCCCGCTGACGGGGGCGCATAAGACCGCGGTCTGCAGCGACTGCCATGCCGACGGGGTCTACAAGGGCAAGGCGACCACCTGCGTCAGCTGCCACCAGGTGGATTACAATGGGGCCAAGACGCCGGACCACAAGCAGGCGCAGTTCGCGACCACCTGCACCACCTGCCATACCACCACGGCGTGGCAGCCGGCGCCGTATGACCACAATGCCACCCAGTTCCCGCTGACCGGGGCGCACAAGACCGCGGTCTGCAGCGACTGCCACGCGGATGGGATCTACAAGGGCAAGCCCACTACCTGCGTCAGCTGCCACCAGCCGGACTTCAACCGGGCGCAGACGCCGAACCATACGCAGGCCCAGTTCCCGACCACCTGCGCTACCTGCCATACCACCACGGCGTGGCAGCCGGCGCCGTATGACCACAACGCCACCCAGTTCCCGC
>JBGQJV010000119.1:0-12683 GCA_041499215.1 Gemmatimonadota bacterium | reverse complement strand
TGTATTGCCTTGCCTAGCCTTCCGCCTTCGCGCCCTTCCGCCTTCCCGCCAGCGCGGGCAGGTGCGGTGAGTAGTCCAACAGCTCGAGTCGAGCTGGCAGGGCCGCACGGATCTCCACCACCTCCTCGACCATGAGCTGTATCAGCCGCTCGGCACCGGGGACTGTCGATGTGTGGGCCGGGTCCCAATCGATCGATGCCTGGCCGGTAACCTGCAGCGTGCCGCCAGTGGCGAAGTCGAGAAACAGCAACCCGGCCCTCGGATACGCCACGATGTTGCCCAGGGTATTGAACATCATGTTGCCCTGGTAATCGGGCCATATCAGCCGATCGCCTTCCAGCTTCACGACGCCGGGCAATCCGCCCCGGTGCGAGGCGTCGGCCCCTTCCCCCGGATTCGCCGTCGCAATGAAGAATGTGTCCGCGCCCGCGATCCATTCGCGGTGGGCAGCACTGAGGTTGCTCGACCGGTTGGGCTCTGCTGCAACCGGCCCAGAAACACCGCCGCTCTCCTCACGCCGCTGGATGTACTTGGGACAGTTGGAGTAGACCTGGTCGGCGCGGAGCAGGATGCCACCGTCACCGTCCGGCTCCAGGCGGCCGTTGATCCGGATCCGCCGACGGGTCGCCAGATCGATCGCCAGCAGGCCGACGAACCCAGTGGTGTCGAGGTTCGTGGCCAAGGGGTCGCCCGGTGCCGGGGTGGCGTCCAGGCGGACAAGGGCGGAAGTGGCGGGAGGGCTCAACCCCTCACTTCCGCCTTTCCCGCCCTTCCCGCCTTGTACCACGCTGACGAATCCCGGGGCTCCACTCAGGACCGATGCCCACGGACGGCCGGCGGCATCGGTAGTCGCAAGTACCACCCAGCGGCGCTGCGCCAGAAACTCCTCCGCCACCGGAGGAATGACATCATGGATCGAGCCTCCAATCCGGCTGGCCATCCGCTCGACGCCGGCCCGCCGCTGGACCTCGACCTCACCCGCATGGAATACCCCTGACATGGTGCCCGCCGATCAGAAGAAACCGCAGGTGGGCGCGCTGCCGTGCGGGGCGGTGCGTTCCCCAGCGCCGGTGGGGCTGAAGACCTCCAGCCGGATGCCGTCGGGATCCTCGAAGTACAACCCCCCAGAATCGCGTCCTTCCGCATGTGGCACGATGCCGCCGTGATGGATTCTGGCGCCGAGCTCCCGGACCCGCCGTTCAGCAGCCCGAACCTCATCGATGGACTCAACCTGGAAGGAGAGGTGGTGCAGCCCGGGACGGTTCTTGGCGAACCCGCCCGAGGACTGGTGCCACAGCGTCAGGACGATGTTCGACCCGTGCCCGAGGAAGGCAAAGGCCTTCCCGTCCTCGGTCGACTCTCCAAGTACCTCGAAGCCAAACACCTGCTGGTAGAACTGCCGGGCGCGTGGCAGGTCGGTGACATTGAGTCCGACATGCCCGGTGGTGAACTGTGCGGCGGTCATGGTCATAACGCCTCGTCGTGGAGAGTTCCGAGTTCCGGTTCCGAGCTCCGAGTTGGCCCGGCGCCGCGAGCAGGGGTGACAGTTGTATTACCATCAAACAGCGAGTTCAACGGTAATAGCCTACCTGTCACCAGTCAAATAGCTATTTGCTGGTAATAGTTCCCCGGCTAAGTTTGGGGGCCTCGAACGGAGGGCGATGTGGCGAAGCCGAAGGAGCCGGTCGATCGGAAGGAGAGGAATTCCTTCTACATTCTGGGGAACCTGCCCTGTCTGGACCTGGTGAACACCGAGGCCGTGTCCGCGGGGGAGCCCGTGGACCTGCTGCAGGGGTTCGGCGACCTGGCGGACTGGCTCGGGGAAGCCGGGGTGCTGGAGGCGCCGGCTGCGCGGTCGGCCCGGGAGCGTTGGGAGGGCAAGGCCGAGGCCGCGGCGGTATTCCGGCTGGCCCTCACCCTGCGTACCAGCCTGCGACGGATGGTGCAGCGGCTGAGCGAGGGGAAGGGAGCCACAGAAGACCAGGTGGAGACGATCAACCGGGTACTGGCGGAACGACCGGCCTACCGTCAGCTGGTGCGGAAGGGAAAGGGCTTTAGCAGTAGTCTCGTCTCCGTGCATGAGTCCGCGGCGCACCTGCTGGTGCCGGTGGCGGAGTCCGCCGCGTGGCTCCTGGAGCAGGGCGATCTTTCCCTGCTCCGGCGATGCGAGAACCCGCGCTGCGTCCTCTTCTTCTATGACACGACCAGGAACGGGCGCCGCCGCTGGTGCAGCATGGCCGGATGCGGCAGCCGGGCCAAGGCAGCGGCCTACTACCGCCGCTCCCGCGCGGGGAAGGTGAGTCGTTGAACACCGACGTGGCGGTCATCGGCGCGGGGGCTGCGGGGCTGGTCGCTGCCCGTGTGCTCGGCGCCGCGGGCCTCTCGGTAACCCTGCTGGAGGCGCGCGACAGAATCGGCGGGCGGATCCTCCCGGTCGACGGCATGGAGCTGGGGGCCGAGTTCGTCCACGGCACTCCACGGGCCACACTCGACCTTCTGCACCAGGCCGGCTCCGCATTCGTTGAGGCGGAGGGAGAACACTGGACGGGGGAAAGCGGCCGTCTCGAGCCGCTGGACGACCGATTCGGTGGGCTCCATCCGCTGCTCCAGCAGGCCGCCGGCCTGGAAGCGGCCGACCTCTCGGTGGCCGATTACCTCGAGCGCTTTCGCGACGATCCCGAGCTCGGGCCGGCGGCACAGTGGGCCCGCCGCCTGGTCGAGGGTTTCGATGCCGCCGACCCCGCCAGGGCGAGCCTGAGAGCCATCGTGCGGGAGTGGACCGGCGATGCCAACGTGGAATCGCCGCAGGGGCGGCCGCGGGGCGGGTACGTCGCCTTGCTTGGGCATCTCTCCCGCACCATGGATCCGGCCCGCGTCGAACTTCGCCTGGGGAGCCCGGTTCGAAGCGTGCGGTGGGGCCCGGGGTTAGTCGAGCTGGGCGTGGAGGGCACGATCCTGCGCGCTCGCGCGGCGGTGATCACCCTCCCCCTCGGCGTGCTGCAGGAGTCTGTCCGGGATCCGCATGGGGTCGAGTTCGACCCGCCTCTCACGATGAAGGAGACGGCTCTCAAGGGGTTGGTGATGGGGCCCGTCCTCAAGGTCGTCATGCGATTCCGGGAGTCCTTCTGGGAGACGATGCATGAAGGTCGGTGCCGGAACGCCGGATTCTTCCACCGTGCCGGGCCACCCTTCCCGACATTCTGGACGGCGTTGCCGGCGAGATCTCCGATCATGACGGCGTGGCAGGGAGGACCCCACGCCGCCAGGCTCTCGCTCGAGGCGGACGATCGGATCGTCGATGCGGCAGTGAGGAGCCTGCGGTCGATTGTCGGTGAGGCAGTCCCGGTCAACCGGCTGCTGCAGCAGGCGTGGGTGCACAACTGGCAGCGAGATCCGTTTGCCCGCGGGGCCTACAGCTACGTCGCGGTCGGCGGCATGGGCGCCCACCAGGCACTGGCCGAGCCGGTGGCTGGGGCCCTGTTTTTTGCGGGCGAGGCGACTGATGACCAAGGCGAGGCGGCTACTGTCGCCGGAGCTCTCGCCTCGGGTGAGCGGGCGGCGCGAGACGTGATCGCCGCGCTCCGATGATGGGACATGCCCGCCCGCTGGTGGCGTTGGCCACGTACGCGGAAAAGCCGGACCTCTCCCCGGACGATGCGCTCCTGTTACCGGAATTCGAAAGACTGGGCATCGAGACGGTCGCGGTACCCTGGGACGATCAACGGATGGATTGGGCGCGTTGCGCCGCGGTACTGCTGCGCTCGACCTGGGACTACCACCTCCATCTGCCCCGGTTTCTCGAGTGGACCAGCAGACTCGAACAGCGCGGCGTACCGGTGATGAACCCACCGGCACTGCTCCGCTGGAACGCACGAAAGCACTATCTCAAGCAGCTCGGGCCGGCCGGCGTTGCGGTGGTGCCGACCAGCTGGGTCGGCCGGGGCGGTCAGTGCAGCCTGCGTGCCCTGCTGGACGCAATGGCGTGGGACGAGGTCGTGGTGAAACCGGTGGTATCGGCCTCGGCGCATGAGACCTGGCGAGCTTCACGGGACTCCGCCGCCGGAGCAGAGGAGCGATTCCGCCGACTGGTGGCGAGCGGCGATGTGATGGTGCAGCCATACCTGGCCGAGATCGAAAGCGCGGGAGAGTGGTCCCTGATGTTCCTTGCCGACCGATTCAGCCATGCCGTGGTCAAGCGGCCCAAGCCGGGAGACTTCCGGGTGCAGAAGCAGTTCGGCGGATCCCGGGAGCGGGTCGACCCGGACGAGTGGCTGATTGCCGCGGCGTGGGCGGCGCTCGACGCCGCACCCGGCCGGTCGGTCTACGCCCGAGTCGATGGCTGCGTGGTGGAGGGGAGATTTCTGCTGATGGAGCTGGAGCTGATCGAGCCCGAGTTGTTTCTGGAGAAGGCGGAGGGGGCGGCGAGGAGGTTGGCGGAGGAGGTAGCGGGTGGGTTGGGGAGGGACTAACACCCCGACCGCAGGAGAACGCCAGCGTGGGACTCCGGTTGAAAAGGCTGCGACAGTCAACAGCATGCAACCGCCAAGCAATAGAGACGGCGTGACCTGAAAGGTGACTGGATTTGACTATCGGGGCTACCCGGATAGCTTAGCCAAATAGTGCGCGGACGGTACCCTTCCGATGGGTTGTGCGCCCCGTCAGGCATCGATCCCCACCGTGATTCGACTGCTGAAGCGGCGAAGCCTAGAGTCCGAGCTGCAGCGGCTCCTGGAGTACCCAGCGAGACCAGACCCACCGCAACGTCGAGCCCGTCCTGCATTCCCAGTTGCCGGTGCCGTTCCGTCCACCGGGGACGTCTCAGTCAGTTGCCGACCGGTTGACCCTGCCGGCGCCCGTGCCCGCGGGATGTTCGACCCGTCTCCCGCGACATTGCCGGTTCTCCCTGCCGGCAAGAGGATTTAAATGAACGCCCAGTTGCTGCTGCTGGCCGCCGACCTGACCCGTCGTGGGGAGGCCTTTGCGCTGGCCACCGTCGTGCGACGCGGGGCACCAACCAGCTCCCGTGTCGGCGACGGAGCGCTGATTACGCAGGGAGGCGCCTTTCATGGCTGGCTCGGCGGGAGCTGTACCCAGCCCGTGGTGGTCCGGGAAGCGCTCGCCGCCCTGGCCGATGGCGCGCCGCGACTGATCGCCCTCTCTCCCGATCCAGAAGCCGAAGCGCGGCCCGGCGTTGCCGCCTACCCCATGACCTGCCACAGCGGAGGCACCGTGGAGATCTACATCGAGCCGGTGCTGCCTCCGGCGCGGATACTGGTGTTCGGCGTCTCCCCGGTGGCGCGCGCGCTCGCCCGCCTGGCCAAGCCCATGGGCTTCGCGGTCGAGGCGGTGGACCCGGACGCGGACCGCACGACCTTTCCCGACGCCGACGAGATCTTCACCGAGCTGGATGGTGCGGCGCTGCGCCAGCGGCCCCGGCTCCGCGGCGCGGGGGTGTATGCCGTGGTGGCCACCATGGGCGCCTATGACGAGGACGCGCTCGTTGCCGCGCTGGCGCTCGAGCCAGGGTATCTCGGCGTCATCGCGAGCCGCAAGCGTTTTGCGGAAATCAGTGCCGCGGTGCAGGCGCGGGGGGTCGAGGCCGGCGCGCTCGGGGCGATCCGTTGCCCTGCCGGGCTCGACATCGGCGCTCGGCTGCCGGAGGAGATCGCGCTCAGCATTCTGGCCGAGGTCGTCCAGCACCGCCGTGCGACCGGCGCTCAGGTCTCCGGTCCCCTCTGCGCGACCGGCGCCGCGGCGGAGGCTCTGGATCCGGTCTGCGGGATGACGGTGCGGGTCTCCGGCGCACGGTACACCACCGAGCATGCCGGCCGGGTCTACTACTTCTGTTGTGCCGGATGTCTGTCACGGTTCCGGGTTGCCCCCGAGATGTTCCTCCAGTCGGCTGGTGAGACCCGGTGAATCCGGAGATCCGCGAGGTCCAGGCGGCGATGGAGCGGGCCGGTTACGTGGCTGAGCCGGCTATCGCCACCGCGGTCCACCTCGCGGTCTCGATGCGGAAACCGCTGCTGGTCGAAGGCGACGCGGGCGTGGGCAAGACCGAGATCGCCAAGGTCCTGGCCCAGATGGAGAGGACCGAACTGATCCGGCTGCAGTGCTACGAGGGCCTCGACGTCAACACCGCGCTGTACGAATGGAACTATCAGAAGCAGCTGCTCCGGCTCAGGATGGCCGAGCTGGACGGCAAGGGCGCCGAGGGGCTCGAGGACCTCATCTTCTCCCGGCCGTATCTGCTCGAGCGCCCGCTGCTCCGCGCCATCACCCGGAGCGAAGGCCCGCCGGTGCTGCTGATCGACGAGGTCGACCGGGCGGACGACGGATTCGAGGCGTTCCTGCTGGAGATACTCTCCGACTTCCAGGTCACCATCCCCGAGCTGGGCACGATCAGGGCCACCCACGTGCCCTACGTGGTGCTGACTTCCAATCGCACGCGCGAGATCGGCGACGCGCTCCGGCGCCGCTGCCTCTATGTGTACCTGGAGCATCCCGGCATAGAGAAAGAGGTCCGCATCATCCGGCTCCGAATCCCCGGCATCGCGGAGCGGCTGGCGGACCAGGTTGGCCGGTTCGTGCAATCGCTCCGAACCCGCCAGCTCGCCAAGCCACCCGGGGTGGCGGAGACGTTGGATTGGGCACGGGCGCTCCTGACACTGCACCAGGATGCCCTCGATGCCGGGACGGTGGAGGAGACCCTCGGCTGTCTCCTCAAGGACCGGAATGACCTGGCGGAGCTGGATCACACCGCGGTGGCGGCGCTGGTTGCGCAGGCCGTGGGCGAAGGCGGGGCGCCGTGACCGGCCTGCTCACTCACCTTGCGGGTTTCGGCGCGGCGTTGCGCCAGGGCGGAGTGCGTGTTGGCATCTCGGATGAGATGGATGCGGCCCGGGCGCTCACCCTGGTGGACCTGGCCGACGTCGAGGAAGTGCGGGACGCCCTGCGTATCGCGCTCAAGGTCCGTCGGACGGACCAGCCGGTGTTCGATGCGCTGTTCACCGATGTCTGGCTGGATCGTGGCCGGCGGGTGACCGGTCGCCGGGGTCGGCCGATGGCCACCCGGGCCCCGTCAGCTCGGACCCTGCAGTGGCGGTTGGGCCAGGCGGCCGGGGAGGAGGGGAAGGAAGCACCCGAAGGGCGCGAACCGGGCTACAGCCCGGAAGCGAGGCTCCGGCAGAAGCCGTTCGACGCGCTGGATGAACGGGAGATCGGCGCCATGGAACGACTGATCGGGCGGCTGGCACTCAAGCTCGCGACCGAGAGGAGCCGGCGGCTGGTTCCGGTGCGGGGGAGGGGACTGGTGGACCTGCGCCGCAGCCTGCGGCGCCTGGCGGCCACCGGAGGCGAGCTGCTGCCGCCTGCCCGGCGGGCGCGGGCGGTGGAGGAGCCGCGGCTGGTGCTCCTGTGCGACACCAGCGGGTCGATGGACCTGCACACCCGGTTCCTGGTCAGCTTCGCCATCGCGCTCAAGCGCACCGCGAGGCGGGTGGAGGTGTTCGCGTTCAATACCGATCTGACCCGGCTCACCCCGCATCTTGCTCCGGGCAAGCCGGAGCTCACCCTGCGCCGGCTCGGGCCGGCGGTGCCCGGCTGGGCGGGCGGTACTCGCATCGGCAGCTGTCTGGCCGACTTCGTCGAACGGAACCTCGCCGCCACGGTCAACGCCCGCACGACGGTGGTGATCCTGAGCGACGGGCTGGATCAGGGGGAACCCGATGTCCTGGTGCGGGCGATCCGCACCATCCACGCCAGAGCCCAGCGGGTGCTGTGGCTCAATCCGCTGCTGGGAGATCCCCGGTATCAGCCGACCGCGCGTGGCATGGCCGCGGCGCTGCCGTTCGTCGACCGGCTTGCTTCGGCCCACAACCTCGAGTCGCTGGAGCGGCTCGTCTCGCTGCTGGCGACCTGATATGCGCATCGAGAAGAAGTTCACCGTCGCCGCCAGCCCCGCCACGGTGTGGGCCTTCCTGATCGATCCGCACAAGGTGGCCGGATGTCTCCCCGGGGCGGCGATTACGGGCCAGACCGACGACCGGAGCTACAGCGGGACGATCACCGTCAAGGTTGGGCCGGTGGCCACGAGCTACCGGGGCAAGGTGCGGTTCGAGCGGCTGGACCCGGCGGCCCGCACCGCCGAGATCGTGGCCAGCGGGCAGGATGTGAAGGGAAAGGGCGGCGCCGACCTGAAGATGACCAGCCGAATAGTCGACCTCGGCGGCGGGCAGAGCGAGGTGACGGTCGAGCAGGAGATCAGCGTCACCGGCATCCTGGCGCAGATGGGCCAGCGGATGATCAACGACGTCGGCGATCAGATGTTCGACCGGTTCACCGCGGCAATGCGGGCCCAGCTCGCAGCAACCGCTCCGGCACCGGCCTCCGCTCCCGCCCCTCCCGCCTTTCCCGCGGCTTCCGCCTCTCCCGCCCCTGCCGCCGAGCCGATCCAGGCACTCTCATTCGGCGCGGGGATGGCGGGGCGGGCATTCGGCCGGAGCGCCCGGGATCCGTGGTTCTGGGTCAAGGTGATTGCATTCAGTGCGTTCTTGTACTGGCTGTTCAGCTAACGCCGCAATAACCCCAGGAGGGCCCGAGGATGATCCCCGCGGCATTTGACTACCACGCACCGGGCTCGCTGGCCGACGCACTGGCCCTGCTGGATCGCTACGGCGACGACGCGAAAGTGCTCGCCGGCGGCCAGAGTCTGCTCCCGATGCTCAAGATCCGGCTGGCGCAAGTGGGGCACCTGGTGGACATCGGCCGGATTCCCGGACTCGACTATATCAAGGAAGAGGGCGGATTCCTGAAGATCGGCGCCGGTACCAGCGAAGCGGCGCTGGAGCGGTCCGACCTCATCCGGACGAAGTACCCGATCCTCATGGACACGGCGAAGGTGATCGCCGACCCGCTGGTCCGGAACCGAGCCACGGCCGGAGGCAACCTCGCGCACGGCGACCCGGCCAACGACCATCCCGCCACGATGCTGGCGGTGGGCGCTTCGGTCGTGGTCCGCGGGCCTAAGGGGGAACGCACCATTCCGGTCGACCAGTTCTTCCAGGGGCTGTTCACCACCGCGCTCGCGGCGAACGAGATCCTGACCGAGATCCGGATTCCGGTGCCGCCCGCGAGGAGCGGCGGGGCGTACGTGAAGCTGGAGCGGAAGGTGGGCGACTTTGCCACCGCCGGCGTGGCGGCGCAGGTGACGCTGGGTGCCAAGGGCGAAATCGTCAAGGCAGGCATCGGGGTCACCAATGCGGGGCCTACACCCATCAAGGCGACAGAGGCGGAGAAGTTCCTCACCGGCAAGATGCCCGACGCGGCCACTCTGCAGGAGGCGGGGCGACTGGCCGGGAAGGCGACCAATCCCTCGCCGGACCGGCGCGGCGCGGTGGAATACAAGCGCGAAATGGCCCGGGTGCTGGCCGTGCGGGCACTCAGGACAGCGATCGGCCGCGCGGGAGGGCAACTCTGATGGCCACCCACAAGATCTCCGTGACGGTGAACGGCGCGGCGCTCACCGCAGAAGTCGAGTCCCGTCTCCTGCTGGTGCACCTCATCCGCGAGGTGTTCCGGCTTACCGGCACCCACATCGGCTGCGACACCACCCATTGCGGCGCCTGCACCGTGCTGCTGGACGGCGAGCCGGTGAAGTCCTGCACGATCCTCGCCGTCCAGGCAGATGGGCGCAGCATCGTGACGGTGGAGGGGCTGGAACAGGGCGGGAAGCTCGACCCGATCCAGGAGGGGTTCATGCAAGAGCACGGGCTGCAGTGCGGCTTCTGCACACCCGGCATGATGATCACCAGTTACGCGCTGCTCAAGCGCAACCGGAAGCCCAGTGAGGACGAGATCCGGCATGCCATCTCCGGAAACCTGTGCCGCTGCACCGGCTACGTGAACATCGTCAAGGCGGTGCAGTACGCCGCCGCCAAACAGTCCTAGGAGGCCGCCGTGGCACCCAGAACCTCACTCGAGATCGGCGGGATGGGCCACTCGATCAAGCGCAAGGAGGATCCGCGCTTCATCCGCGGCAAGGGCAACTATGTCGACGATATCCAGCTGCCGGGGATGCTGTACCTGGACATCGTCCGGAGCCCCTTTGCCCACGCGAAGATCAAGTCGATCAACACCGACAAGGCGCTGAAGACCCCGGGCGTGCTGGCGGTGATCACCGGCGAGACCCTCAAGCAGTACAACCTGCACTGGATGCCCACGCTGTCGTCCGACACCCAGATGGTGCTCCCCATCGACCGGGTGCTGTACCAGTCGCAGGAGGTGGCCGGCGTCATCGCGACGTCGCGCTACGCCGCGGCGGACGGGGCGGAGGCGGTCGAGGTGGACTACGAACCGCTGCCGGTGCTGGTGGACCCGTTCGAGGCGCTCAAGCCGGGCGCCCAGGTATTGCGCACCGACAAGCCGGACAAGAAGGACAACCTCGCCTTCCACTGGGAGGCGGGCGACCGGGCGGCGACCGAGAAGGCCTTCGCCGAGGCGGACGTGGTAGTGAAGGAGAACATCTACCTGCCCAGGATCCATGTCGCCTCGATGGAGACCTGCGGCTGCATCGCCTCGTTCGAACCGGCGGAGGGGAAGCTCACCGTCTACCTCACCACCCAGGCGCCGCACGCGGTGCGCACGGTGCTCGCGCTGGTGGCGGGGCACGTGGGGCTTTCGGAAGAGAAGATCCGGGTGATCTCTCCCGACCTGGGCGGCGGCTTCGGCGGCAAGGTGCCGGTCTATCCGGGGTACGTCATCGCCATCGCGGCATCGGTGGTGATCGGCAAGCCGGTCAAGTGGATCGAGGACCGGATGGAGAACCTGCAGGCGGACTCGTTCGCGCGCGACTACCACATGGCGACCGAGCTGGCGGCGAAGAAGGACGGCACCATGACCGCCCTCAGGATCAAGACCGTCGCCGACCACGGCTACACCAACGCGTCGGCCAATCCCTCGAAGTTCCCGGCGGGGCTGTTCTCCATCTGCACCGGATCGTACGACCTCAAGGCCGCCTTCTGCGAGATGGACGCGGTGTACACCAACAAGCCGCCGGGCGGTGTCGCCTACCGCTGTTCCTTCAGGGTCACGGAGGCGGTACACGCGATGGAGCGGATCGCCGACGTGCTGGCCCTCAAGCTCAAGATGGATCCGGCCGAGCTGCGCATGAAGAACTTCATCCGGCCGGAGCAGTTCCCCTATCACTCGGTGATGGGGTGGGATTACGACAGCGGCGACTATCCCCGGGCGCTCAAGCTGGCGATGGACAACATCGGCTACGCCGCGCTGCGGAAGGAACAGGCCGAGAAGCGGAAAAAGGGCGAGCTGATGGGGATCGGGATCTGCAGCTTCACCGAGATCGTCGGCGCCGGCCCCTCGAAGGATTTCGACATCCTCGGCATCAAGATGTTCGACTCGGCCGAGATCCGGGTGCACCCCACGGGGAAGGCTATCGCGCGGTTCGGCACCAAGTCGCAGGGCCAGGCGCACGAGACCACCTACGCCCAGATCGTGGCGGAGGAGCTGGGCATCCCGGCCGCCCATGTGCAGGTGGAGGAGGGCGACACCGATACCGCTCCCTACGGGCTCGGCACCTACGCCAGCCGCTCGACGCCGACGGCGGGGGCGGCAGGCGCCATGGCGGCCCGGAAGATCCGCGACAAGGCGCGGAAGATCGCGGCCTATCTGCTCGAGGTCAGCGAAGCGGACCTCGAGTGGGAGCCGGGCAAGTTCTCGGTCAAGGGCGCGCCGCAGAAGAGCAAGACCATCCAGGAGATCGCCTTCGCCGCCTACACCAACCATCCACCCGGGATGGAAGGCGGGCTCGAGGCGGTGCATTACTACGACCCGCCGAACCTCACCTTCCCGTTCGGCAGCTATATCTGCGTGGTAGACATCGATCGTGGAACCGGCATGGTGAAGGTGCGGCGGTTCATGGCGGTGGACGACTGCGGCAACATCATCAACCCGATGGTGGTCGACGGCCAGATCCACGGCGGGCTCACCCAGGGCCTGGCGCCCGCCCTGTTCGAGGAGATGACCTACGACGAGCAGGGCAACAACCAGGCCGGCAGCTTCATGGACTACCTGGTGCCCACCGCGGTGGAGACGCCGGCCTGGGAGACCGACAAGACCGTTACGCCCTGCCCGCACCACCCGCTCGGCGCCAAGGGGGTGGGCGAGTCAGCCACGGTGGGGGCGCCGCCGGCGATCGTCAACGCGGTGGTCGACGCGCTAGCCCACCTTGGAGTAACTCACATCGACATCCCAATGACGCCGGAGAAGGTGTGGAAGATTCTGAAGGAGAAGGGGGTGGCGGAGTAGGCGGGAAGGCGGGAGGGCGGAAAGGGCAGGAAATGGCCCGCTCATCCGCCTTTCCGCTTGTCCGCCCGTCCGCCGTTCGGCTCGCACCACGAAACGCACATGCCCGCCGTGCCGTAGTACTGCGCGTTCCCTCCGTCTTACCAGTGGCCTCCTCAGCGCACTCCGAAGTGGCTCTGGTGCAGCCCTCGGCATCCGACGATACTGCGCCCCCGGTCGCGGCCACGACGGTCGCGCCTCGGACGGGGAACTGGGCCAGATGTGGAGGGAGTTCGACAAGGAGGCCGTCAAGGTGGACGGGATACTCGGACCGCAGTGGTTCGCCGACCGGGTGTGGGCCCTGGACTATCCGGGCCGGCGCC
>JBGQJV010000118.1:0-12925 GCA_041499215.1 Gemmatimonadota bacterium | reverse complement strand
CCCGGGTTCGCTGGAAACTCCGGCAGCCCCTCAGACGGGTCCAGGTCGAACACAGTTCAGAGTTCAGAGTTCAAAGTTTGGGACCGCGGCCGCACAGCCCTGCGGTCCGCCCTGGGAACTCTGAACTCTGAACTGGGAACTCGGAACTCACAGTTTGACCATGCCTGCATTCAGGACAGTCATCTTCGACTGCGACTCGACCCTCTCCGCCATCGAGGGGATCGAGGAGCTGGCCGTCGGCCACAGGGCGGAAATCGCGCGGCTCACTGATCTCGCCATGCAGGGGACGATTCCGCTGGAGGAAGTTTATGGCCGGCGGTTGGACCTGATCCGCCCCTCGCGCGCGGATGTCGATCGCATCGCCGCGCTGTACGTCGCCCGCCTGGTACCGGGGGCCACCGCAGTGGTCCGTGGGCTCATGGCGGCGGGGGTCGGCGTCTACATCCTGAGCGGAGGCCTGGCTCCCGCGGTGCGGTTCGTAGGGCGGCACCTGGGGATCGGAGAGTCGAACATCGCCGCGGTCGATGTCCGCTTCGACGGGAGCGGGCGCTACGCCGGATTCGACCTCGATTCCCCGCTCGCCCGCTCCGGCGGCAAGCGTCGCTGGGTCGAGTCGCGGGTCGACCTGCTCCGACCGATTCTCCTGATTGGCGATGGCGCGACCGATCTGGAAGCCCGGCCCGCCGTAGACCGTTTTGCCGCCTTCACCGGGGTCGTGCGAAGGGAGTCGGTTGTCGCCGCTGCCGATTACGTCGTCGAGGGCCCAACGCTGGACCCGGTGCTGGACCTCGCCTTACGCGGAGTGCTCCCTCCCGGCTAACGGCTGACGGCTAACGGCTAACGACCAACGGCCCAACGGCCCAATGCCCGACGCCTGAAGCCCGAAAGGCCCCACCGGTTATATTCCGCCCGCCTCAACTCCCAAGAGAACTGTCCGCATGGCCACAACCGCGCCTGCCGCAACTACTTCCGCCTTCGGCCGCTTCTTTCTTCCCGGTCCGACCGAGGTGCTCCCCGAAATCCTCGCGGCTCAGACCCGGCCCATGATCGGGCATCGCGGGAAGTCGATGGAGCAGCTCATTGCCCAGATGATGCCGGGGCTGCAGCGGATCTTCCGTACCGCTCGGCCGGTCTACATCTCTTCGTCCTCGGCCACTGGCCTCATGGAGGCGGCCATTCGGAACTGCGGTGGCAGGCGGGTCCTGTCGCTGGTGAATGGTGCCTTCAGTGAGCGGTTCTTCAAGATTGCTCAGGCCAACGGCTGCGAGGCCACCGCGCTGGAGGTGCCGCTGGGTCAGGCGCACACACCCGAACTCCTGGCGGACGGCTTGCGCACCGGGCGGTATGACGCGGTGACGGTGGTGCACTCGGAGACCTCGACCGGCGCGCTCAACCCGATCGAACAGCTGACCCGGGTGGCACACGCTGCCGGAGATGTGCTCCTCCTGGTCGACAGCGTCACCGGGGTGGCCGGAGCCAGGGTCGAGACCGATACCTGGGATCTCGACTTCGTGCTGACCGGCTCGCAGAAGGCGCTCGCCCTGCCGCCTGGCCTTGCGCTGGGTGTCGCCCATCCGCGTGCGCTGGAGCGGGCGCGGAAGCAGGCCAACCGGGGCACCTATTTCGACCTGGTCGAGTTCGAGAGCTACATCGTCAAGAACCAGACCCCGAACACCCCGGCCCTGTCGCTGATGTACGCCCTTGCCGCACAAGTGGTCCGGATCGAACGCGAGACCGTCGAGGGGCGCTGGGCCCGGCATCTTGCCATGGCCGGGCGGACCTGGCGCTGGGCCGACGAGCTGCGCGGCCGCGGCATTCCGGTCGGAGTGCTCGCTCCCGAGGGATACCGTTCACCCACCGTCACCTGCCTCACCATGCCGCCGGGCCGGAAGGGATCGGAGATCAACGAGGCCATGAAGGCGCGCGGCTTTACCATCTCCGCGGGGTATGGCTCGCTCAAGGAGTCGACCATCCGCATCGGCCACATGGGCGACCACACCGTGGCGGAGCTCGACCTGCTGCTCGTCGCGCTGGAAGAGGTGCTCACCGCATGACCGCGTTCCGCATTCTGGTGGCAGACAAGATTGCCCGTGAAGGACTGACCCCGCTGGCCGGCGATCCCCGCTTCGAGCTGGTCGAGCGGGCCGGCCTCAAGGGCGATGCGCTCACCGCCGCGATCGCGGATGCGGACGCGGTCCTGGTCCGCAGCGCGACCAAGATCACCCGTGAGTCGCTCTCCCGCGCCACCCGGCTCAAGGTCATTGGTCGGGCGGGCGTCGGAGTCGATACCATCGACGTCGAAGCCGCAACCGAGCGGGGCGTGGCTGTGATGAATGCCCCGGCCGGGAACACCATCTCGGCCGCCGAGCTCGCCTTTGCACTGCTGCTGGCCCTCATCCGGAAGGTGCCCGCCGCGGATCGCTCGATGCGGGAGGGAAAGTGGGACCGCGCGAGCTTCAGCGGCATCGAGCTCTATCGCAAGACGCTCGGCTTGGTCGGTGCCGGCAGGGTAGGGGGGGAGGTGGCCCGGCGGGCTCGCGCCTTCGGGATGCGGGTGCTGGCCTACGATCCCTACCTCAGCGCCGATGCGGCCCGGAGTCTCGAAATCGAGCCGGTCACGCTGGAGGAGGTGCTGCGCGAGTCGGACGCGATCTCGCTCCACGTTCCCTTGACCGACAGTACCCGCGGCATGCTCGGCGAGGCCCAGCTGGCGCTGCTCAAGCCCACGGCGTTCATCGTCAATGCCGCTCGCGGCGGTGTGCTGGACGAAGCGGCGATCATCCGCCGGCTGGCGGAGGGGAAGCTGGCGGGCGCGGCGTTCGACGTCTTTGACCAGGAGCCGTTGCCGGCGGACCACCCGCTCAGAAGCCTGCCGAACGTGGTCCTGACTCCGCATCTCGGTGCGTCCACCGAGGAGGCCCAGCTCAATGTGGCACTCGAGATCGCCGACGCCGTCAAGGCGGCTCTTCTCGAGGGCGATTTCGCCGGCGCGGTGAACGCGCCGCTGGTGGGTGGCGAGCGGCTCCGCCGGCTTCGACCGCTGCTCGAGCTCGCCACCCGGCTGGGCCGGCTGGCCGCCGCCCTTGCCGATGGGGCGGTGAGCGGGATCGAGGTTCGGTTCGCCGGGGAAGGAGAGGACCTGCTCCGGCCCCTCGCGGCCGGGGCCGTCATCGGAGTGCTGGAAGGCGCGATTGGCGCTCCCGGCGTGAACGTGGTCAACGCCCTGCACCTGGCCCGCCAGCGCGGCATCCAGGTCGAGCGCACCCGGGTGGATGCGCCACGGGACTACCCCAACCTTATCGAGCTGAAACTGCAGACTGGCGCCTCGCAGACTCGCGTCGCCGGTGCGCTGCTCGGGGAAGGCCATCCGCGGGTAGTGCGAATTGATGACTTCCGGGTCGACGTGGTTCCCCGCGGAATGCTCATTGTCCTCCGCAATCGCGACGTCCCCGGTGTGATCGGGCGGGTGGGGACACTGCTGGGCAACGCCGGGATCAACATCGCGGAGTATCACCAGGCGCGGGTGGCGGCGGGAGGCGATGCCCTCGCGGCGATCAGCGTCGATGCTCGACTTCCGGGACCGGTGCTGGAGTCCCTTCGTGCCCTTCCGGAGGTGCGCTCTGCCGCGATGGTGGATCTGGGCGAGTAGCCATTAGCCGATAGCCATTAGCCATTAGCCGTTAGCCGTGCTGGCGGTTGACGGTCCCCGCGTCACTCATCAGCCCACGGCCCACGGCCCACGGCCCACGGCCGATCGCTGGTTCCCACCCGCAACATCGTTGACAACCCTTCCTTCATATCCGACCTTAAGGGCCGTTCCCGCCGGGCTGTTCGTGCCCTCAGGGTTCGGTCCCCGCACACACCACCATCGCCTCCTTTTCCGGCACGTCCAAAATGCTTCTTCTCGGTTTGATGCTCCTGGTTCAGCAGCCTGCGGCTCCGGCCCCGCCACCGCCCCAGGCGCCGTCTCCGATTGCCAAGCTCACGATCAATCCAGCCATCCGGAGCCTGACCGCCGGCGACACGCTTCGGTTGACGGCCGAGGCGGTGGATTCCGCCGGCCGGCCCGTGACCGGTGCCACCATCAGGTTCCTCGGATCAGGCGGCCGCTTCGAAGGGCGGGTGGACTCTACCGGCCTCGTCTATGCCGGCTCTACCGGGACCCTGGGCGTCACCGCGCTCGCCAGCGTGGCTGGCACCAAGCCGGTGCTGGAGCGGGTGGAGATCCGGATGCTTCCCGGACCGACGGCCCGCGTCACTGTCACCCCGGAAGGCGCCCGGCTGGTGGTGGGGCAGACCGTGTTGCTGAGTGGCGAGAGTTTCTCGGCCGTGGGCGACCCACGTCCCGACACACCCCGCTGGCGGAGCTCCGCCAGCCGGATTGCCACCGTGTCCCAGGACGGCATGGTGACCGCGCTCGCCCCTGGCCGCGCCACGATCACCGCCAAGGTCGAAGGCTCGGAGAAGGGGGTCACCGTCGAGGTGGTGCCCAACACCGTCGCCGCGATCGAGATCTCTCCCGCCACGGTTTCCGCCCGCCAGGGCGACGTCATCGGCTTCAAGCTGATCGCCCGCGACCGGGCCGGTCGCAAGCTCGAGGGGATCACTCCGGCCTGGAGCATGTCACCGGGGAAGGGCGAGGTCGATCGGGGTGGCGCGTTCGTCGGCTACGAAGCCGGCAAGTACGTCGTGACTGCGACGGTCGGCGCCAGGAGCGCCAGCGCAGTGGTCTCGCTCGAGTGGCGCAACGTCCGCCGTCCGGCCACGATCGTCGGCCGCCTGGCGCGGAGTCTGTTTACCACCGAGGAAGTCTGGATCCATCCCAACGGGAAAATCGCCTATCTGGGTACCGGGGGCGGCGGCGACCGGATGTACGCCATCGATATCAGCGATCCCTCCAACCCGGTGGTCACCGATTCGCTGGTAGCCAATACCCGGCGCATCAACGACATCATGACCACGCCGGACGGCAAGTTCCTGGTCCACACCCGGGAGGGCGCCTCCGACCGGAAGAACGGCATCGTGCTGGCCTCGCTGGAGGATCCCGCGCATCCGAAGGTGATCGCCGAGTACACCGAAGGCCTGACCGGAGGTGTTCACTCGACCTTCATCTACCAGCAGCCGAAGTACGGGACCCATATCTACCTGACGAATGACGGCACCGGGTACATGCACGTCATCGACATCAACGACCCGTACCATCCGAAGGAAGTGTCGCGCTGGACCACGCGGCCGGATCAGATCGGCAACGCCCTGCACGACATCGACGTGCAGGACGGGCTCGCCTACCTGAGCTACTGGAACGAGGGGCTGGTGATCGTGGATGTGGGCAACGGGATCAAGGGCGGGAGTCCCTCCAACCCGCAGCTCGTGGCCCAGTACAAATACGATCTCAACGCTCTCTACCGCGACGTCGAGGCCACCGCCGGCCCGGGGTTCATCCGCGGGACACACACCGCCTGGCGCCATGGGAAGTACGTCTTCATCGCCGACGAGGTCTTCCCGGCCGCGCCGGTGAAAGGCGGGAAGGACGCCTCCGCCTTCCGGGCCTACGGCAGGCTGCAGGCGATCGACGTGAGCGACATCCTCCACCCCCGGTCGGTGGCGTGGTACGAGCCGGAGCATGGCGGCGTTCACAACGTCTGGGTCGCGGGCGACACCCTCTACATGGGCGCCTACAACGCCGGCTTCCGGGCCTTCGACATCTCAGGTGAGCTGCGCGGCGATCTGCGCGCCCAGGGTCGGGAAATGGTGCACGTGAACACCGCCGACATGGGCGGGCATGTGCAGAACTCGGCGATGACCTGGGGCGTGGTGGTGAAGGATGGCCTGGCCTATGTCAACGATGACAACAACGGCCTGTGGATCATCCGGATGGAGCCGCGGCGTGAGAACCTGACGCCCTGAAACGGCGGGCGGGGCGGACGAGGCGGACAGGGCGGGCAACACCTCGAAGGGCGGGTTCCTCATGGACCCCGCCCTTCATGAAACCGCCCGCCCCGTCCGCCCTGCCCGCCCCGACCGCCCTTTGCTATCGTTCGGTCACCGAGCTCGGCACCGACTCGAACAGGATCTCCACTGCAAGCGCTTCGGCCAGCGGCTCACCGGCATCCAGCTTCCGATCGAATGCCTCCAAAGCTTCCTCCGCCGCCCAGTACAGCAGTCGGCAGGCGGTGAGATCGGCGGGGTGGTCGTCGCCCAGCTCGTGGGCGGCCTCGCGCATGGCTTCTTGCTCCAACAGAAGCCGGCCCATCAGGGCCAGGTCGCGGCAGCGAGCCTCCGCCACCGCGATTTCGCGGTACCCTTCCGGTCCCTTCCCCTGCGCCACCGTCAGGTCGCGGAGAGCGGCCTGCTGCAGCAGCCCGAGCATGGTGAACCGGCGGGAGTGGCCCCGGCGGACTTCGTCCCGCTGGGCGGTGAGCGATCCGTGGATCAGCTCCTGGAGGCCAGGGTGCCCGACCACGTCGAGCGGCAGGTGTTGCCACAGTCCCGGCACCGGCCGGCCCAGCTGCCCGCGGACCATCTCCTGGACCGCGAAGACCGTGTCTCCAGTCATGGTGGCGTAGCGCCAGCAGGCACGACCGAGCGAGCCTTCCCGGCTCCACAGGGAACGGAGGTATTCGTGGCGCTGCTGATCGTTCGGCACGACGGGCTTCATGTAGGCACGTCCTCTTCAGTCTGGATTGCGCCAACCCCTGCTCGGGGCGCGGAGTCGCGATCCTGAAGTGCAGCAAGCGTGCCGCGGCTCGCCTGGCTTCAGCCAGACTCACAACCGATTGTCAGTAAACGACATAGCTCTTGTTACCCGGGACGCGGGCCACCCTGTCGCCCGACTCGGTAGACCCCGCCCACGGGAATCTGCCGGACCCCGGCCGGCATGCATGGGAGGAGTCGCCTGACTTTGCCGAGTCACCGCCTTTGGCGCCCGTATCTGCCCCTCGTCCTGGTGACCCTGGCAGCCTTGGCCGCCTCGGTCACCAGCCTCGGAAATGGGTTCGCCTACAACGATGTCGTGCTGGTACAGGGGGACCGGCGTGTTCACAGCCTCACTGGTGTCGTGGCGGATTTTGAGGACACCTACTTGCCCTCCGTTCCGCTTGGACCGAACGGGAGGCTGTATCGCCCGCTGACTCTCGTAGCCTCCACCATCCAATGGGTTGCAGGTGGGGGTCAGCCGTTTGTCTTCCATCTCATTAGTGTCGCACTGTACCTGAGCGTGGCACTCCTGGTCTTCGCCCTGGCGCGCCGGTTCCTGCCTGAGGTCGCTGCGACCGCCGCGGCACTGTTGTTCGCCGCCCACCCGCTCCATACCGAGGCCATCGCGAGCGTCACGGCGCAGGGGGAGCTGCTGGCGGCCTTCCCCCTGATTCTCGCCGTCGTGCTTTACCTGGATGGCCGGCGCACAGGCTTCTCCCTGGCCCGGATCTGGTCGATCGTCGCCCTCTACTTTGTGGCGTGTCTGGTCAAGGAACACGCGGTACTTCTCCCCGCGCTCCTCCTTGCCCTCGAGGCCGCCCTCGGTCCCCAAGAGAGGCGATCGCGGCAGAGCAGATCACTTATGACACGGCTGGCAGGTGCCGCAATCCTCTATCTGGGGATTCGGACCGCGGTCGTGGGCGGGATCGTCGGGGAGCTGCCGCACCCATTCTGGCGGGGCGCCGGGTTCGTGACTCGGCTGGAGACCATGCTGGGGCTGATTCCTCGCGGGGTCGCGCTGCTCCTCTGGCCGGCGCATCTCCAGGCGGACTACTCCCCGGCCGAGCTCAGCCTCGCCACCGGGCTGGGCACGCCACAGCTCTTTGCTCTGGCGATTCTCGTCGCCACCGGTATCCTGGCGATTGCCGCCTCCCGGGCTGGACGACCTGCCGTCGCAGGTGGGGTAGGATGGCTGCTCCTCAGCCTGGCCCCGGTCAGCAATCTGCTGGTCCCGACCGGGTTGCTACTGGCCGAACGGACGCTCTTCCTTCCCAGTGTGGGTGTGGTGCTGATTGTGGGCGGACTGCTGCACTGGGGTGCCGGCACTCCGGGACGGGCAAGGCTCATCGGCGCAGGGGTCGTGGTGCTGACGTTGCTCGGGATCGTCCGGAGCGCCACCCGGCAGCCGGTTTGGCGGGACAGCACAACCCTGTTCGGGCAGACCATCGTTGACGCGCCACTCAGCTATTGGGCGTGGCGGAATTGGGCTCGCGACCTGGCCCAGAGGGAACACCCGGCGGAAGCCGAGGCCGCATACCAGCGGAGCCTCGAGCTGTGGGACCATGATCCACAGGTCTTCGACGATTTCGCCACCTTCAGCCGTCGCGCCGGGCGGTGCGAGCCTGCCATCCCGCTGTTCCGAAAGGCGCTGGAGCTGGATCCCTCCCGGCACCTGACCGCGGTCCGGCTTATCGGTTGCCTGGTGAATGTGGGAGACTATGCTTCGGCCCGTTCCGAAGCGGATGCCCGGATCGCGATCGGCCGGAAAGAGTTCCAGATGTTGCGGGAGATGATCGATCGGGCCGAGCAGAGCCGCCGAGGAACGGGATCGAGCGAGACCCCGCACGCCCGGTCGTAAGTCGGGTTCAATCGCCAGGGACCGTCGGGCCCGGTTGCTCGCGGTATTGGTGGACCACCAGGCGATCCCGGGGCGACGATCACTCGACACTGGTGTAGTCTCAAGCACAACCCGGGCGCGCCCCGGCGCGCGGAGCCCAACCGATGACCACCCTCTCCCCCACCGCGGCGGCTCACGACCTTGCCGCCGTTCGTACTGCCTTCCCCGCGCTGGCCCGCCGGCATGCGGGGCATCCCGTCGCCTATTTCGATGGACCGGGCGGGACCCAGGTCCCCCGCCCGGTGGTCGAGGCGATGGCCGACTACCTCTATCATCACAACGCGAACACCCACTGGGCGTTTCCCACCAGCGCCGAGACGGACGCGGCCATTGCCGGGGGGCGCGCGGCCCTGGCCGACTTCCTCGGGGCCAGGCCGGACGAGATCGCCTTCGGCGCCAACATGACCACCCTCACCTTTCACCTCGCCAGGGCCCTCGGGCGCGGCTGGGGACCGGGCCACGAGGTGGTGGTCACCGAGCTCGATCACCATGCCAACGTGGCGCCCTGGGAAGCGATCGCCAGGGATCGGGGCCTGACCCTGCGGGTGGTGCCGTTTGACCGGAACAGCGGTGAGCTCGACAGCGCCGCCCTCGAGGCCGCGCTCACTCCGCGAGTGAAGCTCCTCGCGATCGGCGCCGCCTCCAACGCGTTGGGAACGATCTCCGACGTTGCCCGGGCCGCACGGCTGGCCCACCAGGTTGGGGCCCTCTGCTTCGTCGATGCGGTGCACTTCGCCGCTCACGGCCGGGTCGACGTCCGCGCGATTGGCTGCGATTTCCTGGCCTGTTCGGCCTACAAGTTCTACGGACCCCATATCGGGATCCTGTACGGCCGGCGGGACCTGGTTACCGGCCTCGACGTGCCGAAATTGCGTCCCGCTCCCGATACCGCGCCCGAGCGGCTCGAAACCGGGACCCAGAATCACGAGGGCATCGTCGGTGCGATGGCGGCGGTGGATTTCATCGCCTCGCTGGGACAGGGCGAGAGCCGATCCGTCCGGTTGGACCAGGCGGCGCGCCTGCTGCATCGCCACGGCCAGGCCCTGGTCGAGCGGCTGTGGGAGGGGCTCGGCGGGGTCCCGGGCGTGTCGCTGTATGGGCCGCCGCCCACCCGGCCGCGCACGCCCACCATTTCGTTCACCCTGCGCGATGTAACGTCGGAGCAGGTCGCCATGAAGCTGGCGGCCCGGGGCATCTTCGTCTCGAACGGTGATTTCTACGCCACCACGGTAGTTGAGCGTCTCGGTCTCGCCGATGTCGGCGTGGTTCGGGCCGGCTGCGCCTGCTACACCTCGGCGGACGACGTGGACCGGCTCATAAGCGGAGTGGCGGAAATCGCGCGGGGGCACTGAGGCACCGGGTCCGCGCTATTCTCGATCGGCGGGTGGCGGCTCCAGGGGCTACGCCCGCAGCTTTTCCTCTACGGCGGCGAGGACCGCGTGTTCCATCTCTTCGCTCAACCGGATCAACCGCTCTCCCTCAGTCAGCATCTCTCCGGCTGAGGACCGGTCGGCCAGCCCGGGCAGGTTGATCCGGACATTGAGCCAGGCTCCCCGCACGGCTGCCCGGGCACAGAGGGCGCCGACTCCGGCGTCGGACACCGAGGCCGGGTTTCCGGTCCGGGCCATCGCCTCCAGCAGTTCGAACGCCTGCGCGGCGACCTGCATCACCCGAAATGGAACCGCAATCGCCCCACGATTGGCCGTGTCCAGCGCCTGCTTCCGCGCGGCCTTCTCCGCCGGGCTCCCCTTCGGCATGGCCAGGGCGAGAAGGACCTGATTGAACGCCAGGGTGTCCTCGTCCACCAGGCGCAGCATTTCCGACTTCAGCTCCTGCCCCCGCTCGGCCCAGCCGGAGAACTCCTCCCACCGGTCGTCCCACCCCGGTTTGTGGGCCGACAGGTTGGCGACCATCGTACCCAGGGCGGCGCCCAGGGCGCCCACCGCGGCCGCCACCGATCCCCCGCCCGGTGCCGCGCTTTCGCTGGCGGTCTCATCCGTGAATCCGGCGAGGGTGGACATCGCGAGCTTGCGCTCTCCGGGCTGGCGCAGGCAGTACTCGATGATTCGCTCGTCGGGGTGGAAGGGAGCCAGCTCGTCGAGTCCCAGCGACTTGACTGCGATCCGGATGAGTTCCGCCTCCGCCACCCCGGTCGAGCGGTGCTGTTTGCGCAGGAAATAGCGCCCGGCGTCGAGCAGCGCCGACCGTGGCACCAGACCCACCAGCTCCGAGCCGGTCACCCGGACTCCCCTGGCTTCGGCCCGGCGGCAGACCTCGTCGAACGCCAGGTGCAGCGGGGTGAGCGAGATGTCGGTGAGGTTCATCGACACCTGGGCGATGCCGTACTCCTCGATGTACCAGCCGATCGCCTTCACCGCCTTGAGGCTGCCCGGGATCATCACCGTCTGGCCGGCCGTGTCCGTCAGGATCCTACCGGTGATGGGGTTGCCCTCCCGTTTGGGTCGGCCGATCTCCCGCACGTCGAAGGCGATGGCGTTGGCACGCCGGGTGGAGGTGGTGTTCAGGTTGACATTGTAGGCAATCAGGAAATCGCGCGCCCCGATGACGGTGGCGCCGCTTCGAGGGATGAATTCGGCGGGTCCGAAGTCGGGCCGCCACTCGGGGCGGTGCAGTTTCTCCGGCAGGCCCTCATACTCGCCGGCCCGGATTACCGAGAGGTTCCTGCGGGCGGGGTCAGGCTGGGCGGCCTCATACAGAAAGACCGGAATCCCCAGCTCCCCTCCAACCCGCTCCGCCAGCCGGCGAGCCAGGGCGGCGGTCTGCTCGAGGCTGATGCCGGCGAGGGGCACCAGGGGACAGACGTCGGTGGCTCCCATGCGGGGGTGCTCACCCCGGTGCAGCCGCATGTCGATCAACTCCGCGGCGATCTGGATGGCCCGGAACGCTGCTTCCAGCACCGGCTCGGGGGCGCCCGCGAACGTCACCACGGTGCGGTTAGTGGCGACGCCGCGATCGACGTGCAGCAGCGTGGCGCCTTCTACCGACTGGATACGGTCGGTGATCCGGCGGATGAGTTCGGGATCGCGGCCCTCACTGAAGTTGGGGACGCATTCGATCAGGGGAGCCATGGGCGGATGGGTTGAAGAGGCAGGGAATCTAGAGGAACGGGGCAGGGGGAACAGGGAAGCGAACGTCGGGCGGGGCGGCATGATGGGAGCGGTGCCGAACGGCGCAGCGATTTGAGGCGGGGGACGTTGCCGGCCCCTTGCGGATCTCGCGCGCGAGTGGTACAATCCCGCCCCCGCAGAATTCCCGTAGAGAATAGTGGGGTAGTTGAGAGTGGTGGCCGAGCGGGGAAGTGCTGGCCGCCCTTGACGATGCGGTATGGTCCGACTATGATCTAAGGCTCCCACGGAACGTCGTGGTTGAGCATCTGCGGGACCGCTCTTTGACAATCGATGTGAGCTATGGTGTGGCAGTGCGGACCCTACGATCCGGAGCGCTACAGAGGCGTCTCCGGGGATGGGTTTGAACTCTGCATCAAACGTGATTCGGACGACCTGACAGAAACAAGTCAGCCGTTTCGAATGAGCTATTTCGAATTCTCATTGGAGAGTTTGATCCTGGCTCAGGACGAACGCTGGCGGCGTGCCTAACACATGCAAGTCGAACGGGACCCGCAAGGGTTCAGTGGCGAACGGGTGCGTAACACGTGAGGAACATGCCCTTCGGCGGGGGATAGCCGGCCCAACGGCCGGGTAATACCGCGTACGACCTTCGGGTGGCATCACCTGGGGGTGAAAGCAGCAATGCGCCGATGGAGTGCCTCGCGGCCTATCAGCTAGTTGGTGAGGTAACGGCTCACCAAGGCGACGACGGGTAGCTGGTCTGAGAGGATGATCAGCCACATTGGGACTGAGACACGGCCCAGACTCCTACGGGAGGCAGCAGTGGGGAATCTTGCGCAATGGGCGAAAGCCTGACGCAGCGACGCCGCGTGTGGGATGAAGGCCTTCGGGTTGTAAACCACTGTCGGGAGGGACGAAGCTCTGACGGTACCTCCAAAGGAAGCACCGGCTAACTCTGTGCCAGCAGCCGCGGTAATACAGAGGGTGCGAGCGTTGTCCGGAATCACTGGGCGTAAAGGGCGCGTAGGCGGCCTGATAAGTAGGGGGTGAAATCCTGCGGCTTAACTGCAGGGCTGCCTCCTAGACTGTCGGGCTCGAGCACGGTAGAGGCAGATGGAATTCCCGGTGTAGCGGTGGAATGCGTAGAGATCGGGAAGAACATCGGTGGCGAAGGCGGTCTGCTGGGCCGTTGCTGACGCTGAGGCGCGACAGCGTGGGGAGCAAACAGGATTAGATACCCTGG
>JBGQJV010000117.1:0-12962 GCA_041499215.1 Gemmatimonadota bacterium | reverse complement strand
CTGCAATACGCCTCCGGCGACTGGGATGTGGACCAGCGCATGCCCGCGAACCTGCTGCATTCGCTGGTGGAGTACACCACCATCGATGTGGACCCCAGGGAGCGGATCGTGCCGCTGGCGGGGGCGGACCTGTTCGATGCCCGGTTTGCCTACCTGGCGGGACACCGGCTGGTGCAGTTCACCGGCAGCGAACGGGCCAACTTCGAACGGTTCGTGCGGCGGGGTGGATTCGTGCTGGTCGATGACTGCAACCACGACCTGGACGGGCTCTTCGCCCGGTCGTTCGAGAGCCAGATGGCGGAGATCTTCGGACCCGAGGCCCTGCAGAAGCTCCCCAACGACCACCAGCTGTACCGGGCGGTATTCCCCTTCACGGAGGGGCCACCCACCACCGGGCTCGAGCTCAATGGCTGGGGAGACGATCTGGTGCACGACTATCTCAAGGCGATCCAGATCGACGGCCGGATCGCCGTGCTGTACAGCAACAAGGACTACGGGTGCGAGTGGGACTACGACTTCCGCAACAAGCGGTTCCTGGCGGAGGATAACACCAAGTTCGGCGTGAACATCGTGATGTACGCCATGACGGCCTAGGCGGGAAGGGCGGACAAGGCGGACAAGGCGGGAAACAAATCTCAACACGCAGAGCGCCGCGCTTCGATAAGTTGTCCGCCCTGTCCGCCCCGTCCGCCGAATCGATAGAAACTGAATGCGACCGGGAGCAGGAATGACGGCCATCGAAGGAATCGAGCAGGTGGAAGCGACGGTCGAGCGGCTGATCGAGCTCAGGCGCGAAGTCGAGCGCGTGATCATCGGCCAGGAGCGGGTGGTCGAGGAGCTGCTCCTCGCCGTGCTCGCCGGCGGCCACGCGCTGCTCGAGGGGGTGCCCGGACTGGCCAAGACCCTGCTGGTCCGCACCCTTGCCGAAGCGACCGACCTCTCCTTCCGCCGGATCCAGTTCACTCCGGACCTGATGCCCTCCGACATCCTCGGCACCGAGGTGCTGGAGGAGGATCACGCCACCGGGAAGCGGTTCTTCAAGTTCAACCGCGGTCCGGTCTTCGCCCAGGTCGTGCTGGCGGACGAGATCAACCGCACTCCGCCCAAGACCCAGGCCGCGCTGCTCGAGGCGATGCAGGAGGGGGCCGTCACCTACGGCGGGACGACCTATCCGCTGGAGCGGCCGTTCTTCGTTCTCGCCACCCAGAACCCGATCGAGCAGACCGGCACCTATCCGCTGCCGGAGGCGCAGCTCGACCGGTTCCTGCTCTACATCCGGGTGGGTTATCCCACGGCGGAGGATGAGCGCGAAGTCCTGGCCCGGACCACCGGCGCCGAGTCCGCCCCGGTCCGCCAGGTTGCCCGCGCGGGAGATATCATCGCGGCCCAGCGACTGGTGCGGGAAGTGGCCATCGGCGAACCGCTGCTCGACTACGTCACCCGGCTGGTGCGGGCCTCGCGGCCCGACAGCACCGATGTGGCCTACGTGCGGGAATGGGTCCGCTGGGGCGCCGGCCCTCGCGCCGGCCAGGCGATGATCCTCGCGGCCAAGGCCCGGGCGCTGCTCGCCGGCCGCTTCGCGGTGATCCCGGAGGACCTGCGCGCCGTGGCCGCGCCGGTGCTGCGTCACCGCATCCTGGTGAACTTCCGGGCCGAGGGTGAGGGGCTCACCGCCGACCAGGTGACCCGGGTGCTGCTGGAGCAGGTCCCGCCTGCGCGGAGTCCGCTCGCGTGAGCGGTGCCGCGCTCTCCTACCGGTTCGTCACCGCGCGGACTCTTGCGCTGGTCCGCGATCTCGAGCTGGCCGCGCGCATGGTAGTGGACGGCATGATGCTGGGACGGCATGTCAGCCGCCGGGCCGGTGCGGGGCTCGAGTTCAGCCAGTACCGAAGCTACCAGCCGGGTGACGACCTGCGCCGCCTCGACTGGAAGCTGCTGGGTCGCTCGGACCGGTACTTCGTGCGCGAGGCCGAGTCCGAGACCAGCATCACGGTGCGGATTCTCCTCGACGCCACCGGCTCCATGGCGCACGAGGAGAACGGCGTGAGCAAGCTGGACTATGCCCGCTTCCTCGCCGCGGCACTCGCACTGCTGGCCCATCGCCAGGGCGATGCCGTCGGACTGTATGTCCTGAGTGACGGGCGGGCTGTGACGCTGCGGCCCCGGCGCGAGCCCAGTCACCTGCACCGGCTGCTCCACGAACTGGAACGGATCCAGCCGGCCGGCCGCTGGCCGGTGTGGTCCGCCCTCGAGCGCGCCCTCACCCCCGACGCCGCCCGAGGCATTACCATCCTGCTGGGGGACCTGCATGAGCGGAGCGACGAGATCCGCGCCTCGGTTCGCCGGCTCGCTGGGGCCCACCACGAGGTGCTCTGCTTCCAGGTCCTGGGAGACGTCGAGCGGGGATTCGGCTATCGGGGCACCGTGACTCTGGAGGAGCTGGAGACCGGCCGGCGCCTGGACCTGGTCGCCGAGCGTGCCCGGGACCGGGCGGTGAGCCGGCTCGAGGAACAGCTCCGCGAGCTGCGCTACGCTGTCGAGGAGAGCGGATCGGTGCTGATACCCTGTCTCCTGGCCCAGCCGTTCGAGGGCCCCCTCCGCGAGTACCTGGCGCGGCGCGACCGTCGCGCCTGACCTCCGCCCGGCCCGTCCGTGTTCAGCGCCCCGCTCTGGCTCTACGGCCTCGCTACGCTCGCGATCCCGCTGGCGCTCCATCTCTGGAGCCGCCGTCCGCGGGAAGTGATCCGGGTTGGCTCGCTCCGGCATATCGCCGAGCTGGCCGAGGCGCGCTCCTGGTCCGCCCGCCTGACCGAGCCGCTTCTCCTGGCGCTCCGGCTGGGCATTCTCGCCTGCATCGTGCTGGCCCTGGCCGGGCCCCGTTTTTCCGCCGGGCGGCTCGGCTCGTCGGTGAACCACCTCGTGCTGATCGAACCCGCCCTGTTGCTGGACTCGAGCCTGATCCGGTCCGACCCGCTACTCGATTCGCTGACCCGGAGCCGGGCAACAGTCAGGTTACTCGCTCGTGGTCTGCCAAGAGTTCAGTTGGATGGCGTCCGCACAGAGTTCCGAGTTCCGAGTTCCGAGTTCAAGGGAAGCCCCCTCGGAACGCGGAACGCGGAACGCGGAACGCTCTGGGACCTTCTCGTCTCCGCCGATCGTCTCGTCTCCCCGGGCGGTGAGATCACCGTCATCGCCCGGCCGCGGGTAACCACGCTGGGCGGACGGCGGCCGGCGTTGCGGGCGCGGGTCACTTGGCACGCGCCCGCACCGCCCAAGCCTGCCACCTGGGCCGCCGCCCGCTGGCGCACCGCCGACGACAGTCTCCTCTCGCTCACCGGCTGGGGTGATGCACGGGGTGTCGGCTATGGTCAGGCCCGGGGCCCCGAAGGCGCCTGTGCCGATTGCCCGGTCCCCCGCTCCCTTGCGGTACTCACACGGGCGGCGGACTCGGCCGGCGGCCGGCGGCTCGGGCTCGCCTTGCTGGCGGTCGCGGGCCTGCTGGGGCAGAGGGTGCACCCCGTCCGGGTTGCCGATTCGGCCGACCTCATCCTCACCACCGCGGCACTCAACGACTCGCTCCTCGGGCTCGATCGCCCGGTGGTGAGTCTCGAGCCGGCCGTCGTCGCGAGCCCGACACTGGCCGATTCGGTCATGGCCCACTGGCCCTGGCAACCGCTGGAACGCGATGGCGCGGACCCCAGAGAGGTGAGCGTCGCCCAGGCCCTTCCGGCGGCCGGGTCGGCGGGGCCGGACGAGAGCCGCGATGCGCGGACTCCGCTGTTGCTGTTCGCACTGGCGCTGCTCGGGGTTGAACGGTGGCTCGCCACCCGACCCAGGAGGCGAGCCGCATGACCGCCCCGGCGGTGGTGCTGGCCCGGCTCGCCTGGCGCTATCGGGTGGAGCGCGGCATCAGCCGGCTCCTCACTGGTGGCGCAGCCGGACTGGGGCTCGCTGGTCTGGTGCATTACGCCGGCGGTGGTCCGCGGGGCGTTGCGCTCGCTCTGGCGGCCGGCCTCGTCGGTGGGTTGCTGGCCGCCTGGGCCGGGGAACGGAGCCGGCCGGTCGACGGCGAGACCATGGCCCGCCATCTGGACCGGGCGCTGCCGGAACTGGAGGAGAGCGCCAGTCTGCTGCTTCAACCCGCCGGTTCCCAGGGGACACTGGCCAGGCTGCAGCGGGCGCGGGTCGAGCGGCGCTGGGATCCTGCTCGGGTTCGATCGGTCCTGCCCCGGACCGAGCTCCGCCGCGCCTCCGCGGCGGGCCTGCCGCTGGTGCTGGCCGGCACGCTGCTCCTGTTGCTCCCGCCATCACCCCGGGGACTTCGCACCGTGTGGGCGCCCGGGAGCGACGGGACGAGTCTCACCCTGCGGGGGTTGGAGCTGGAAATCGTGCCGCCGGCGTACACCGGCCTGCCGCCGCACCATCCGGCCGGCGCGGACATCGAGGCCGAAGAAGGAGCCCGGCTCACCTGGCGGCTCACCACCGCGGGGCCGGTCGATGCGGCGTGGCTCATCCCCTCGTCCGGCGACTCCCTCCCGCTCGAGACCGACGGCGGCGGCACATGGCGGGCAGTGTCGCTGGCCGAACGCTCGCTGCTGGTCCGGGTCCGGCTGCAGCACGGCGACGCGCTCGCGTTGACGTCGGACGATTACCGCGTGGCGGTGCGACCGGACCGGCCGCCAACGCTCACGATCGTACGGCCGGAGGAACGCACCAGCTACGACCCCGATACTCTGCCGCCGGTGCCTGTGGAGGTGCTCGCCAACGACGACTACGGCGTGGATAGCGTCGCCCTCCTGGCGACCATCGCGACCGGCCGGGGCGAAGCCGTGCGCTTCCGCCGGTTCCGGCTGCCGTTCGCCGAGCGGAAGCGGCGCGAGGAACACGGCGAGCTGTTGCGCACCACGCTCGATCTCCAGGCACTCGGCCTGGGTCCCGGGGACGAACTGTACTTCGACGTCGAGGCCACCGACCGGAAGACCCCATCGCCCAATCGCTCCCGCTCGGAGACCGTCTTCATCAGCATTCGGGACACCACCCGGACCGCTCCCGCGGACCTCGCCCGACTCGCGATCGGGGCGCAGCCGGAATACTTCCGCAGCCAGCGGCAGCTGATCATCGATACCGAGAAGCTGCTCGCCGACCAGTCCAAGATCACCCAAGCGGAATTCCGCGAGCGCTCCAATGGGCTGGGGATGGATCAGGGACTGCTCCGGCTCCGGTACGGACAGTTTCTGGGAGAGGAGTTCGAGGAGCAGCTCCAGCCGATGGGTGGCCGGGAGCACGCGGCTGCGACGGCGGCCACGCCCGACCAGGAGCCTGCGCCCGAGGCGGGCGACGAGACCCCGGCGAACCGCAACGACCCCAGCGCCAGGGAGCCGGCGCAGAAGAAGGCGGCGGACAAATTCACCCACAAGCACGACGACACCGAGAACGCCACGCTGCTCGGCATGTCGGTCAAGGACAAGCTGCGCGCGGCGGTTGGCGCGATGTGGCAGGCGGAGCTCCACCTCAGGATCGCGGAGCCCCGGCGCGCCTTGCCGTCGATGTATCAGGCGCTGGAGCTGATCAAGCAGGTGCAGCAGGACGCGCGGGTCTACGTGCAGCGGGTCGGGTTCGACCCTCCGCCGATCGAGGTCGACAAGCTGCGGCTCACCGGCAAGCTCAAGGACATCCATGATCAGCGGCTGCAGGCGAACGACCAGCGCCGGGACAGCCTCCCGGCGGTTCGGGCGGCGCTCGCGCTGCTGCAGGCTGCGAAACCGTCGACCCTAGAGCCCGGGGCGTCGTTGAACGCGCTCACCGCCGCGGGCCGGGAGCTGGCGGCACTCGCGGTCGACGACCCGCGGCTGCTGCCGGTGCTCCGCGACCTGAGACAGCTCGCGGATTCGGTGGCACGGTGGGCGCATTGCGCCGGCTGTGAAGCCCGGGCAATCCGGGGATTGTGGAGCGCGCTTCCGCCGGCGGAGCCGAGACCCTGGTCGGCGCCCGCGGGTGACTCTCCGCTGGCGCGGCGCTTTGCCACGCTGCTCCGGGGGGCCGGCCAGTGATGGCCTGGCTGGCAGCCCCGGCGCTCGTAGCCGTCGTGCTGGTGCGGCTCGAATTCCGCCGGCCGGGCCGAGCCCAGCTCTTTTCGCGGGTCGTCGCGGTGCTGGCAGCCGTAGCAGCGATCACTCTGCTGCTGCTCGGCCGGGGGGGAGCCGGCACAGCCACGCTGCTCACCCCCGGGGCCCCCCTGGCCGCGCGCTCCCGCGACGCTGTCACGCTCAACCAGATCCAGAGCGTCGCGACCCTGGCCGAGCGCCGGTCCGAGGTGCGCCTCGCGGGGTGGGGGCTCCTGGCTCACGAGTGGCCCGACACCATCCACCAGCTCGCCGGGTTCGACCGGGCCCCGCTGCCGTTCGGTGTGACCCAGCTCGACCTCCCGACGGAGGTCGCCGTCGGCGAGCGTCTCTCTGTAAGAGGTGCGGTGACTCTGAGTGGTGCTGACGCCGCCTGGGTGATCCTCGAAGACCCCGCCGGCCCGCGCGACTCCGTCAGGGTCACGCGAGTATCGGCCGGATTCGCGCTGAGCGACCGGCCCCGGGCAGCTGGTCCGGTCGACTACCGGCTGCGGCTCCGGGCTCCTGGCTTGCCCGAGATGGCGGAGACCCTCGGGGTGGCGGTGCGGGAGCTGGCGCCGCCCTCGGTCCTGGTCCTGGATGCCTCGCCCAGCTTCGAGACCGCCTATCTCAAGCACTGGCTGGGGGACCGCGGCGCTCGAGTCACGGTGCGAACCACCATCAGCCGTGGCCGGTACCGCACCGAACGCCTGAACGACCAGGGAGGGGAGATCGGTTACCTCACCCCGGCGCTGCTCGAACAGTTCGACGCGGTGTTTGCCGACGGCGGGTCGCTGGCCAGTCTTGCCCCCCGCGAGCGCAGCGTGCTCAATCACCAGGTGCGCGAGCAGGGGTTAGGCCTGCTGGTCACCGCGGATGCTCCGGGGCTGCTGGCGCGGGGCACCTGCGGGTTGCTCAGCGGCTTCGCCCTCGAGCCGCTGGCCGGTGGAGGAGAGTCCGTGCCGGGAGACGGGGTGGAGCACCGGGTGGCCAGACCGGCGTGGACCGACGCGCCGCGGCAATCCCGCACCGGGATAGAGGCGGAGGCCGCCACACTCAAGCCCGGCGGGATCGAGGCGCTCATCCGGGACGAGGCGGGCCGGATCGTCGTCGCCAGCCGACGGGCAGGCAGCGGGCGGGTCGGGCTGACCCTGCTGCGGGCCCCCTCTCGCTGGATCCTCGAAGGGGAGCCGGACCTGTTCGCCGCATACTGGCGGACGCTGCTCCTGGCAGTGGCGCGCGACACGGTCACCCGGATCGCGATCGCCGCGGACGGACCGGTCCGCGCCGATCACCCGGTGTCACTGACCCTCCAAGTTCGAAGTTCACAGTTCGGGGTTCCCGGTAGCCCCGGCTCACCAGGAACCTGGAACTCAGAACTCCGAACACCCCGTGTGTCTGTCACCTCCCCGACGGGGGTGGTCGACACCGTGCCGCTCGCGCAGGATCCCTTCGACCCGATCCAGTGGACCGGGCTCTACTGGCCCCGCACCGCGGGCTGGCACCGACTCGGCCTTGGCGCCGACCGCTCTGTGCCGTTCCGGGTGTCGTATCCGGCGGAGTGGACCGGCCTGGAGGCGAGCGCCCGCCTGGCCGCCAGTGGCCCGCGCTTCGGGCGGGAAGCCGGGCACCGCCCATCACGCGACCTCGCCCTTGTGTGGCTCCAGCCGGCGTTGTTCGCGATCCTGGTGGCCGCGCTGTCATGGCTGTGGATCGAGGCGAGGATCGGAGGCGGCCGCGGGACCTGAGCCGATCGCTCTCTCCCTCCCGCCCCTCCCGCCCCTCCCGCCCTCGCGCCTTCGCGCGACCGAGCCCCCTTCGGGAGCGCCTTGGCGCGACCCGGGGGCGAGGGAGTCCTTTAGGGCCTTCCCGCCCTGTAATCCCCCGCCCCTGGCCGGCATTCTACAGTCGTGACCACCAACCCGGTCCCCGTCCCCGCTGCCCTACCCCAACCAGGGCTGGGCGAAGCCGACCTGATCGCCCGCCTCCGGATGGGCGACGCAGAAGCGCTGAGCACCGCCTACCGGCGGCACGCTCCGGGGCCGCTGGCGCTGGCCTACCGGCTTACCGGGTCGGCCGCCGACGCGGAAGACGTGGTACAGGACCTGTTCGTGGGACATATCACCGTGCCGGCCGGGACCTTCGACGCACTGGAAGATCCGGCTGGGCGACAAGGGCGGGATGTTCGCCTGGGTCAGCAAGGACCGGCAATGGCTGGTGCGGTTGGGAGCGGATCGCCCGAAGCGATGGAACGGGGAGCAGTTGCTGTTGGGTGGGGAGGAGAGGGCCGAGTGAGGGGGTGGAGGCGAAAGGTGAACGGTGAACGGTGTGGTTACTCACCCGTTCACCGTTCACCCTTCACCGTTCACCCTACTTCACCCGCCACAGCTCCACCCGGTTTTCGGTTAACAGCGGGATCGCCACCAGGCCGCGCAGCTGATCCACTCCGATGTCGGCCGGGGAATTCACGCCCGCAACCACCTTCTTGATGCCGGCACTGGAGACGGAGAAGACGCTCGAATCGGCCCAGCTGGTCACCAGCAGCTCGCCATCGACGAATTCCACGCCGTCCTGCCCTCCCGGGCCAGTGCCGATGGTATCGACCTTGGCGACCCCCCGCTTCCAGCCAAGCAGGTGGGGCCCGCCGAACGGCACCACGATGAACCGACCGTTGGCTCCGTCCCAGGTGATTCCGTTGGGACGCTCCATCCAGTCTCCTTCGGCCGCTATCGTCCAGGTCCGGCCACTGATCGCAAAGATCCGGTCGGGGCCCGGGTGGGTCATCTGCCCCTTGTCGTCGAAGCCCATCCCCGAGTCGGTGATGTAGATCGTCCCGTCGGGCCCCACCGCCACATCGTTCAGGAAGGTGGCCTGCTTGCCGAATTCCACGCTCGCCACCGGCTTGCCGGTATGGGCGTTGAACGCCCGCACCGCGTCGATATCGGCGACCCATAGGGTGTCACCCACCAGCGCCATGCCCTTCGGCCCGTTGAGTGTCACGCTGTCGCGTCCGCCTGCGATGAAGCGCAGGCTGTCGATCACCCCGTCGCGGTTGAGCCGGCTGATGAATCCGTTGCCATCCTTGGCAGTCGGCACGCCGTTGATGTTGGAGACGAACCAGACATCCTCCTTGGCGGACCAGATCACCGACTCCGGAGTGCTGAAGCCGGGGATCACCGTCACCCGCACGGGGGCCGGCGTCGCCACCTCAGGCGGGGGAGCTTCCTTGCGAGCACAGCCGAACGCCATGATCAGGGCCAGCAGGGCAGGAGCAGCATGCTGCTTCACGATGCGTTCCTTTTTCGGGGCTTGGATGAGGCGGGGGCCGACGGGCAATGTATCGCAGGACTGCCGGGCTGTCATGCCCGCCGGGGAGGGCGGAGCACTCCAGACCGGGAGCGGTCGGACTTGCAACCGGGACCGGGGCGTGCTTCGTTATCGCATGCTATTGCGTCCACTCTGCGCCGCGCTCCTGCTCGTCCTGGCGTCCACCTCCGCCGCGGCGCAGGGTCAGCCTCCGGCGGACCTCCTGCCGGTCGCGGAACGGCTGCGGGTGCTGGACCGCGCGGAGGAGGAGTACTACAACGTCTACAACTTCTTCAGCCAGGACCTGACCAGCCTCCGGCTTCCGGCCGAGGATGATGTCCGGCTCAAGGTGCTGTATGCGGGGGGCGCGGGCTGGGTGGCCATCGGCTGGCGACCGGCCAGGCCCAATCGCCAGTGCGTCATCTTCGCAGGCAACCGCGCGGACCTGCCAGAGGTCCCGGGCACCGCCGATGGCACCGCCGCGCTCCGCCAAGGCGAGCCCGTCTGCGACGAGACGCCGTGATCGTCGGAGGTAGAGTCCGCGATTGAGGCGGGCCTGTCGCGCACCCAGGAAACTGGACCTCCCGCAGACCAATGGCGTCGCCCATCGTGCAGCTCCCTCTTTCCTGGAGCGCGCGTGGGTTCCTTCGTCCGGTCCGGTACCATCCTCGCCGCAGGCGTGCAACACCCCCGTGCACGAACCAGGGGTGAAGGTGATGGGTGGCCATCCATCGCTCTCAACCCTTGGACGCCGGAGCCATCCGGGGCGACACGTTTGCCCTCCGTTCGCGCTACCCCTTCACGTAGATCTCGCCGCCGCGCTCCCGGAACTCCGCCGACTTGCGGGCCATTCCCGCTGCCGCCTCTCGGAGGTCCTGGGTGATCTTCATCGAGCAGAACTTGGGGCCGCACATCGAGCAGAAGTGAGCCACCTTCGCCCCCTCCGCAGGCAGAGTCTCGTCGTGGTAGGCCCGGGCGGTCACCGGATCCAGCGACAGATTGAACTGGTCTTCCCAGCGGAACTCGAACCGCGCCTTGCTGAGCGCGTCGTCCCGGGCGCGGGCCCGCGGGTGCCCCTTGGCTAGGTCGGCGGCATGGGCGGCGATCTTGTAGGCGATCACCCCGGCCTTCACGTCGTCCCGGTTCGGGAGGCCCAGGTGCTCCTTGGGCGTGACGTAGCACAACATCGCCGTGCCGTACCACCCGATCATGGCGGCGCCGATGGCGCTGGTGATGTGGTCGTAGCCCGGGGCGATGTCGGTGGTGAGCGGACCGAGGGTATAGAACGGCGCCTCGCCGCACCACTCGAGCTGCTTCTCCATGTTCTCCCGGATCAAGTGCATGGGCACGTGCCCCGGCCCCTCGTTCATCACCTGCACGTCGTGCTCCCACGCGATCCGGTTCAGCTCGCCCTGGGTCCTGAGCTCGGCGAACTGCGCCTCGTCGTTTGCATCGGCGATCGACCCCGGGCGGAGGCCGTCTCCCAGTGAGAACGAGACGTCGTAGGCCCGCATGATCTCGCAGATCTCGCGGAAGCGGGTGTAGAGGAAATTCTCCTGGTGGTGGGCCAGGCACCACTTGGCGATGATCGATCCGCCACGCGAAACGATACCCGTGACCCGGTCCGCGGTGAGCGGGATGTACGGCAGCAGCACCCCGGCGTGCACCGTGAAGTAGTCGACCCCCTGCTCGGCCTGTTCGATCAACGTGTCGCGGTAGACCTCCCAGGTGAGGTCCTCCGCGACCCCTCCCACCTTCTCCAGCGCCTGGTAGATCGGCACCGTTCCGATAGGCACCGCGCTGTTGCGGATGATCCACTGCCGAGTGGCGTGGATGTTCCTACCGGTGGACAGATCCATCACCGTGTCGGCCCCCCACAACGCCGCCCACCGAAGCTTCTCCACCTCCTCGTCGATGGAACTGGTCACTGCCGAGTTGCCGATATTGGCGTTGATCTTTACGTGGAAGCCCCGGCCGATGATCATCGGCTCGAGCTCGGGGTGATTGATGTTCGCCGGGATGATCGCCCGGCCCCGGGCGACCTCGCTCCGCACGAAATCCTCCTCCAGCCCTTCGCGGAGCGCCACGAACTCCATCTCCGGGGTCACCTCCCCCCGCCGGGCGTAATGGAGCTGGGTCACCGCACCCCTGCCGCGGTAGGCAGGGCGTTCCAGTGTGGCGGGAATCAGGCCATTTGTGGCCTGGGTCACACTGTTGTTTCCCACCCGCTCCACATCCCGCTCCAGGATCCACGGCTGCCGAGGGCCCGGAAGTCCTTGCCGGACGTCCTGACCGGCCGGACCGCTGGTGTCGTAGACCCGGACGGGGGTCTCCCCGCCTGACAGGGCAATCTCCCGCATCGGCACCCGGATGCCGCGGGAGCCTTCCTGGTAGACCTTCGTGGAGTTGGGGAATGGCTGCTCTACAGGGGAAATCAGGGAGCTGGAGGAGGGTGAGGCGAGGCGTGACATGGCGCTGCTCCTGTCGAGGAGGCGAAATGGAGCAGCGTGGCCGCGCTCCCTTCGCCGGTATGAGCCGGATCAGGTTCCAAGGGACTTTCTCAATCCAGGAAGGCCCCGGGCCAAGTTGGCCCTGGCCCGCCCCCTGGATACCCCTGGCGGATCTGGGAATCGTAACGGGGGGCCCCCGGCGGTCAATGGCACGTATGATGCTTTAGAAAGAGGTGCGCGCCGGCGGAACCGTCAAACCGGCCCGAGCGTTCGAAAAGAGTGAGGTAGCGCACAATTCGACACTCAAGCTGCACCGGACGCTGGACGATATGAGAAACAGGCGGGTGGAGCTGCGTACCTCGAATAGAACGAACGAACCAACTGACGGGCAAGCATGACTGGTGTGATGAAGCACAACCAGAACCTCCAGGTCCGGCTTGAGTGCCGGGGGGTCGGTTTCATCCCCAGACGAACGCGACGAGGCTGACAGCGATTTCAACGCTGATCGATTGCCCCCGCGTTCAGATACCAGAACGCGGGGGCCTTGCGTTTCACGAGGGTCAGAAGACCAGAGACAGGATCCGGGGAGGGTGGGAGCATGATGAACAGGTTGCTGACGGTGGTGGTAACTGGACTCGCGGCGCTCTTGGGCGCCGGGCGTCCCGTGCCGCCCAGCCGTCCGGCAGCCGCCCAGGTGCGGGAGATCGCCGATGTGTCGCTGCGCGACGTAGCCGTGGCGGTCTATGACTCGGTCCACCCCGTGATCTACTACAACCCGACCCTGATGCGGGAATTCGGGTCCGATCTGGCCAGGTTCTTCATGGCTCACGAGCACGCCCACATCGCGCTGAAGCACACCCGCTCCGGCGCCCTGCGCTCCGATCCCTCTCAGCGCAACCGGCTGCTGCAGCAGAAGGAACTCGAGGCTGACTGCCTGGCCGCCCGGACGCTGGGCAATGCCGACCGCGAAGGCTCGCTGGCCGCGGTGCGGTTCTTCTCCCGGCTGGGCGACCGCAGCTTCGACACTGAGCACCCCACCGGTACCGCCCGGGCCGCGAACATCCTGAGCTGCATGCCTCGGTGAGGCGGACAGGCGGGAAGGCGG
>JBGQJV010000116.1:0-13056 GCA_041499215.1 Gemmatimonadota bacterium | reverse complement strand
GGCGCAGCCGCGGCGGGATGAGGCGCCGGGACTCGACGACGGACCGCATCTGAGCTATGCGCTGCAGTGGTTCGCGTTCGCGATCACGGCGGTGACGGTCGGGGGGATCATCGGATTTCGCCGGCGAGCTTGATGCGGGCCCGTTAACTGCGCACCACGGAGGCATCGAGGACGCGAAGGTTACACGGAGAACCACTGAAAGTTTCTGTTTTCTCCGTGCACCCACCGAGTACTTCGTGCCTCCGTGGTAAATTCGTTTCTTCGAACGCCCTTCAGACGGAACTACTGGGGATCTTGGGCTCTGACGGAGAGCGTTTCGACCTCCGAGATAGACCACCCCGTTCACAGGATTGACCGTCTCGTCCGTCTCGTCCGTCTCGACTGTCCGTCTGTCCGCCGGTCCGCCGGTCCGTCTGTTTGGCCTATGGTGTAGCCGGAGCCGGCGCGTCCAGCTGATCGATCGTCGCGGTGGAGGGCTGGCGCTCCTTCTGCAGCCTCGCCGCAACGGCCTCGGCCTGACGCAGCGCGCGGAGCACGTTCTCCCCGGCGAGTTTCTTCAGATCAGCGTCGCTCCACCCGCGGCGCATCAGCTCGGCGAAGAGCAGCGGAAACTTGGAGACGTCTTCCAGGCCATCCGGCCCCCGGCCGATCCCGTCGAAGTCGCTGCCAATTCCCACGTGATCCACCCCGGCGATCTTGCGTACGTGCTCGACGTGGTCCGCCACCTGCGCCACGGTCGCGGTGGGCATGGGATGGGCCGAACGCCACGCCCGCCACTGCTGCCGCCGCTCGGCGGTGTCGCTCACGGCCTTCTCCAGCTCCGCCTGCACGCTGTCGGACTGGTCCTCCGCCAGGCGGACCTCGTTGGAGACGAAGCCGGGCACGAAGGTCACCATCACCACGCCGCCGTTCTTCGGCAACCGGGCGAGGATCGAATCCGGCACGTTGCGGGGAAAGTCCACCAGGGCGCGGGCCGAGGAATGGGAGAAGATCACCGGCGCCTCCGAGACGTCCAGCGCGTCGCTCATGACGGACGGCGCCACGTGCGACAGATCGACCAGCATGCCCAGCCGGTTCATCTCCCGCACCACCTCCCGGCCGAACCGGGTCAGCCCGCCGTGCTTCTGCTCCCCCAGCGCCGCGTCCGCCCAGTCGAGCGTGACGTTGTGGGTGAGGGTCATGTAACGCGCGCCGAGGTCGTAGTACGCCCGGAGGGCGCCGAGCGAATTCTCGATCGCGTGCCCCCCCTCCATTCCCAGCAGCGAGGCGACCCGCTTCTGCTTCTTGGCCCGGACGATGTCGTCCGCGGTGAGCGCCAGCGCCAGCCGATCCGGGTAGCGCGCGATCATCCGGCGGGCGATGTCGAACTGTTCCAGCTGCACCCGGGCAAAGCCGCTGTCCTTGATCTCGCCGGGGATATAGATCGACCAGAACTGCGCCCCCAGACGCCCTTCCGCCAGCCGCGCCAGGTCGGTCATCCCCTTGGTGGTCGTGTGCAGATCGTACGCCGCGACGTCCCGCGGCGCGTCCTTGGCGGTACGGATCTCCCAGGGAAGGTCGTTGTGCCCATCGATCAGAATGGTCTGGTCCAAGAGTCGACGGGCGCGGTCGAGCGTCGGGTCAGAGGACTGCGCCTCGAGAGACATTGGACAGACGAGGAGGAGAGCGAGGAGTAAGTGAGAAGTGAGGAGTGAGAAGTGAGAAGCAACCGCATCCGCTCCTGATGACGTACGTCGCATTACTACCCCCAAGTAGGACCCGAATAGTGCTGGCCAATGACCGGCTAAGACCCCTGCGTCTTGACTGCGGCCTGACGCCGCTCCTTCGCCCTACTCCCTTCTCCCTTCTTACTTCTCACTTCTCACTTCTCACTTCTCACTTCTCACTTCTCACTTCTCACTGTGTCTGCTCACGTTCCCCGCCGCCGCACCTCCCGCAGGTCGTCCCGCTGCTCGAACTCCGGGCAGATCGTCTGATCGTAACGGTAGGGCCCGCCGCTCTCGGCATCGATGAACGGAAACCCGCGACACACCGCGGGATAGTGCGGATCGGCATGGATCGAGCAGGCATTGTCGACCAGAAAGACGCACTTGCCCTTCCGGACCCGGGTCCGCCATTCCCCCCAGCGACTCTTGTACACCTTCTCGTGGCCGTACGTGGCTCCCAGGTCCGCCGCCTCCTGGTCGCTCAACGTCACCCCCCAGGAGCAGCAGTTGGAGGCGTGGGGGCAGGGGAAGCAGGGTAACGGCGGCGGTTCGGACTCCAAGACAGGGAGTTCCGCGTTCCGCGTTCCGCGTTCCGCGTTTTCTCGGCACTGGTGAATCGCCAATGGCACTCCTCAAGGACTGGTCCCATGCCACAATCGAGAGATGGCATCCGTGCACCGTTTCGAAGACCTGAGGGTGTGGCGCGAAGCCAGAGCGCTTTCTGCCCTGATCGACGAGGCCTGCACCACTCACCCGCTGAGGCGCAATTTCGGACTCGCCGACCAGATGCGCCGTGCCGCAGTCTCCGTCGTCTCAAACATTGCAGAGGGGTTCGACCGGCGATCCGCACCCTCCTTCCGGCACTTCCTGCTCATCGCCAAGGGATCAGCCGCGGAGCTCCGCGCGCAACTGTACCTCTGTCAGGACCGGAACTACCTGGACCCAGCGACAGCAGCGTCCCTGCACGAGCGTGCCGCAAATGTCTCACGCATGCTGTGGGGACTGATCCGATATCTCCAGACCTGCGGCACCAGACTTCCCAGGAAAGAACGCGGAACTCGGAACGCGGAACGCGGAACTACTTGAACAACCGCTTGATCACCCGCCCGTCGAGCTTCTCCGGTCCTGGATCGTCGAACTTGGAACTTCGAACTCCGAACTATCTCAGAACTCTGCGAATCACATGGCCATCAACTTTTTCACCCGGCTTAATGGCGAGAAGTCGGGCAAGCGTCGGGGCAATATCCACCGTGGTCACCGAATCGGAATAGAGACCGGGGCGAATGCCGGCGCCGAGAAACCCAATCGGGACGTTGACGTCGTCCGGGTTGGTCGTGCCGTGGGCGGTGGAGCCGGGGCCGTCCGACCAAATGTAACCCGGCGCTGCCTGGGCGCAGACCAGCCAGGGGAGGGTCCGCGGGAGCGCCCTGCGCCACCGGCTCGCGTGCACGTTGCTGGCTAGCGGCGCGCCGAGGGTCGCGGGAGTCCACGCGTCGACCACACCGGGGAGTTTCTGCACCGTAGCCACCAGCGCCGTCGCGAGGCTCTCCGGATTCACCTTGGCGGCGTGGAGCCTGGCGGTGTCCGCATAGATGAGGCCGGAGCTCTCCCGCAGCGCATCCCCGACTAGCCGATTGACGCCGTGCACCAGGCGTCCGAGCGGGATACGCCCACCGGGATGTCCCTCCGAGAGCGCCAGCTCGGGGAACGGCGTCACGCCATGATCCGCCGTCAGTACAACCAGAATGCGCTCCTTGGGCGTGATGGTGGCGAGTGAATCGAGAAAGCCACCCAGCCACCGGTCCAGCCGGAGCAGCTGATCGTGCACCTCGCGCGAGTCAGGGCCCCACTCGTGGCCGATGTAGTCGGTGGCCGAGAGGGAGATGGCCAGGAGGTCGGGCCGGCCGCGCGTGCCGAGCCCGAGGGCGCGGGTCCCGGCCAGCGCAAAGTCCAGTGTCAGCGAATCCATCGCGGGCCGCTCGGGCAGGGTCTCGAGGGCACCGGCCGAGTCCGCCGGAATCCGATGCGGAAAGGTGATGTCCTTGCCACCATGCTCCCAGGGCTGGTCGTCCCGCTCATGGTAGGCAGAATCCGGCAGAAGCAGGGTCCAGGTCGTGCCTTCCTCCCGCTCCGGACCGCGGAGGGAGTTCCACCGGGTCACCCAGGCGGGCAGCGTATCACCGTACCAGGTGCTGGTGGTAAATCGGCCGCCGGCAAACCAGAACACCGGTCCGCGCGCCCGTCCGATCGGGAGAATCGCACCACGGTCCTTGCGCGACACGGAGAGGAATCGGAGGCCTGGGTCATCCCGTCGGAGCCAATCGACCAGAGTCGTCCCCACGAAGCGGCGGGGAGAGGCGCCTGACCCCGCCGGCCCGCCGATCAACTGGACGGTCGAATCCGGGACTCCCAGCTCATTCAGCGGAATCCCCGTGTGGGCGGGATAGCGCCCCGACAGGATCGTGGCGTGACCCGGGGCCGTCTCGGTAATGGCGTGATCCTGCCTGCCATTGGGGAACATCGCTCCCTCGGCCAGGAGCCGATGGAAGGCCCCCGTCCACTGGCCCGGCCAGCGGGTGAAGTAGTCCGCCCGGAGCTGGTCGATGGTGAGGACCACGATGAGGGTGGGTGGTAGCGCCGGGGCGTGGTATCCGGAGAGGCAGAGCGCCAGGCCGGCGGCGGCCAGGACGGAGCGAGATCGAGGCACCATTCGGTGGGGAATCCTTGTTCCCTTGGGGTAAGGCGGGGAGGAGGCCGGACAAGAGTGTTGCGTCGGTCCACCGGGTACCCGCATCAACGCTACGAATCTGACCCTGCAATGTGGTACTAAGGCGTTGTATAGCAACAAGTTAATAGGTGGCACCCTTCTCGCAGCACTACCCCCCGAAGTATCCAGAAGTCAGACGAACCACGAGCCGCCCGACAAGAGCACACCCGGAGCGATCCGGGGCCGCAAAACTAGAGGTCTCCAGCGCTGACTGGAAGCGCGCGAGATAGCTCGGTGCCGAAGGTGGTAGGACTGCGGAGTGTGATGCGAAACAGCGTCACCCTTGAGTGTTCCCGGGCATGGGAAAGAAAGAGCCTCATGCCGAAGATCCCGATGCCGATGTATTGTCTCGCGCTGCTGGCAACCCTCGCGGCCTGTGAGGCCCTTGGCCCAGCCGATCCGCTTCCCTCCAGCGCACAGCTGGTCGCCGCCCCCGAGCAGTACCGGGAGTGGTGGGCGAAGACCGAGGCCTGCTCTGGCATGTCGGGGGACTTCACTCGCATCGAGTGGTACGTCGTTCCCAACGCCCAGACCTTTCAGACCAGCGCCGGCACCAAGGTGGGACTCTGGTCCCATTCGAGCGCCGGAGTCCGGATCATCCTTGCCGGCAACTACGCCGAGAACGAGCTGGTGGTCCGGCACGAAATGCTGCACGCCTTGCTGGACCGCGAAGGCCACCCCAAGGAGTACTTCCAGGATCGCTGCGCCCTGACCTGGGACAGTTGGGGGCACGCGGAGTAGGAGCAGGGAGCAGGGAAGTGGGAGGAGGGGACAGGACCGCTGCTGTTCCCAATTCCCCCGTTTCCTGCTCCCTGTTCCTTAGTCAGTCCACAGTCAGTCCACCTTCCGGCTTCGCAAGCCGATTCGTGAGAGATCCTCCCCTCCCATGACCGACCGGCCTGCTGGCCGGTCGGACCGGGGTGTCGTACCCGGAGCCTGGGCTCTGGGTTCACGCCGAGAGTGGCGCCCCGGGTACCCACCCCTGCCGCTCCAGCCGGTCGAGCAGGGCCAGGACCCGTTCCCGCTCGCTATGCACCGCCAGGACCAGCAGGTCCTCCGGCCGGGCCCACGCCAACGCGTCGAGCACCGCCTGATACTCCGAGCCGGCGTGGCCGATAGCCTCTGATGGCGCGCCCAGTCCGAGCAGCTCTTCCCGGAGCAGACGGGTCACCTCTCCCGGCGCACGCCCCCGGAGGTACTTGTCCATCTCCTTGAGGATGATGCGGTCCGGTCGGAGTCCCCAGGCGCTCCGAGCCAGGTCGCGGATGGAGATATCGTCCCGGTCCCCCGCCTGGCCCAGCAGCACCAGTCGTCTCCGCGCCGGGAGGGTCCCCGCCAGGGCAACCAGCGCGTTCATGCCGTGCGGATTGTGGGCGAAGTCGGCGACCGCGGTCACGCCACCGAGATCGAACAGGTTGAGCCGGCCCGGGTTCTCCTCCGGCGTGCCGCGGAATCTGGCAAGGCCCAGCGCGATGGTCTCGCCGTCCAGTCCGAGCCGTGACGCCAGCGCCGCAACTCCGAGGGCATTGGCTACGTTGTGCCGCGCGATGCCGCGGAGGGTGATCGGAACGTCGGCGAGCGGCGTCACCCGGTGTTTGCGCCGCTGCCGCACGAGCACGATGTCACCATCCTCCACCAGGGCGGCTTCCCCGCCCTGATCGATGTGGGTCCGCACCCTCGCATTGTCTGGATCGAGAGTGAGCCACACGATCGGCGCAGTGGCGAGCACCGCCCGCGCCACGAGCGAGGGATCGTCGGCATTGAGCATCAGCCGGCTCTGAGGCCCCAGCGCCCGGGTCACCACGAACTTGGCCTCGGTCAGCCCGGCCAGGTCATGAATGCCGAACTCACCGAAATGGTCCTCGGCCACGTTGGTGATGATCGCCGCATCCGCCCGGGTCACGGCGAGCCCCCGACGGAGCATCCCACCGCGCGCCGTCTCCAGCACCGCCACCTGGACCCGCTGGTCGCGCAGCACCTTGCGGGCGCCGCCCGGACCCGACCAGTCGCCCCGATCCACCACCTCACCGCCGACGTTCACGCTGTCACTGCAGCACATCCCGGTCACTCGGCCGGCGGAGGTAAGCACCGCCGTGAGCAGTCGGGCGGTGGTGGTTTTGCCGTTGGAGCCGGTCACCAGCACCGTCGGCACGTCTCGCACCCTGGCCCAGTCCACGTCCCCGGGCGAAGGCAGCTCACTCACCGGCCAGGCGACTGACCCGCTCCCGGTGCCGACGGAGACCAGCTCGGTGTCCGCGAGGAAGGAGACGCCATTGCGGCGAGCCGCACGGCTCAACGCCATGAGAGCGGGTTTGCGCTCCTGCGCGATCAGATCGCGGAGCCGCGCGCCGGCCTCGGCCAGGTCGGGTGCGGCCGGGCCACCGAGGGCGGCGTTGGCCGCCTCCAGGGCCCACTCGTTGACCTCGGTGGCGGCGAACAGCGCGTCGATCGGAGCACTGATGGCGAGGCTCGCGCCGCCCTGGAACCGCCGCACCCGGCACTGTTCATCCGACCAGCCGACCGCGGCGAGAGCGCGGCGCGCCGCGTCCTGCCATGCGGCCACGGCGAGATCAGAATGGGAGGACGATATGGCGACGTCCAGGATGGCACCCGGCCGCTCCCAGAGCAGGTTGGGGCCGGTAAGCCGCCGGGAGTCGGTCAGGGTGATGATAGGATCGGCCATGACTGGAATATCGCCACCCCGCGCGAAGGAAGGTCGTGCACACGCATCTGGCCAGTTGGGCCCGCCCGCGGGTTCCCGCCCCTTGCGCCCTGGGCTCCCCTAGTCCTCCTCCTCGGGCTCTCGGGCAAGGCGCACACCGCGCTCGTCGCGTATCAGGGAGGCGTATTCGCTCACCAGCGGCTCTGGCACGGGTGGCGGAGCCACCACCACCGGCTGGGGCGGCCGCTCCACCGGCGCAGTGGCCTCGGAGCGATAGTTGATCACCTGTTTCCAGGTGCGACTCACCTGGTCGGCGAAGATCAGCACCAAGTCGCCCGGGCGGGCCATGGCGAGGATGTGGCTCACCGCCGCGGGCTCTTCGGGGAGGACGTCGATCTGGTCCGGCCGCACTCCGTTCGCGAGCAGGGCGTCCTGCAGCAGGCGGGGGACCTCCTCGGGCCCGCGGCCACGGAGCCGGTCGTCCCGGCGGCAGATGTAGTGGTCGAAGTGGCCGGCGCAGGTGCGGGCGATGTCGCGGATGTCCTCGTCTCGCCGGTCCCCCGGGGCCGCCACCACGACCAACCGCCGGCCGCGCGGCTCGAGCCGGTCTACCAGCTGGCACATCGCCTCTACCGCGGCCGCATTGTGGCCGTAGTCCACGATCACCTTGAACGGATGTTCGTCGAAGACGTTCATCCGGCCCGGCGCCTGGAAGAAGGTCGTGTCGAAGGTGCGGAGCCCGTGGCGGATGTCTTCCAGCTTCACTCCCATGCTGAAAGCAAGGGCCGCCGCGAACATCGCGTTCTGGACGTTGTGCAGCGCCCGGCCCTCGAGGGTCGCGGGAATCAGGTGGGTCCACACCAGCGGGATGTGAGCACCCCGGTCGAACAGGGTGATCATCTGACCGTTGACTCCCGCCTCCAGCACCACCGCCCGGCCGCCCGCGCGGATGTGCTCCCGCACCAGGGTGTGGCTGTTGTTGAGGGTCACGTAGCAGACGAACTTCGCCTCGGTGTAGCTCGCCATTCTGAGACAGTGGGGATCGTCGGCGTTGAGCACCGCGGTGTCCTTCGCCACCTCGATGGGGATCCGCTTGACCAGGGCCAGCTGCTCCAGGGTCTCGACCCCCTTGAGACCAAGGTGGTCGGACTGGACGTTCAGCACCGCCGCCACGTCGATGAAGCGGGTGCCGAGCCCGGCGCGGAGCAGACCGCCGCGGGCCACCTCCAGCACCGCCACCTCCACCTGCGGGTCCATCAGCACCATCCGGGTGGCGACCGGTCCGGTCATGTCGCCTTTCACCGTGCACTGGCCGTCGATGTACACGCCGTCCGTGGTGGTAAGCCCGACGCAGGAGCCCGCCAGCTTGTGGATGTGGGCCAGCATCCGAGCGGTGGTGGTCTTGCCGTTGGTGCCGGTGATGACCGCGATCGGGATCCGGTAGGGCGTGCCGGGCGGGAACAGCATGTCGATGACCGGGCCGGCCACGTCCCGGGGCCGCCCCTCGCTCGGGGCGGTGTGCATGCGGAATCCGGGCGCGGCATTCACCTCGCAGATGGCGCCGCCGTTCTCCTTGTAAGAGACGGTGATGTCGGGTGAGAGGAAGTCGACCCCGCCGACGTCCAGGCCCAACGCCTTCACCGTGCGGACCGCCATCTCCATGTTGTCCGGGTGCACCACGTCGCTCACATCGATGGCGGTGCCGCCGGTGCTGAGGTTGCCGGTGGAGCGGAGGAACACCATTTCCTCCGCGGCCGGGATGCTGGTCCTGGTGTACCCCTTCTGAGCCAGCAGCCGGTCGGCCTGAGAGTCGAATTCGAGCCGGGTCAGCACCTTCTCGTGCCCCACGCCGCGGCGCGGGTCGTTGTTCACGATCGCCACCAGCTCCTCGATGGTGTGGCTGCCATCGCCCTGCACGTGGCCCGGCACCCGCTTGGCCACGGCCACCAGGTGGCCATTCACCACCAGCATCCGGTGATCGTCTCCGGTGATGAAGCTCTCGACGATCACGCTGCTGCTGTGCGCCTGCGCCAGCGGGAAGGCGGCGCGCACCTGGCCTTCCTCGGTCAGATGGATCGCCACGCCACGGCCGTGGTTGGCGTTGTAAGGCTTCACCACCACCGGGTAGCCGATCGCCTCCGCCGCGCGCACCGCCTCCGACTCGTTCCGCACCAGCCGCTGACGCGGCACCGGCAGGCCGAGGTTGGACAGGATCTTGTTGGTCTCTTCCTTGTCCGAGGCGAGTTCCACCGCGATGTGCGGCGTACGGCTGGTCACCGTCGCCTGGATGCGCTGCTGGTGCACCCCGTGGCCGAACTGGATCAGGCTGTGCTGGTTGAGTCGGATCCACGGAATCCCCCGGGCCTCCGCGGTACGGGCCAGCGCCGCGGTGCTGGGCCCCAGATGCCGTCGCTGGGCGTAGCGGATGAAGTCCTCCAGCTCGCTCTCCATCCGGAACCCGGACGACACCAGCCCCTCGGGCCGGATGGTCTCCGGCAGCAGGGCAGCGAGCAGGGACAACGCCAGATTGCCGGCCTCGATCCCCACGTCGGACTGCTCGTACTGGTAGACCACCGTGTAGGTGCCCGGCCGCTCCGCGGAGCGGGTCTTGCCGAAGGTCACCGGTTCGCCCGCCGCCTGCTGCAGCTCGATGGCGACATGCTCCAGCACATGCCCGAGCCAGGTCCCCTCCCCCTCCTGACAGCGACGCCGGAAACCACCCGGCTCGCCGTAGGAGCAACCGTGCTCCTCGAGCCCCGGCAGCACCGCGAACAGCGGACGGAGGAACCCTTCCCCCAGGCGCCCGGTCGGCCATTCCTCGAGCGGACCGAGATCCAGATCCAGGCGGATGACGGGGAAGAGGGCGTACAGACTGGGGCCGACATAGACTGACCGGTCGAGAATCTTCATGCGTGGCTCGCGGACTGGAGTCCTGCACGAGGGAGCGGCTGGCTCCGAAAAGACTACAGGCCGCCCGCGGAATCCGATAGGGTCGCGGACGACCTGTACCACGGTCCTTCATGGTCCGCGAACGGGGTCGCGGAAGGCGCCGCGGACTCAGCCCTTTCCGGAGACCACCTGGCCCGCGTTGGCCTCGCGGGTGTGCAGGTTGAAGGTCGCTCCCTGGATCAGGATGTGGAGCTTTACGCCGAGCATGCAGACCGGATCGTTCCGCTTGGCCTGGTCCATGGAGCTGAACTCCAGCCCCGCGGGGTCGATCACGGTGATTGCTCCCGAGCCGACGACCTCCACCGTGTTGTCAGGCGCGATGAACGCGGCGGTGTCCTCGTCCAGCCCCAGTCCGATGGCGAAAGGGTTGTAGGCCAGGGCGGTCAGCAGGCGGCCGAGTCGGTCCCGCTGCCTGAAATGCTGGTCGATGACCACCCGGTTGGTGAGCCCGAGGCCGGGCGAGAGGGTCACGCTGCCCGCCCGGGGCGAGGCCCCCTCGTCTCCGTTGGCGATCATGTGCTCCGACAGGAAGGCTGCCCCGGCAGAAGTCCCCGCCACCGGCACGCCGGCGGCGTTGAGCAGCCGGAGCTTCTTGGCCGCCGGCGTTCCCCCCAGGATGGTGGCCAGCCGGAGCTGGTTGCCGCCGGTCAGGAATACTCCGGTCGAGCGGTCCAGCCGCTCCAGCTCGCCCTCGTCGTCGCAGTCACGCCGCTCCTCGAAGGGCAGCGCGTCGGCCGAGTGCGCTCCCAGTTCGCGGAAGATGCCCTCGTAGCGCCGGCCGGTATCCGATTGGAGCGAGGCGGTGGGAATGATCGCGATGCGAGCCTTGCGCCCGCCCGCCAGCTTCACGAAACGCCGGAGGATCGGCGAGTCGTGCGCCTTGGCTTCCGCGCCACCGACCGGAATGATGTAGCCGCGCTCTTCTCCGGGTATCACCTGCGACGGACTCATCGACTCGCCTCTTCGAAAGTTCCCCGGATGACCGCCCGGCCGCGCTCGACATGCCAGCGCCCGTTGGCCATCACGTCCCAGACCTTTCCTGCGTCATCCAGCACCACGAGGTCGGCATCGGCCCCGGGGGCGATCCGGCCCTTCCGCGCCAGCCGGAGCACGCGGGCCACATTGGCGGTAAACGGGGGCAGGATGCGCCCCAGATCCAGCCCTCTGCCCAGGAGTTCCTGCACGGTCCGCGCCAGCGCCCCGGGATCCCCTACACCCATGGCCGCCACCCGGCCGTCGTCGTCGAACACCGGGAGGCACCCGCCTCCGTCGGAGCTCACCGTGATGCACTCGGCCGGGAGTCCGCTGTTCCAGTAGCGCACCAGCGAATCGGCGGCGGACCAGGCGTCCTCCTCCGGACCCACCGGGAACGCCGTCACGTCGATGGTGATGCCGAGCGGCACCAGCTGCAGCGCCTCTTCGAACAGCGCCCGTCGCCGGTTCACGTGCGTCGGGTGGAACACCCGTGCCGGCAGCTCGCTCTCGGTGACCGCCCTCCGCACCAGCTCGAGCCCGCGCGGTCCATCGCCCAGGTGCAGGTGCACCAGCCCGGCTTTGCCGGTCATCAGCCCGGCGACGTGTGCCTCCGCCGCCACCTGGAGCAGTTGATCAAGCGTGGGCTGGCTGGAGCGATGATCGCTGAGGGCGAGCTCACCGATGCCGAGCACCGGATCGAGATGCACGATGTCACCACGCACCGTGCCCGTGACGGTCGCGGGGGGCAGGTGGTATCCGCCGGTGTGACAGAACGCGCTGAGGCCCAGGGCCGACAACCCGCGCGCGGTAGCCACCAGCTCGGCCGGGGAGCGAGTGAGGTCGTCGGTGCCGAGCACCCCAACCACGGTCGTGATGCCGCCGAGGGTAAAGCGGGAGAGGGGTACGGGAGGAACGCGGGTCTGGTACCCGGCCTCGCCGCCGCCGCCGGTCAGGTGCACGTGGGCGTCGATGAGGCCGGGGATGACCCGTCGGCCGCCGAGGTCCCGGGTCTCGACCCCCAGGCTCTTGTCCAGTAGCGGCACCTGGTCTCCGATCCAGACGACGCGTCCGCCGGCCACGAGCAGGTGGCGCTTGCCCTGGGGCTCTGGGGAGAACAGCTCCGCGTTGATGAGGAGCGTGAGACAACCGTCGTCGGGGATGGCCATCGGCAGCGGAAAATTACTCTTGCCGGGGGTGGATGGGAATCGGCCCCCCCGGACAGGGAGTATCAGTCCTCGTAACAGAAGTGCGAGGTGAACGTGGCATCGCCATTCCGGGTGGTGTACATCGCGCACTCGGAGCGGCGGCCGTGGCAACCGATCCCGTCGCAGGTGGAGATCCAGCCGCTCTCCTTCTGAAACGGGCGGACCCTGGAAAGCCGGACAGGGCGGATGCCGAACAGCAGCAAGGTGGTGAGGATCAAGGCACGGATCATGGCTGGCCTCCGAGAGAGAGGATGGGCTCGAGCGAGGATGCTCGCGCCCACCACGGTAGCCCGGCAGGCTCAATCAACGCGCAACTGACGGGCGGGGCATTTCGACGGGCAGGGGAGCCAGAAAACACAGTGGCCATTCGCCCCCTGACCGGATCCTGGTCCCTTCGATGGGGCTCTCGCACTCCATCCGATTCCACTCGTTTGATCGATACTCCCGGGACACGAGGCCGCCTACCATCCATCGGGTCGGGAGACGCACGATCGCGCGCCTCAATCTCGATCACTTCCGATCGCGCGCGGCTCGACCGGAGCCTGACGGGGTGTGGACGACAGTATTCGACCCCCTCTTCATGAATCTCGACTGACGCTTCGTGACCGGAGTCACCGCGCTTGAAGCGCACATGCGCGTTCTTGTGCGTGCGGCCGAAGTGACGCGGCCGCGGTAGTCGCTCCCCGGCGAGAATCGGGCGGCGTGAGTCCGACGAATGGTGGTCCGGTCGGAGACCCGACTTGCCGGAGGCACGCAGCTCCCCCTCGTGAACGGGGAGAGCGGCATGGTGCT
>JBGQJV010000115.1:0-13066 GCA_041499215.1 Gemmatimonadota bacterium | reverse complement strand
GCCACGGCGAAGCACTTGAGCGGCTGGGCCAGATCACCGCGGCGCTGCTCGACAAGACCGGGACCCTGACGGTCGGTCGGCCGGAAGTGAGTGCGGTGCGGGCCCTTCCTCCCTTCAGTGAGGACGAGGTGCTCACCCTGGCGGCCGCGGTGGACGGCGGCTCGAGTCACCTGCTGGCCCGCCCGATCGTTGCTTTGGCAGCCCGTCGCGGGTTGGCGGTGCCGGCGGCAACGGGAGTAACCGAGAGCCCGGGCCAGGGGGTCGTCGGGCGGGCGGGAGGCCGCGACGTGGCAATCGGGGCGCGGTCCTTTCTGCTGAACCGCTTTCCCGGGCTGGCGGACGCGTGGTCGGACGGCGACGCACCCGGTCTGAGAGCCTGGCTGGTGATCGATGGCCGGCCTGGAGGCATGATCGAGTTCGCCGACCGGCTTCGGCCTGAAGCACTCGGCCTCATCGCGCGACTCCGGCAGTTGGGGGTCCGCCGCATCATCATGGTGACCGGGGACAACGAGGGGCATGCCGCTTCGATCGCAAAGGATGCGGGGCTCTCGGAGTACCGGGCGGGAATGCTCCCGGCCGACAAGGTCGCCGCGGTGGAGGAGCTCGAGCGTGGTGGAGAACGGGTGCTCATGGTTGGAGACGGCACCAACGACGCCCCCGCGCTCAGTCGGGCCAGCGTCGGGGTGGCCCTGGCCGCCCACGGCGGAGGGATCACCGCGGAAGCCGCCGATGCGGTGGTCCTCGCGGACGATCCCGGCCTGGTGGCGGAGGCGATTGCGATCAGCCGGCGGACCATGACCATCGCCCGGCAGAGCGTCTGGGCAGGGCTCGGACTCTCCGGCTTGGCGATGGCTGTGGCCGCGGCCGGCCACATCCCGCCAACGGCGGGCGCGGTGCTGCAGGAAGTGATCGACGTGGCGGTAATTCTGAACGCGCTCAGAGCGAGCGGGGAGTGAGATGTGGGGTCCAGGAAACCGGGAACCGACAGAGAACAACATCCCGTAACGAGCGCGGCTTCGCCCGTGCTCCCCGTGGTTCCCCGCCGGCGCACCATGTTCGCGCGGGCGCTCCGCCGGCACTGTCCGGTATGCGGCACCGGTCCCATGTTCGATGGCTGGTTCCGGATGAAGGACCACTGCCCCGGCTGTGGCATTCGCACCCGGCGGGGCGAGGACGGTTACACCCTCGGTGCGCTGTGGTTCAACCTGCTGCTGGCGGAGTCGATCACCATGGCGGTGTTTCTCACTACCCTGGTGCGTACCTGGCCAAACCCGCCCTGGGACTGGCTGCAGATCGCGGGGCCGGCCGAAGCGATCGTGATGCCGCTGGTGGTGTGGCCCTTTGCCCGGACACTGTTCCTGGCGTTTGACCTGTGCATTCGGCCACTGGAAGCGAAGGACCTCTCTTGAGGCGGTCAGGCGGTCAGGCGCTCAGGATTGCGCAGACCACAGGGGCCCAGCAGCCGGACCACGGATCGGTGGCCTCTGCAGGCACTGTCCGCCCGTCCGCCTGTCCGCCTGTCCGCCCGCCACGAGAACCCTGACGCCCTCCTCGCGGTAAGCATGCCCCTTCCCGGGCACCTCCGGCCCGGTTTATGAAGTCCGCTTCATCCGTCCAAGCACCTGACTTCACAAGTCCATCCGTACTCTTACGGCCGGTCCGCGGATTGTTCCGGCGGCTGGGCCGGGCGGTGGTGATGCCCTCCCAAGCCCTCGGGCGTGGCGCGCATCCAGATCGTCCACAGGCCGGTTGTCAGCACCAGCAGGGCGAAGACCCGGCGGCGCCAGAGTGAAGACAGCACCAGCCGGCGCAGTCCCAGGGCGGCGAACGACAGCGCCGGTATGGTGCCGACGCCGAACGCCACCATGGCCAGGACTCCGCCGAGGGGATTGGCGAGCGCGACGGGGATACTGAGGGCCGAATAGACCAGACCGCACGGGAGGAACCCGTTTACCACGCCGAACAGGAATTGAGCTGACGGCGAGGTGGACCGGGCGGCATGCGCTCCGGCCCGGGCGAGCCCGGGGAGCACCAGCTGCGGTTCCGGCACCAGTCCGGCAAGCCCCAGGGCGAACCAGCAGAGCAGGACGGCGGCGAGGGCGGCGGGAAGCCACGCCGGGCCGGGCAGGAGGGCGCCGGCGGCGCCCGCGAGCCCGCCCAGCAGTCCGTAGGTCGCGAGGCGACCGACGTGCCATGCGGGGAGCCCCCCCGGGCCGCGGGCGCAGGAGGCGGCGAAGGCGCCGCACATGCCGACGCAGTGCAGCGATCCAAGCAGCCCCGCGACCAACGCGGCGGCCAGTGCAGCGATCATGACGCACCCATGATAGGAGGCCAGGTCGTGGAATATACCGCTGGAAGCAGGACGACTGAGACCCGGTACGACGACGCGATCGTGAAGCAGTTCCTGATCGCGACGGTAACCTGGGCGGTAGTGGGGATGCTGGTGGGCGTGTGGATCGCGCTGGAGATCGCCTACTGGCCGGCGAATCTGGGGCTGCAATGGACCACCTTCGGGCGGCTCCGCCCCCTGCACACCAACGCGGTCATCTTCGCGTTCGGGGGCAACATCTGCTTCACCGGCATCTACTACTCGATGCAGCGCCTGCTCAAGACCCGGATGTGGAACGACACGCTGTCGCGGCTGCATTTCTGGGGCTGGCAGCTGGTCATCGTCTGCGCCGCCGTGAGCCTGCCGCTCGGCCTCACCCAGTCGAAGGAATACGCCGAGCTCATCTGGCCGATCGACATCCTGATCACGCTGGTGTGGGTCATCTTCGCGGTCAACTTCTTCGGCACCATCGCCGTCCGGAAGGTGCAGCACCTGTACGTGGCGATCTGGTTCTACATGTCGTTCGTGATCACCATCGCCGTGCTGCACATCGTGAACAGCCTCGCCGTGCCGGCCACGTTCCTCCGCTCCTACCCCATCTACGCCGGGCTGACCGACGCGCTGGTGCAGTGGTGGTACGGCCATAACGCGGTGGGCTTCTTCCTGACGACCCCGTTCCTGGGCCTGATGTATTACTTCCTGCCCCGGATCGCCGAGCGGCCGGTGTACAGCTACCGCCTCTCGATCATCCACTTCTGGGCCCTGATCTTCCTCTATATCTGGGCCGGGCCGCATCACCTGCTCTACTCCTCCCTGCCGGAGTGGGCGCAGACCCTGGGGATGACGTTCAGCATCATGCTGATCGCGCCCTCCTGGGGCGGCATGCTCAACGGCCTGTTGACCCTGCGCGGAGCCTGGGACCGGGTCCGGACCGACCCGATCCTCAAGTTCCTCGTGGTGGCCGTGAGCTTCTACGGCATGAGCACGTTCGAAGGGCCGATGATGTCGATCCGGGCGGTGAACAGCCTGTCGCACTACACCAACTGGACCATCGGGCACGTGCACTCGGGCACGCTCGGCTGGAACGGCATGATCACCTTCGGGATCATCTACTGGCTGACCCCCAAGCTGTGGAACCGGCCGCTGGCGCATCCGACCTGGCCTACCACCCACTTCTGGCTCGCCACAATCGGGATCGTGCTCTACACCGTCTCCATGTGGGCGGCGGGGCTAACCGAGGGGCTCCAGTGGCGGGCGTTCGACGCCGCCGGGCAGCTCAAGTACCCCAACTTCGTCGACATCGTCCACCAGCTGCAGCCGTTCTACCTGCTGCGGCTCCTCGGCGGCCTCTTGTACTTCACGGGAGTGGTCATGATGGCGGTGAACGTCTTCCGAACCGTGGCCGGCCCCGCGACGGCGCCCGCCCCCGCTCCCGCCGCCGCGCGCTGAGGAGATGACACCATGAGCAACACCCCCGAACGCGGGTATACCGCCGCCCACCGGACGCTGGAGGGCAAGAGCGCCCTCTTCGCCGTGTTCACCACGGTGGCGATCCTGATCGGCGGCATCGTGGAGATCATTCCGCTGTTCTCCGCCAAGGCAGGCCCCGAGATGCTTCCCGGCGTGCACCCCTACAGCGCGCTGGAGGTCGCGGGCCGCGACATCTACATCCGGGAAGGCTGCTACACTTGTCATTCCCAGATGATCCGGCCCATGCGGGCCGAGATCCTGCGGTACGGCGAGTGGAGCCGGGCCGGGGAATACGCCTTCGATCATCCCTTCCTGCTGGGCTCCCGGCGGATGGGGCCCGACCTGCAGCGGGTGGGCGGCAAGTACCCCGACGCGTGGCACTACGAGCACATGCGCGATCCGCGCAGTACTTCCCCGGGCAGCGTGATGCCGGCATACACCTGGCTGCTTCGCCAGAGCTACGACCCGGCGGACATCCAGGCCTCGCTGCGCGCGCTCAAGAAGGTGGGGGTGCCCTACACCGATGCCGAGGTCGCTGGCGCCCCGGCCGAGATGCAGGCCCAGGCCCAGGCCATCGTCGACCGGCTGAAGCAGGCCGGGATCGACGCGACGGCGGACCGGGAAGTCGTGGCGCTCATCGCGTATCTCCAGCGGCTGGGCAAGGACGGCCGGGCGGCCATCGCCGCAGGTGAGACGACGCGCACCGGCGCGGGGGCGCGCACCCAATGAATCCCCTGCTCAAGGAAGCCGCGGAGAGCGTGAGTCTCGGTTGGATGCTGGGCCTCACCACCGTGCTGTTCATGGCGGCTTTCCTGTTCTGGATCTGGTGGGCATGGAGCGGCAGGAACCGGGCGCGCTGGGAGGCGGACAGCCGTCTCCCCTTCAATGACGGAGGCGAGTCGTGACCAAGAACGACCTGAATCAGGTGCTGGGCCACGCCGACGAGGCGGACGGGATCGAGGAGTACGACAATCCGTTGCCCAACTGGTGGCTCGGCCTCTTCTACTTCACGATCGCCTGGGCGCTGCTGTACGGGGTACACTACCACTTCGTGGCCCACCGCTCCGAGGTGAAGGCGCTCGCGGCGGAGATCGAGGCCGCCAACAAGCGCTGGCCGCAGGAGGCCGCCGCCGCCGCCGCGACCACGGTGGACCTGAGCGAGGCGAACGTCGAGGCGGGTGAGGCCATCTTCAAGGCCAACTGCGTGGCGTGCCATGGGGCGAACATGCAGGGCGGCATCGGGCCGAATCTGCTCGACACGACCTGGATCCACGGCGGCAAGCCGGAGGAGATCCTGCACACCATCACCGTCGGCGTCCCCGACAAGGGCATGCTGACCTGGGGCCCGATTCTGGGCCCGGCGAAGGTGGCCCAGGTGGCGGCGTACGTGGTGTCCAAGAACCGGGAGGCGACCGGCGCGCACGAGGGCGACGAAGGGGAAAAAGAAGCAAAGCCGGAGCCGGCCGCCCCCGCTCCAGGCCATTCCTGAGCGACGGAAGAGAGACGGGATCGGTATGCTGGGGTTTAAGACCGGCCGCAATTGGATCTACGAACAGAAGGTGACCGGACCGTGGCAACGGCTCCGGAAGGCGACGTTCACGCTGCTGCACCTGATCCTGTTCGTGACGCCGTGGATCACCATCCGCGGGAACCCGGCGCTGCTGATCGACTTGCCGAACCGCCGGTTGTTCGCCTTCGGGGCGATCTTCAGCGCGGCCGACACCGTCTTCCTGCTGCTGCTGCTCCTGTTCCTCGCCTTCTCGCTGTTCTTCTTCACCTCGCTGTTCGGGCGGCTGTGGTGCGGCTTTGCCTGTCCCCAGACCGTCTTCCTGGACACCTGGATCCGGCCGTTCGAGGAGTGGGTCGAGGGCGACTGGGTCCGCCGCCGCAAGCGGGACGAGGGCGACTGGACCCTCGATCGAGCGTGGCGCAAGGCGGTAAAGTGGGGCGGGTACCTGCTCATCGCCGGGGTCATCGCGATGACGTTCGGCAGCTACTTCGCCGGGGCGCGCGAGTTATGGTCGGGCCAGGGAAGCGCGCTCGAGTACGGCATCGTCGGGGTCTTCACGGCGGTGTGGTTCCTGGACCTGGCCTGGTTCCGGGAACAGTTCTGCAACTACCTGTGCCCCTACGCCCGGTTCCAGAGCGCGCTGACCGACGCCGAGAGCCTGCTGGTTCAATACGACATCGCGCGGGGCGAGCCGCGGGGCGGGGACGATGCCAAACAGGCGGGCCGCTGCATCGAGTGCAACAAGTGCGTGTTCGTCTGTCCTCAGGGCATCGATATCCGCGAGGGCTTCCAGCTCGAGTGCATCGCCTGCGCCCGCTGCATCGACGCCTGCGATATCGTGATGGACAAACTGGGCCACGAATCGCTGATCGGCTGGAGCTCCCTGGCGGCGACGGCGGGAACCAGACCCCGGCGGATCCGTCCCCGGACGGTGGTGTACGCCGGCCTGCTGACCGGAATTGTCGGGGCGGCGGTGATTCTGCTCGCGGCGCGCGCGCCGTTCGACGCCACGGTCCAGCGGGCCCCCGGATCGCTCTTCGTGGTGGACGGCGACGGCTACGTCCGGAACACCTATCTCGTCCGGGTCACCAACAAGGCCGCCTCCCAGACCCCGATTCCGTTTCACATCCGGGTCGAAGGGCTGCCGTCGGAGGACGTGATCGTGCAGGACATCCAGCTGGCGACCACCGAGAGCCAGACCTTTCCCATGGTCATCCGCATGAAGGCCAGTCCCGACCTGCCGCGGACGATTCCCATCGAGGTCCATGTCAGTTCCCCGTCCCATGAGGTGGAGCTCGACGCGACCTTCAAGACGGAGGGGCACCTTGGAACGGAGTAGCCCGGCTGGCAGGCGCTGGCCCTGGGGGATCGCGATCGGATTGCTGCTCGTGATCCTGGTGAACGCGGTATTCGCCTACCTCGCCATCCACGGCGCCGACACCATTGTCAGCTCCTACCAGACCGAACCGCGATAACCCGCGGGGGGGCGCCTCGGCGGCAGGGGCCGGGCCCGACATCCGCCCCGCCCAGTCGGCCTGTCCTCACTGCGGCACTGCCGTGGAGGGACCGGTCGCCTCCTTCTGCTGTCACGGATGCGAGCTGGCATCGGCGATCATCCGTGGCGCCGGGCTCGAGCGGTACTACGTGGAGCGCCAGGCGCTCCCGCCCCGGCCGGAAGCCATAGCCGGCGGCTGGGCGCAGGTCCCGGTCGAGACCCTCCCCGACGGCCACGCCGAGGTCCGGCTCGCCATCGACGGACTCCGCTGCGCCTCCTGCGTCTGGGTCACCGAGAAGGTGCTGGAGCGTACCCCCGGCGTCGATTCCGCAACGGTCAGCTACGCCACCGGCCGAGCCACCCTCAGGTGGGATCCGTTGCGGACCGACCTTCCGGCCCTGGCCCGCCGCATCGCGGCGCTCGGCTATCGCCCGCGCCCGCTGAGTGAGGACAGCGCCCCAGACCGGGGCCTCATGCTCCGGATGGGCGTAGCGATGATGGCTATGCTCGCGATCATGGGGCTCTACGAAGGGCTGTATGCCGGGTGGTGGTACGGCAGCATCGACCCGCGCTTCGCCGCGCTGTTCCGCTGGGTCAGCCTGGTCATTGCCACTCCGGTGACGCTGTGGTGCGCCGAGCCGTTCTTCGCCGGCGCATGGAGCGGGCTCCGCCACCGGGTGCTGCACATGGATCTCCCCATCGCCCTGGGTGTGGCGATCCTATACCTGCATGGCCTCATCACCACGGTCATCGGCCAGGACGGCTACCTCGACTCCCTGGCGATGCTGGTCGCCCTGCTGCTGGCCGGGCGGGTGCTCGAGTCCCGCGGGCGGCGCCGGGCAGCCGAGGCCGCCTCCGCGCTGGTCGGCACCGTGCCCCGCACAGCGCGACGGGTAGTGATCGCGGCCGACGGCGAAACCGAGCGGATCGAACCCATTCCTGTGTCCGAACTCCGGCTCAACGACCTGATCGACGCGGGCGCCGGAGAGGAGTTTGCGGCGGACGGCGTGGTGGTCCAGGGCTCGGGCCAGGTCCGCATGGCGATGGTCACCGGCGAGGCCGCGCCGGTCGGGGTCAGCCCCGGAGATCGGGTGGTCGCCGGCGCGCTGCTGCTGGATGGTGCCCTCACCATCGCGGTGGAGGCGGTGGGACAGGACACCGTGGTGCACCGCATGGTCGCCGAACTGCAGGCGGCCCAGGATCGAGGACTCGCTCCGAGCTCTACTGACCGCATCGCCCCCTGGTTCACCGCGGCGACCCTCGCTGTCGCAGGCCTGACATATCTCGGCTGGTGGCTGGCTCAGGGCACCGGCGCGGCGATCTCCCGCACCGTAGCCGTTCTGGTGGTGGCGTGCCCCTGCGCACTCGCCCTGGCCCAGCCGCTGGCAGCGGCTGCCGGGCTGGGCGCCGCCGCACGGCGCGGCCTCCTGCTCCGCTCGAGTGACGCTCTGCTGCGCCTCGGCCAGGTCGACGTTGCCGGGCTCGACAAGACCGGCACGGTCACCGGCGGAGCGGTCGTCGTCACCGACGCCGGCGACGCCGCGCTTCGGATCGCCGCCGGCCTGGAACGGTACAGTGGCCATCCCATCGCCCGGGCAATCACCGCCGAGGCCGCGCATCGCGGCATCCCGCTGCCGGCGGCCACGGAGGTGCAGGAGACTCCGGGGGCCGGGATCAGAGGAGTGATCGATGGAGTCCGCTGGCAGCTGCAGAGCGGAGGACCCGGGCTGGTGGAGCTGGCCGTGGGCAGCCGATCGACCGTGGTTGCAGACATCCTCCTCGGCGACGCCATCCGGCCCGATACCCGGGAGGTCGTGGCGGAGATCGCGGAACTGGGTCTCGGCACCACGCTGCTTACGGGGGATCACGAGGACGTCGGTCGGAGAATCGCCGGTCAGGCTGGCATCAACACGGTCGTCGCCCGCGTGACTCCCGCCGGCAAGGCCGAGTGGATCCGCGCCCGGCAGGCCGTTGGCCGCCGAGTGCTGTTTGCGGGTGACGGGCTCAACGACGGGCCCGCCCTCGCGGCGGCCGATGTGGGCATCGCCATGGCAGGAGGAGCGGCGAGCAGCCTCCTCGTCGCCGATGGGGTAGTTTCCACCGGTTCGCTCCGGCCGGTGGTGGCAGGAATCCGGGCGGCTCGGGCGGCGGAGCGCGCGATCCGCCGGAGCCAGATCCAGTCGGTAGCCTACAACCTGATATCGGTCGCGGCCGCCGCGGCCGGCCTGGTCAACCCACTGGTCGCGGCGGTGCTCATGCCGTTGTCCAGCATCAGCGTGATCTGGAATGCCTCCCGGGTGGAACGGGCGGTACGGAGGGCCGAAGCATGCAAGCGATGATCTTTCTCCTGCCGGTCGTGCTGGGCCTCGGTGTCGTCTTCGCCTGGCTGTTCATCCTCGCAGCACGGGATGGCCAGTTCGACGACCTGGACGACCCGCCGGAGCGGATTCTGCACGACGACTGAGCTGCGCTTGGCCATCCTCGCTTCCCTGTCTCACCCCGCCTTGAAGCTCTCTTCACGTACCTCCCGCTAGCTTGGGCATGGGTCCCGCCCCTGGAGGCTGTATGCGCTCTGCTTTCGCTCTCTCCGCCCTGCTGTTGCTCTGTGCGCTCCCGGTAGCGGCGCAGGTACAGGATACCACCCCACCCCAAATCAAGCGCCCCAACCAGGTCACCGACTCGGCCGTGGCGCGGGGCAGGGAGTTGTTCCATGGCGCGGGCAACTGCGCTGCCTGCCATGGAGTCGAGGGGATCGGCACCGACAGTGGCGCACCGCTCGCCCAGGGGATCTGGCTCCATGGCGAGGACAGTTACGAGGGCATCCTCTCACGGGTGGTCCACGGCATACCGATGCAGGCGTCCATCCGCGGCACCGCGATGCCGATGCGCGGATGGAACACGCTCAGCGACCGGGAGGTGCGCGATGTGGCCGCGTATGTGTGGCTGATCAGTCACTCCTGGATGCGCCGACCCGCGCGCTGACAGCCTGAGAGGAGTTTCGTGACCGGTTCAGCGGCTGTTCATGCGCAGGATGCTAGCTTGCAGGTCGTGGAGGAGTCAGGTGTCAGGACGCAGTGCCCCACCGGGAGGACCCTATGAAACTCACCAGAACGCAGGCTGGCGTGCCCACCATCGCTCGCGATTTCGACGAGGTATTCGACCGGATCTTCAACGCCCCACTGGCGTTTCCGGCGCTGACCTTCGAGCCGATCCGCAAGGCGATGGAAGGCACATGGATGCCGGCGATCGACCTGACCGAGACCGAGAAGGAGTTCATTCTCAGGGCCGAGGTGCCGGGCGTCCCGAAGGAGAATCTCGACGTCCACCTCGAGGGCGAGGTCCTCACCCTCACCGGACACCGGGAGACGAAGACGACGGAGAAGGACGAGAACATGCTGTGGGAGGAGAGAGAGGCCGGGAAGTTCGTCCGGACCCTGCGCCTGCCCAAGCCGGTGGAGGCGAACAAGGTCGAAGCGGTCTACAACGACGGGGTTCTGACCGTCCGGGTGCCCAAAGCGCTGCTCGCGATCAAGAACAAGATCCTCATCAAGGGCTGAGACTTACCCGTTCGACCACACCGTTTGCCGCCCCGGCTGCCTCGGCCGGGGCGGCTTCTTTGGCGTAAGCGATCCTGAGGCCCCCGATGCCGAAACCCGCCTCCCCGCTCCCGACCACCACCGCCATCGACTGGCACAGCATTCCGGACGCGGAGGTACTCTCCCGGCTGGATACCACCCTGGCAGGGCTCACCGTCACGGAGGCACTTGCCCGACGGACCCGGCTGGGCCCGAACCTCTTCGCGACGATCCGCCCGACGCCCGCACTGGCGATCCTGGGACGCCAGTTCACCGGGCCGCTGGTGATCCTGCTGGCTGCGGCTGCGGGGGTCTCGCTGTCGTCCGGGGATGTCCCGGACGCGCTGGCCATCCTCGCGGTACTGCTGCTCAACGCGCTGATCGGCTTCACCACGGAATGGCGGGCACGTCGGGCCATGGAAGGGCTGCTTGCCCTGGAGGTCGGACGGGCCAGGGTCCTGCGTGACGGCACGATGCAGGATCTCTCCGCCAGCGAGCTGGTCCCCGGCGATATCATCGAGCTCGAGGCCGGCCAGCAGGTGCCTGCGGACGCCAGGCTGGTTCTCGCCCGTGACCTCGAGGTCGTGGAAGCCGCCCTGACGGGCGAAGCCGAGCCGGTCGGCAAGACGGCCGAAGCGCTGCCGGCCCCAACCCCATTGCCCAGCCGGGTCAACCTGGTGTTCAAGGCGACAGGGGTCGTCCGCGGCCGCGGGCGGGCGGTGGTGGTGGCCACCGGGATGAGCACCGAGGTCGGGCGGATCGGAGCGATGGCCGGAGCACTCGGGGAGGAGCGGACCCCGCTGGAACGCCGACTCGCCGCACTCGGCCGCCCGCTGCTGGGCATTGCGCTCGCGGCAACGGCGCTGGTGAGCCTGGTCTCCGCCTTCCAGGGCATCCCCCTGGCACAGGTGCTCCAGACGGCCATCGCCCTCGCCGTCGCGGCGGTGCCCGAAGGCCTGCCAGCGGTGGCCACTATCACACTCGCGTTAGGGGTTCGCCGAATGGCCCGGCGGAACGCGTTGGTTCGCCGCCTGCCGGCGGTGGAGACTCTTGGCTCCGCATCCGTGGTGTGCACCGACAAGACCGGGACCCTGACAACCGGCGTGATGACCCTGACGGAACTGCAGCTGGACGACAGCGCATTGACCGTGACTGGCGCGGGCAGCGACCCTTCGGGCCTCTTCCTGCTGAACGGTGAGCCTGTGGATCCAAGGGAGGACATCCGGGTCATCGATGCCCTCCGAATCGGTGCGCTTGCCAATCGGGCGGAGCTGACGCTCCGACCGACCGGCTGGGAGGCGGTCGGAGACCCGACGGAGGTCGCCCTGCTGGTGGCGGCGAGAAAGGCCGGTCTGGACCCGGCCACCCTGCGCATCGAGTGGCCTGAGACCGGGGAAATCCCCTTCACCAGCGAGCGGATGCTGATGGCCACCTTTCACACCGGCCCCGATGGCCCTGCCGTGTGCGTCAAGGGTGCTCCCTCCCGGATCCTGCGACGCTGCAGCCGTTTCCGCGCCGTTTCCGGAATCCAGCCGCTCGACACGGTCACCCTGGCGGGCATCGAGGCACGCAACGCGGAGCTTGCCTCGCGGGGTCTCAGGGTCCTCGCGCTCGCGGAGGGACGGTGCGAAGCGGACGGAGAGGACGCGCTGAAGGACTTGACCTTCGTCGCGCTGGTGGGGCTCACCGATCCACCCGCACACGGCGTGGCCGCCACGCTCGCCCTGATCCGGGATGCCGGCATCCGGACCGTCATGCTCACCGGCGACCAGGCCGGCACCGCGGCGGCGGTGGCCGCTCGGCTGGGACTGCTGGAGCCTGGCGGTGCGGTGATCGGTGGGGAGGAAGTTGATCGCCTCTCCGATGACGAGCTGGACCGCCAGGCGGCAACGGCCCGGGTGTACAGCCGGCTGAGCCCGGAGGCCAAGCTCCGCCTGATTGCCTCACTCCAGCGCCGGGGAGAGGTAGTGGCGATGCTGGGCGATGGGGTGAACGACGCCGCGGCGCTCCGCAAAGCCGATATCGGCGTCGCCATGGGACAGCGGGGAACCGACCTCGCCAAGGAGGCGGCCGACATCATCCTGGTGGACGATCGCTTTGCCACGGTGGCCGCGGCCGTGGAAGAGGGCCGGATCATCTACGCCAACGTGCGCAAGGCGGTGCACTACCTGGTCGCCTGCAACCTTGCGGAGCTGCTTGTGGTGCTCGTGGCGGTCATGGCGGGACTGCCTCCGCCCCTGTTTCCGCTGCAGATCCTCTGGCTCAATCTGCTTACCGACGGCGCCCCTGCCCTGGCACTGGCGCTCGAACCGGGTGAGCCGGGGGTGATGCGACAGCCACCCCGACGCCCGGGAGAATCCCTGCTCGGAGCCGGGGATGCCCGTCCCCTCGCGGGCTACGCAGTGCTGATCGCGGGGGTGACCCTCCTGGCCTTCGCGTGGGCGCTCCACCGCCCCGGCGGTGCGGAGCGGGCCGCCACGCTGGCATTCACCACACTGGCGCTCGCGCAGATCCTCCATCTCGGCACCGCCCGGCGAGCCGGGCCGGTCGTGAGTTGGCCGCACGCGGTCGCCAACTCCGGCGCCGTGGCCGCAGCGGTCAGCACCATCGTACTGCAGGTGCTGGCGGTCGAGTGGCCCCCGCTCGCCGCGGTGCTCCGGGTGACACCCCTGACAGGCGGAGAGTGG
>JBGQJV010000114.1:0-13327 GCA_041499215.1 Gemmatimonadota bacterium | reverse complement strand
TCGAACGTGCCGGTGATCCGCCCCACAGCGGGATCGTGACGCCGCCGCCGCGGGACGCCGTCCGCTCGGTGGGCTGTGTTCGGTTGCTGGCCCGGTGGACGGCGCCTAGTATATCTGGGCCCGTCACGCGGGAATTCATCCCGGCTCGCCTCGATATCACCCGAGAATCACCCGAGCTAACGTGCTCAGGATCAACGTCTTAGGCGGCCTGTACGTGAGCGACGAGGGTCGGGCCGTGAGCGGTGCGGCGGCCCAGCCCCGGCGGCTTGCGCTGTTGGCGCTGCTGGCGGACGCCGGCGAACGGGGGGTGACCCGGGACGCCCTTCTGGCCTACCTATGGCCGGACGCTGATGAAGAGCGGGGCCGACGGGCGCTGGCCCAGGCGCTGTACGCCCTGCGCCGGGATCTCGGGTCGGACGAGGCCTTCGTCGGGGTCCAGGATCTGCGGCTCAACCCGGACATGGTCGAGGCCGATCTGTGGCAGTTCCATCACGCGGCAGCCACGGGCGATCTCGAGCGGGCGGCCGAGCTCTACCGGGGTCCGTTTCTGGAGGGCTTCCACCTGCCCGGTGCGGACACCTTTGAGACCTGGGTGGAAGACGAACGTGCCGGGCTGACCCATGAGTTCGCGGACCTGCTGCACCAGTTGGCGGAGCGCGCCGCCTCCCGCGGGGAACATCGAGCGGCCACCGGGTGGTGGCGGCGCCTGGCGGCACAGGATCCGCTCAACGCGCAGATCGCCTGCCAGTTGATGGAAAGCCTGGCGGCCCAGGGCGACGTGGCCGGTGCGCTGCAGCATGCCCGGGTATACGAGACCCTGGTCCGCCAGGAGCTGGATCTGGCGCCCGACCGCGAAGTGCTGGTGCTGGCCACCAGACTGAGGACTGGGACCAGCGGGGCCGAGCCGGCGAGCCCTTCCGGTCTCCAGGCCTCCACTGCTGCACCTGCGTCGCAGACTCCGGCCACGACAGAGACGTCTGCTCCGCCCGCCCGCCCGACTGAAGTCGCCGTCGGAGAGATCCCCGACCAGCCGGAACAGGCCATGCTCGAGGCCGGCCACACCAGCGGCTGGGCGACCCTGTCTTTTCCTCGGGATTCGATGGCGCCACGGCTGCCCCGCGTACCCCTGCGGTGGGGGCGATGGGTCGCCGGGACGATGGTTCTCGTGGCCGCTCTCGCGGGCCTGATCCTGGTCGTGACCCGGCGCGCCGCTCCGGCCGCGCCGCTGGAACGGGTGGTGGCAGTGGGCCGCATTGCCCACTACGCGCGGAGCGGTCCCGGCGGTCTTGGCCAGCCGATGGCAGACATGCTGGCCACCAATCTGGCCCGTGCCGCCGGTGTCCGGGTGATCAGTTCGGCCCGGATGTACGAGCTCCTGGGAGAGTTGTCGACGGCGAGCGATACCACGACCGGGCTGGTGGTCGCGGCCGCCCGACGGGCGGGGGCGACCGAGCTGGTGGACGGCGCCTTGTACGATGTGTCTGCCGGCCAGCTGAGGCTCGACCTCCGTCGGGTGGACCTCGCGACCGGAGCGGTGCTCCACGCCTACACCATTCAGGGACCGGACCTCTTCACCCTGGCCGACAGCGGCACTGGGCGGCTGGTGAACGATCTCGGTGGTCGCGCGCCGGAGGGTTCGCTGGCGGATGTGTCCACCCGGTCGGTGGAGGCCTACCGCGCGTATGAGGCAGGTCTGCGGGCGTTCTTCCTCGGCGACGCCGCCGGTGCGGAGCGGCTGCTGGCCGAGGCGCTCAAGAACGACTCCAGCTTCGCCATGGCCGCGTTCTACTACAGCCTCTCCACCTCGAGTGGCTCCCGCGCGGAGGCCTCGACCAGGCTCAGACGCGCGGTGCAGCTGGCGGAGCGAGCCAGTGACCGTGAGCGGCTCCTGATCCGGGCCACCTGGGCGTTCATGAACTCCTCTCCCGCGGTCAGGGCCTATGCCGAGACACTCACCGTGCGTTATCCGACGGAGCTGGAGGGCTACCTCATGGCCGGGCAGGGGGCGATTCTCGCGGCGGACTACCACGCCGCGCGTGAGCCCCTGCTCGAGGTGATTGCGCGCGACTCGCTGGGACTCAAAGGACAGACAGTCAGGTGCATGGCGTGCGAAGCCCTCGAGGCCCTCATCGGTGGCTATCGCGAACAGGACTCACTGGGGGCCGCACTCGAGCTCACCCGGCGCTGGATCCGGCTCCAGCCCGGGACCGCCAAGCCATGGCGGGCCCACGCGGTGGTCCTGGGCCAGGCCGGCTTCGCCGACTCGGCCCGGTCCGCGGTGCGGAAGGCCGACTCGCTGGATCCGGCCGCCCCGGATGCCTGGCGCTACCTCGTGGCGCTGGAGATGTGGAATCACCAATTCGATTCCGCGGGGGAGCTCGCCCGGGCCGCGACACAGACCGGCACCCAGTCCGAGCGACTCGAAGGCCAGTGGATCCTGGGAATCGTCTACCGCCACCAGGGGCGCATGCGGGAGGCGCTGGAGACCGCGCGCAGCTATCGCAAGGGAAACGCGGAACAGACGCCTCGCGCTGCGGCGCCGCTCAGCGCCTATCTCGAAGCCCAGGTGCTGTTCGAGCTTGGACGGTTCAAGGATGCGGCGGCGCTGTTCGACTCGATCGGCCGGGCCGCGGTGCCGTTCGAAGACTCCTCGGCAGCGGCCCGGACCCGGATCTGGTCCGTCACGCACGTGGCGACGGCACGAGCCGCGGCGGGCGATACCGCCGGGCTTGCCGCCCTGGCAGACTCGCTGCAGCGCCTGGGACAGATCAGCGGTCTGGGCCGGGACCGACGGCTGCATCACTACGTGCGGGGCTTGATCCTGAAGGCGAGGGGGGCGGACGAGCAGGCAGTGGCGGAATTCCGCGACGCGATCACCTCACGCAACTCAGGATACGCCCGGATCGGCTACGAGTTGGCCGGCGCCCTGATCCGGTTGGGGCGGCCGCGGGAGGCGGTGGCGCCGCTGCAGGCAATCACCCGGGGTTTGTTCGAGGGGGCCAACCTGTACCTCACCCATACCGAGGCGCATGAGCGCCTGGGCCAGGCGTGGGAGGCCGCTGGACAGGCGGACAGCGCGGCGTACCAGTACCGGCTGGTGGCGAAGATCTGGGAGAACGCCGATCCCGAATTCACGCCCCGCCGCCTGGAGGCGGCGGGGCGTGCGATGCAGCTCATGGAGCGGCACTGAGCTGCCTGTGGGTCGGCAAATCCGGGGCGACGTCGACTCGATCAGCCGATCTTCGAGATGACCTGGCCTTCCGTGTCATCCGCCTTCTTGGAAATGTTTGACTTGACCCCTCCCTTGAGACCGGCGGTATTCCGCGGGGCGAGGTCGGCCACAGGCTTCTTAGAGCCACGGGACTTCCTGGCCGGTGCCTTCTTCTTCATGGGGTCCCTCCGCAACAAGGTGATTTGCTGATCGCTGTTCGTGCTCGGCTCCGAGCAACTCAGCCCCGATCAGGCTTTTTCCTGCCCCGCCGGAGCGGCTCCTCGCCGAAGACCCGTTTCTTGGCCCCGCCGCTCGGTGTCTCCGGCGGTGAGAGATCCTGGAGCCGCACAATCTTCGGTTCCTGATCTTCACGGGAGCGGTTCCGGCGCAGTCTCCGTTCTTTCATGGTGGGCTCGGGCTGCGGGATGAGACCGCGGGGGGCGGCGCGACGGCCGCCCGCCCGGTGGCTCAGTAGGCTTTCCGGAGCTTGGACGGTGCCCGGAGCTTCTGGCCGCCCTTCACAGCCTCCGCCTTCCTGGAGTTCACGGCCTTCTTGGGCAGATCCGCGATCTTCTTTCTCTTCTTGTCCGGCATGGATTCCTCCCTGGTATGAGCGGCGGGTGGGTCGCATCCAACGGTGACCCGATCTCCTCCAAGGCAAACGGCGGACCAGTCGGCCCTTGTGAGGCAAGTCACGGCTCGCACGAGAGTTGAAGAACGAGAGGCGGGGGCGAGATCGGTGGAGAGTTGCGTTTCCGAACCGTGCGGCCCGATTCCGTGCCTGATTCGGCCCCGTTTTCTTGCGGCTCCCGCGGGTCAGGCCTCGCCGAGCTTCCGATCCAGGGTCGAGCGGGCTAGGCCGAGGGCCCGTGCGGCACGGCGCTTGTTGCCACCGAGCTGGGCCAGCACAGCCTGGATGTGGCGGCGCTCGGCTGCGCGGAGGGAGAGGTCCGGGTCGCCATTTCGATTGGAGGTCGCTGCCCGGGGGACCTGCGGGGCGGGCGACGGCTCTCTCATCTCCGGTGCCTCGAGCAGGATTGCGGAATCCTCGATCACCTCGCCGCCGGTAATGGCGACCGCGGTGTGAATGACCCGCTTGAGCTCCCGGAGATTTCCGGGCCATTCGTAGTCGAGCAGCCGGTCGGCCGCGGGCCGGCTGAGTCCGACGATCGGCCGCCCCAGGGACGCACCGGCTGCGGCAATCTCGGTGGCGATCAGGGAACGGAGGTCGTTGGGACGCTCCCGGAGCGCCGGTACCTTGAGGGTGATGCCGCTGATCCGGTAGAACAGGTCCTTCCGGAAGTGATCGGTCTCCTTGTAGCGGTTGATCGGCAGATGGGTCGCGGAAATGAGCCGCACGTCCGCCTCAAGCAGCTGCTCGCTCCCCAGCCGTTCGAACTCCCCGTGTTCCACGGCGCGCAGGATCTTGGCCTGGGCGGCAGGGCTCATGTCCGCGATCTCATCCAGGAACAGGGTTCCGCTGTCGGCCAGCTCGAACTTTCCCTTGACCCGCCGGTCGGCTCCAGTGAAGGCGCCCCGCTCATGCCCGAACAGCTGACTGTCGAGGAGGGTATCGGAGAGCGCGGCGGAGTTGAAGGCGACGAATGGCCCCTGGGCCCGGCGGGAGGAGTTGTGTACCACCCTGGCGAGGAGAGTCTTTCCGGTGCCGGTCTCCCCCAGGATGAGGATAGGAAGGTTGGTTTTCGCGGCCACCCGGGCGAGGTCGAGGCAGAGTCGCATCGCCTCGTCCCCGGTCTGGAAGTCGTCCAGGGTGGCGCGCCATTCCGGATGCCGGTCGTTGCTGCCGGGGTGATCGAGGGAGTTCACGGAGGCGGCTCCCGCAGGTTTTCCTTGAGCGCACGAATCGGCTCGACCGCAAAACTCACCAGGGAGCGCCGCCCGACGACGACATCCGCCTGGCCTTCCATGCCGGCCTGCAGCGCCCGGCTCTGGCCCTTCACCTGGATCGAATCGTCGGCCAGGTCGACCAGCACCCGGAACCCGCCGCTGTCGCGGGCGGCGACTCCCGACGGACCCACCCAGCGCACCGTCCCGAAGCGGACGCCGTAGCGCTGGTACGGGAAGGCATCGTAGCGGAGCTTCACCGGCTGACCGGTCCGGATCAGCGAAAGCCCCGCCTGCGGCACCCGGAACTCGGCCTGCAGCCGCTCACCCGCGCAGGCGATTTCGCTGATCATCTCGCCCTCACGCACCACCGCCCCGGCCGCGCTCAAGTACAGACGCAGCACCACACCCCGGCAGGGTGCGGTGACCGCCAGGCCGGAGTCGGTGAGATCGGCCAGGTCCCGACCGAGGGCGTCGATCCGGATGCGGGCGGTCTCCATCGACTCCTGCAGGCTCCGGCGGATCTCCTGGTACTCGAGATCGCGGGCCTCACCGTCGCGCGCGAGCCGGGCCAGATCTGCCCGGGCATCCTCCAGGTCGTTGCTGGCGTTCTGAACCTCCTCGCTCAGGGTGGTGACCTCGAGGTCCAGCCGGGCCGCCTCGACCCGGTTGACGGCACCGCTCCTGAAGCCGGACTGGGCGCTGTCGGCCAGCTCACGGGTGAGAACCAGGCGGTGCTGCTTGGAGGCGCCGAGCCGGGTGAGCGATTCGATCCGCGCCCGCAGCCGGCGGGCCTCCGCCTCGTCGGCCCGTTTCCGGGTCTGGTACTGGCCGCCCGCGATCCTGACCCGCTCCTCGTCGGCACGCGCCTGAGTCTGCAGCGTGCGCTGGTCGCCGAACCGGTCGCTCAGCGAGGCCGACCGCAGGACCAGCACCGTTCCGCCAGCCGAAACGGTATCGCCCTCCCGCACCCGGATGTCGGTGACGATCCCATCCTTGCGGGCGCGGACGGGATCGGCCCCGGTGAGCGGGGCAAGGCTGAAGCGGCCAGTCACCGTCTCCGGGATTTCTATCACGATCGATGCGACGATGGCGAGCAGGAACAGCCCGATGATGAGCCACGCGAGCCCCCGGGCCGCCCAGTGCGGGGGCTCGGTGTCGAGGAAGTCAGCGGGGGCGTTGGCGGACATGGGCGTTCGCGTCAGGGTTCAGGCGTCAGGCGACAAGGCGAGAGGCCACGAGGCGACGGGGAACCCGGCACTTCGACGACTCTTCTCACTGTTCACCGTTCACCGTTCACTTCTCACTTGTCACTTGTCACTTGTCACTTCTCACTTCTCACTGTTCACTGCTCACAGCTGCAACTGCTGACTCACCAGGAAGTAATACAGTCCCTGGCGGCGCATGAGATCGTCGTGGGTGCCCTGTTCCACCAGTCTGCCCTGCTCCAGCACCAGGATCTGGTCGGCGTCGCGCACGGTGGAGAGCCGATGGGCGATGACGAACGAGGTCCGTCCCTCGAGCAGCTGATCGATGTTCTCCTTCACCGCCCGCTCGCTCTCGGTGTCCAGCGCGCTGGTGGCCTCGTCGAAGATGAGGATCGGGGGCCGGTTGTAGATCGCGCGGGCGATGGCGACCCGCTGGCGCTGTCCGCCGGACAGGGCCAGCCCCGACTCGCCGATCCGGGTGTCGTACCCCAGCGGCAGGCGCTCGATGAACTCTCGGGCATTCGCCACCTGGGCCGCCCACATGACCCGGTCCAGGTCGGGCTCCTCCTCGCCGAAGGCGATGTTGCGGGCGACGGAGTCGTCGAACAGGTGATTCTCCTGCAGCACGAACCCGATCTTGCGGCGCAATTCGCGGTAGTTGAGGGTCTTGAGGTCGATCCCGTCGAACAGGATGGTCCCCTGGGTGGATTCGAGCAGCCCCGCCAGCAGCTTGATCAGCGTGGTCTTTCCGGAGCCGCTCCGGCCGACGATGGCCACCATGGTGTTGGCCGGCACCTCGAAGGAGAGATCGTCCAGGATGGGCGGGGATTCCGGACCACCATAGCGGAAGCTCAGGTGCCGGACACCGAGGCGGCCCTCGAGCGATCTGACCGGGAGCAGCCGCGAACGATCGGCGCCCTGCTCCGGTTCCTGCTGGAAGATGTCGTCCAGCCGGTTCAGGTAGACCGCGGCCTGCTGCATGTTGTCCCACAGCGACATCAGGGTAAGGATCGGGGAGTTGGCCAGCGCCACCAGGGCGTTGAAGGCCACCAGGGCGCCGATGGACATCTGGCCGCTCAACACCTGACGCGCGCCCACCAGCAGGAACAGCACCATGGAAACCAGCGTTACGCTGTGGACCACACCGTGATACGTCATCAGGGTGAAATCGGCCTTGAACCGGCTGCGGGCGACGCTGTTGAACTGGCGCAGCATCAGATCGCGGAAGGAGAACTCCGCCCCGAGCGACTTGACCGTCTCGATTCCCTTGATGGCGTCGATCTGGAACGACTGGTACTTGCCGTAGGTCTCCTCCAGCTCGGCGTACAGCGGGTACATCCAGTTGGCGCTGAGCTTGAGGATCAGGATGAAGACCGGGACCGTGGCGAGGAACACCAGGGTCAGGGTAGAGCTGTAGACCAGCATGAGGGCCAGCGAGGCCAGCAGCTGCGCGCCAGCCGTGAGCGCCGCGCTGCCGTGCTCCACCAGGAACTCCCGTACCTGCCAGATGCCCGCCAGCCGGCGCTGGATGTCGCCGGTGCGACGGGTATTGAAGTACGACATCGGCAGGCTGAGCAGGCGGCGGGTCAGGAAATCGAGTGTCCCCGAGTCGATGCGGACCGCCATCCAGGCTAACAGATAGCGCTCGATCAGCGAGGCAGCGAGGGAGACCAGGATCACCACGCCCATCCCGGCGATGAGCACCTGCAGCAGCACGAGATCCCGCTCGACCAGCACCCGGTCCACGATCACCTGGGTGAACACCGGGATGACCATCTGCAGGGCGCTCACGATCAGGGCGAGCGTGGTGGACCGGGCAATGAGGCCGTAGTACGGCTTGAAGAACGGCAGCAGCCAGGAGATGCCCAGCCGGCTCTCCTCGTTCTTCTCGAACTCGGCGGTGTAGTCGAACAGGGCGGCGTACCCGGTCCACTTCTCCTCGAATTCGGCCCGCGGGATCCGCTTGCGTCCAACACCAGGGTCGGACACCCGGACGTGGGCCCGGTCGACATCGTACAACACCACCCAGTGGTTGCCCTCCCAGTGCACGATCGCCGGGAGCGGCATCTGCCCCAGGTTGGCGGGAGAGGCCTTGACCGCGCGGGCGGCGAGCCCCAGCTCGTTAGCGCCCTGGCAGATGGCCCGCAGACTGGCGCCATCGAGGCCGGTGTAGACCAGCTGCCGGATCCGGGCGAGGCCGATCGCCCGTCCGTAGTGGCGGCAGACGATTGCGAGGCTGGTCGCCCCGCAGTCCATCTCGTCGATCTGCCACAGGTGGGGGAAGCGCCGCATCCGCCCGCGGCGCTTGACGAACCTCCCCTCGTCATCGGCGAAGGGTGCCTCCTCCTCCGCGCGGGCCGCGCGGGAGGGGCCGCTCACGTCCTCGTCGACCTGATCGCGCCCCACCTTCTCGGTGACGCTCGCCTCGGCGGGCAGCAACTCCTGGAACAGGTCGATCGGAATCTGGGCGGTGTGCCGGAAGTCGTACTGCGCGATCCGCTCCTCGATCGCCTCACGGAAGTCGGGATAGCGATCGAGCAGCGCTCGGTAGGTGTCCTGGGTCAGACGGAGGAGGCGGCAGGGTGTGACCGCTTCGACCGTGGCCGTACGGGGCAGATCCCGGAACACGGAGAATTCGCCGAAGAACTCGCCCCGGCGGAGGTAGGCCACGTTGCGCCGCCGGCCGTCGACCCCGATATGCACCCGGAGACGGCCATCCTCGACGATGTACATCGGACCGGGGGGGTCGCCGTCGCGGATGACGGTGGTGTTGGCGGGGACCTGGACCGGCTCGAGCGCCCGCAGCAGGGCGGTCGTCGCCTCGGGTGGCAGGCTGTCGAACACCGAGAACTGGCGGAAGAACCCCTGCAGGTGGCGATAGCGGGCCTGGAGCTCGAGATACTGCCGGATCTCCGGGCGTTTGCGGATCAGCGCATCCACCACCGACTGGTCCAGGCGGAGCACCTCCACGTCGGAGCTGGCCCTGACGCTGGTGGCCCGGGTCCCCGGTTTGAGCAGGTCGCCTTCGCCGAAGGTCTCGCCGGGACGCACGGCGCCCAGCGAAATCTCGTCTCCCCCGTCGGCGCGCTTGAGCACCCGTGCGCGGCCCGAAACCAGCACGTAGAGCGCATCCGCCGGCTCTCCCTCCCGGACGATCTCCTGTCCGAAGGTGTAGCTGGCGGCGACAAAGCTTGCCTCCACCAGCTCCCGCACGTCCTGGGGGAGGAACTGGAGAATCGGGACCTGCCGCAGGATGCCGTCGAGCTCGCTGCTCTCCACGCCAGCTCCCTCATGCGCCTAGTGCTGCCCGGTGCGGACCCGCAGGCTGGAAACGACGCCCGCGAGCCGCCCAGGCTCGGGCCGGGCGGGGGCTCCTAGTTCACACTTCTAATGAGAGATCGTATTCCCGCTTAGTATGCCGCCCGCGGGCGACTCCGCAAGGCGGAGCGGCGGCTACAGCTTGAGGCACCCCCCAATGTCGGGTACTGGGTCAGCGCTCCAGCCAGCGGACCCGGCGGTTGACCTGGTCGGTAACGGCTCGTGCGACGGCCCGACCCTCGATCTCCTTGCGAAGGTCGGACGCTTTCTCATCCGGCAGGAGCTTGTCGAGGACCAGGAAGAGAGCGTGACGGTTTTCGAAAGGCACCGGGCCCACCAGCTCTCCGGGTGCGGCGGCGAGCAACCGGGGCTGCAGATCCCGGTCCAGCTCGCCGAGATAGAAGCGCATCTCGTGGACCAGCGCATGAGCGCTCTCGGCTACCTGGTCCACGCCCAGGCCGTCTTCCCGGACGCAGAGAACGGCCTCCCGTGCGAGTGCCTCGGTCTCGAACTGAAGCACCCGGCAGTCGAGCCGGACCCATTCGAGCCTGCCGAGTTCCAGCTCACGATGGATGAGTTCCGCCGTCGGGGCGATGGCACGGAACCGGGCGTATCCCCGGTCCAGCCGGACGAGGTTCTCGAGACGGGAGACAGCGTCAGCCGCGTCGATTCCAGGGAGCCGGGCGAGAATCCGATCCGCGGTTCCCGGGGGGAGGCCGCCTGCGACCATCTCTCCCGCCTCCTCCAACGCCGCATTGGCCGCTGCGCGCTGGGCCAGGTCCGTGCGCAGCTCACGGCCTCGGCCCGAACAGAGGAGATCGACGGCCGCGGCTCCGGCGACCTCCGCCGGGCCGACCGGGTAGCGGCGCGTCAGGTCCTCGGTCTGTGGGGCCCACTCGCGGCGCAGGACCTCCCGCCGGGCCCAGTCCATCCATTCCGAGGCCTCAAGGCCGTGTTGCTCGAGCCAGATCTCGGTTTCCTGCGCGGTGATCAGGTCGCGGTCGTAGCGGAATTCGGCCGCGAATTCGTCGATCGCGCTCTCCGGCTCTTCCGCGCCGGTCTCCTCGGCGTGGCGGATACAGGCAAGTCCTTCGCGGATGTCGCGTTCGAGCGGGGTCCACCGGCCGGTCAGCAGGGCCAGCAGTACCACGTCCTGCCAGCAATAGCTCACCTCGCCGACCGCGAGGACGGGTCGGCTCCACAGCTGCAGCATTCCGCTCCCATTGCAGGGAAGGGCGAGTCCGTCCGTCCTCGAGCCCGCGTTGCCCCAGGGCCCGTGATGCGAAGTATGCCCCACGAGTCGGTGGCCGCAAGGTGGATGACGGCCCTTCCGGTCCGCCCGCGGGCTGCAGATTCCGAGTCCCTGACGTCGACCTATCGGCTCCGCACCGCGGATTCAGAGGAGTTTCATGAAAATCCTCTAGCGCGCGTTTCAGTCGCCCGGTATCTACTGAAACGTCGTAGTGCCTTCCGAGGTCAACGCGTGAGCGTCCTGGTCGAAGCCGCAGTAGAGACCGTCGCAGGTGCGCTTCTGGCGGAGGCCGAGGGGGCCGGGCGTCTGGAGCTCTGCTCCGACCTGCCCCGGGGAGGCACCTCACCGGGAGCCGGACTACTGCGCGCGGTGCGCTCGCGGGTCAGCCTGCCGCTGCATGTGATGATCCGCCCGCGTCCCGGCGACTTCCGCTTCAGCACTGCCGATCGTGAGGCGATGATCCTGGACATCGCCGAGGCCAAGCGGGCCGGGGCCGACGGGATCGTGATCGGCCTGCTCACCGATGGCGGGCTGGTGGACCTGGAGGGGACCGCGCGCCTGGTGAAGGTGGCCCGCCCGCTTGTGGTGACCTTTCACCGGGCGGTCGATGCCACACCAGAGATCGGAGTGGCGGTCGAGACGCTGGTAAGCCTGGGGATCGAGCGGGTGCTGACCTCGGGCGGAGCGGCCACCGCGGAGCAGGGGCTCCGTACCCTGGTGGCTCTCACGCGGGAGTTCGGCCGGCGCATCGGAATCCTGCCTGGAGGCCAGATCCGGGCCGCCAACGTGGCGCGCATCGTTCAGACCACGGGGGCGACGGAGGTCCACGTGGGGTTGCCGGCCGAGGCGGAGGCAACCCCCCGGCTCAAGGAGTTGCTGGCCGCCCTTCCGTAAGCTGCGACGCGGCTGGTGCTGGCCCCGAGCGGTACCGGCGCCAGACTACTTTTCCCCGATGGACACCATCACCTGGCCCGACTTCGAGCGGGTTGAACTCCGAGTCGGTACGATCATCGCGGTCGACGACTTTCCCGAAGCCCGCAAGCCCGCCTGGAAACTGACCGTCGATTTCGGCGAACTGGGCACCCGGTGGTCGAGCGCCCAGATCACCGTCCATTACCGCCGCGAAGACCTCCTCGGCCGGCAGGTGATCGCCGTGCTGAACTTCCCGCCCAAGCAGATCGGGCCCTTCCGATCCGAAGTTCTGGTGACCGGCTTCGCCGACGAGAACGGCGCGATCATCCTCGCGATCCCCGAACGCTCTGTACCGAACGGGGCGAAACTGGTCTAGGTCAGAATCCCCGGGGCCTGGGCGTGGGCGGGGTCTGGCCGCTGGGTGGCTGGATGCGTCCGTCCACTCCCCCTGCGTGCAGCGAGCCGAGGGCCTTCGACGCGTCGATCCCGCTTCCCCCCCGCACTTCCTCACTGTTCGATACCGACAGCTCTGGCAGGCTCTTTTTCTGCTGCTTCTTCGACATGGTCTCCTCCTGGGGTGTTGTCGCGGTATTCCGGCCTTGAGTGTGAGGCCACCGTCTCTAGATCGATCTCCGCAGCGGGAAGCCGACAGAGGGCTCCGGGCATTCCGGACCGCACTCAGTTACCCGCCGCGCACCAGGCGGGTCGGCTTCCGCGGATTGAACTGGCAGAGCGGCGGTATCGGTGGGAAGCCGAACTACCCGATACCCCCAGTTGCCGGAGATCGACCCCCGGGGGAGGAGGCATTGCGCCCGGGTCACGGGGGGCCCGGCCGGTCGGTTCGGCTCTGTTACACCCGAAACGGGCCGTTCCGCTCCGAGGTGTTGGTAACCGGCTTCGCCGACGAGAACGGCGGCATCGTCCTGGCGATCCCGGAGCGGAAGGTGCCCGACGGCACCAAACTGGTCTGAGGCCGCCCTTACCTGGGCTTGGGCGTCGTCACGCGCTTCAGGTCCTTGGTGGCGTCGTCCTCAATTTGGGAGTAGATGGTGGTGAGGGCGACCTCGATCGGCAGGGAATTAGTAATAGTCCCCCCGCGAACGTCCACACTCGCTTTCGCAGGCAGGTCCTTCAGGCCCTTGTTCTCTGGTGCGCTCTTCGGGGACTTTGCTCCTCCCCGGGCCTTCTTCTGCTTGGGCTGCGACATTGTCCCCTCCTGGTTCGGGTGAACGTCCCTGGAGCCCCGGTGGGGCTCCACCCTCCTAGACGCGCCGGCGGCGTATCCATCCTCCTGCCCACTAGATCGCTAAGCGCCCGGGAAGGCCGCCAGGCTACCCTGACCTGCTGCCGAGGCGCCCGCCGAGGGAGCGAGCAGGATCGGGGCCCGCCCCCCCTCGGCCGCGCATATTCATTCCGACTGGCGAATCCCCCCACTGGGCGGCCAGATTCCTTCCCCTATGGCCTATCAGTATCCCGACTCCAATGTCTTCTACCGGAAGTTGACCCGGAGATTCCCGCTCATCGTGCGCGGGGAGGGCTGCTGGCTGATCGGAGAGGACGGCACCCGCTACCTGGATGGCT
>JBGQJV010000113.1:0-13327 GCA_041499215.1 Gemmatimonadota bacterium | reverse complement strand
CTATCGGATCCAGCGGGTTCCGCCCGCCGGCAATCCCCGGGACGTCAGCGGCGGGACCGAGCTCGGCGAGCTCGGCCTGAACGCGGTGATCCTCTCACCCGACGGCTCGTCGGTCCTCCCGCCGGGCGAGACGATCGTCACTGGCTGGGCACTCTCTGCCGGGGACACTCCTCCGGTGCGGGTCGAGGTCTCGACCGATGCGGGTCGGCACTGGGTGTCGGCCGCGCTCTCCGAGGGCGAGGGGTCCTGGGCCTGGCGGCAGTGGCGCGCGGTCGTCCGACTCGGTCCCGGCACACACACCCTGGTGGTGCGGGCGTTCGATGCCGAGGGCCGAGGTCAGCCAGGTGAGCTCGCCGACGTGTGGAACGTGAAGGGCTATGCCAACAACGCCTGGCACCGCATTCCCGTGACGGTGGCAGTCTAAACGCCTCCTGCCTGACATGACGGTTGCCCGCCTGCGGTCGGGTCGATAACCTTCGGCACCATATCCCCTCCCTGCATGAGCTCCGGGATCACCACCGAACCGCACCGCGGCCTGGACAACGTCGTCGCCCTGTCGTCGAGCGTCTGCCGCCTGTCCGCGGAAGATGGCCGGCTGGCGTACCGCGGCTACGATGTCCGCACCCTGGGCGAGCAGTCGACCTTCGAAGAGACTGCCTGCCTGCTGATCTACGGCACTCTCCCGACCGGGGCGGAGCTCCGGCTGTTTACCAGCCATCTCCGGTCACAGCAGAAGCTCTCCGCGCCTGCGCTCCGAGTGCTCAAGGGGCTGCCCTCCGGCTCCGATGCGATGGGAGCGCTGCGGGCTACGCTGGCGGAGCTAGCCCTCGAGCACGCCGTCAGGCTGCCGCCCGGGCGGGATGACGCGCTGGCCCAGGGACTCAGGCTGCTGGGGGTGACGCCCACGATCGTCGCGGCCTATCACCGGCTCCGCACCGGCCAGAAGCCGGTGCTGCCGCGAAAGAGCCTCGGACTCGCTGAAAACTTCCTCACCATGTTGTTGGCCGCCCCGCCGCCGCCCACCGCGGTGCGGGCGCTCGATGTCGCCCTGATTCTCCGGGCGGACAACGAACTCAATCCTTCTACCTTCGCCGCCCGGGTGACGGCCTCCACCGGCGCGGACCTGTATGGTTGCGTCCTTGCGGCGCTCTCAGCTCTTGCCGGGCCGCGCCATGGGTGGCATACCCGCAATGTCCTGGCGGCCCTGGAGGAGATCGGGGCCCCGGAACAGGTGAACGACTGGGTCCGGGAGCGCCTGGCGCGTAAGACAAGGATCCCCGGCTTCGGCCACCAGGTCTATCAGGGAGAGGACCCCCGCACCGGGCTCCTGCGTGGCCTGGCGGAGGCCGAGTGCCAACGCTCCGGCCTGTGGCCGTTGTTCCGGGCAGCCCGGGAACTGGAGCTGGTGGTTCAGCGGGAGACAGGGCAACATCCGATCGTCGACTTCTACCTGGCGCCGCTGTATCGCGCGGTGGGAATCCCGGCCGACCTGTTCACCGCGGTGTTCGCGGTGAGCCGCATGTGTGGCTGGGTGGCGCATGTGTTGGAGCAGTATGGTGATGACCGCCTGATTCGTCCCCGGGCGGAGTATATTGGACCGGTCGATCTAGAGTACAAGCCGATCCGGAAGCGCCGCTAGATCGGTCCGCCGCGAGGAACGTTGCCTCGCAGAGACACGGACGAGTCCCCGAACCCCCGCCTGTCGCCCGACCTCAACCCAGTCCGCCATGCCCTTCGCCACTTCCATCACCGCCGCCGGCCCCGCCGGGTTTGCCACGCCGTTTCTTGCCGTGCTGGTGCCGGCGGGTGGGTTGCCGGCCTCGCTGGCCGCCCTGGATCAGCAGACGAGCGGCGCCCTGAGCCGGCTGTACGGATCCGGCGACTTCAGCGGGAAGAAGGATGAGCTCGCGATGAGCTATCCGGCCGGCGCCGCGACCCGAATCCTGCTGGCGGGCCTGGGCAAGGCGGAGGAAGTAACCCGGACGATGCTTCGCCGCACAGCAGCCGCGGCTGCGAAACGCGCCCGGACCACCGGCGTACCATCGCTGGCGCTGTTTCTTTGCCCGGAGGGACGGGGTGGAGTGTCTGCCAGGGACGCGGGGCAGGTCATAGCGGAAGGGCTCGGCTTCGGGGCCTGGTATTTCAACGACCTCAAGCAGCCACCGGAAGACAAGAAGCCCGAGCTGGAGCGCGGCGTGGTGCTGGTGCCTACGGAAACGCCGGCGTTCGAAGCAGGGCACGCGGTCGGTGCGGCCATCGCGGCCGGCCAGACTTTCACCCGTGGCCTCCAGGTCCTGCCTGGCAACACCTGTACACCGACCTTCCTCGGGCTGCAGGCCCAGGAACTCGCCGGCCGATATGGATTCTCCGCCACGGTGATGGACCTGGCGGCCATCCGTAAGGAAGGCATGGGCGGATTGCTGGCGGTGGCGCAGGGGGGAGCGCAGGAGCCGCGGTTCATCGTGCTGGAGTACAAGGGCGCGGCCGGCGCCCCCGTGGTCCTGGTGGGGAAGGGCGTCACCTTCGATACCGGGGGGATCTCCATCAAGCCGGCAGAGAAGATGGAGGACATGAAGTACGACATGTCCGGCGCCGCGGCGGTGCTGGGGACCTTCGAGGCGCTCGGCCGGCTCAAGCCCAAGGTTCACGTGGTGGGGCTGGTTCCCACGACCGAGAACATGCCGAGTGGCACGGCGGTGAAGCCGGGCGACGTCATCCAGACCCATTTTGGGAAGAGCATCGAGATCATCAATACCGATGCGGAAGGCCGTTTGATTCTGTGTGACGCGCTGTCCTACGCCCGCCGGTTCAATCCGGCCTGCGTGGTCGATGCCGCCACCCTGACCGGTGCCGTGGTCGTCGGGCTCGGGGGGATCGCTTCCGGCCTCATGGGGAACGACGAGGCGTTGATCGAAGAGGTGCGGCAGGCGGGCGAGCGGTCCGGGGAACGGGTGTGGCAGCTGCCGATGTGGGACGAATACCGCGAGTTGATCAAGTCGGACATCGCCGACGTGAAGAACTCCGGCGGCCGCCCTGCCGGCACGATCACGGCCGGCTGGTTCCTGCGCGAGTTCGTTTCCGGGTATCCCTGGGCCCATGTCGACATCGCCGGTACGGCGTACAGCGATCGGGAGGATGCCACCCGGGTCAAGGGGCCGACCGGGAACTGCATGAGACTTTTCGCGGAACTGGTGCTGGGCAGGGCTGGGAAGGCGTGACCCGTGAGACGTGAGACGTAAGACGTGAGAGGGTTCGGCGGCCTGACTGTCACCGGGAGGTGGCTGGGCGCCCGGCAGCAGGATCGTCGGGGCGTCGCGTCGCGTCTCACGTCTCACCTCTTACGTTTCACGTCTCACCTCTTGCGTCTCACGGTGCTCGGGCTCCTCTGGTCGACCAGGTCGGTGCAGGCCCAAATCCCGCTCGACTCCCTCCCGGCCGATTCGCTGCTCCGGGACACGATCAACACCACCGAGCGCTACCTCAAGGCCCAGGCGGCCAACTCGGTCCTGCTCCCGGTCCTGCCACTGGTGGGAGTCGCCGGACCGGAGCCGCCGACCAGCCGCATCATCCTCGATCGCGATTCGCTCGACTGGGCGCTCGCCGAGACCGTGGGCGACCTGCTGCAGCGGGTGCCCGGGGTCTACCTCTGGCGAGGCGGCTGGCTGGGCCGGACGGAGTATCCCAACTATCGCGGACGGGGGCCGGCCTCGGTGGAGTACTTCGTCGACGGGCTGCCGTATCTGCCGCTAGGGCCGGACAGTCTGGGGGTCGATCCCTCGTATTTCTCGTTGAGCCAGTTCGAGCGGATCGACATCGAGCGATTGCCGGGGCAGCTCAGGGTGCGACTCTTTTCCCGGCGGCACTCCAGCCAGGCACCGGGGTCCCGGGTGGGGATCACCTCGGGCGACAAGAGCATTGCCCGGTACATCGGGGCCCTGGCATATCGGTTTCGGTCGGGCCTGGGCTTCTCGCTCGGCGGAGAGCGTATGGTGGCGCCGACGGCCACCGGGGCGTCGAGCGACTTCGACATCACCAACGCGCGCCTGCAGCTCGACTTCGTCCCCAGCGCCCGGTTCGGGATGGAGGCGCAGCTGATCACCTCGACGCCGGATCGCAAACCGTTCGTCGCGGTCGATACCCTGGAATTGGGCCTGAAGGGCACCCGGAACGACGCGCAGTTCCGGGTGTTCTGGCGCACCCGGCCCGACGACCTGGGCCTCCGGGTGGATGGACTGGTCGGCCGCACCACGTTCAAGGGCAGCGGCGTGGATGACCAGATCCGGCAGGGCGGGGTGGTCGCGGCCTGGCGGAGGCCCACCTTCGGGCTGACGGCGAGGGCCTTCAACCGATCACGCGTCACCCCGTTCGATCTCTCCGCCCAGGCGGGATGGAACCCGGTGGCGCCGTTCAGCGCCTCGGTCGAGGCGGGCTATCAGACCCACGATCTCAGCCGGAAAAGCCAGTGGGTGGGGGGGCGCGCCGGCCTGACGCTGCCGCTCGGCGTCCAACTCGCCGGCTCCGCGCGGTTGGGCAAGATCGTCGCGACGCCCACGATTCTCACCGACCAGCCGCAGCAGCTCATCGACTGGCAGACCACCCTGTCCTGGCAGCGGCGGTGGGCCGGCCTGGAGCTGGGCTACGGCCACACCGACGACTTCCGCCCCGTGGCCTACCGTTCCTTCACGCCGTCGGTGGATTCGATCGCGCCGGCTCCCGCGACCGATTGGGTCACCCTCGGCTGGCGGCTCCAGCCCCGGCAATGGTTCACCCTCGAAGGCTGGTACAGCGATCCACGGGGAGGGAAGACGCCCGAAGGCCTCCCGCCGACCCACTCCATGACCAGCGCAACGATCCGATCGAAGTTCTGGCGCACGTTCCCGAGCGGGATCTTCGACTTCAAGGCGCAGGTGGCCTACGAGACCTGGGGCGACGGCATCATCGGGCGCAATGCCGCGGGGCAACCGCTGGCGCTCGACGGAGCGTCGTTCTGGCGCACGATGATCGAGATACGGCTGGACAGCTTCATCCTGTACTGGGATCGCTACAACCTGCAGGCCAGCCGGAAGTCGTTCGTACCGGGATTCGGGATCCTCAATTTCGGGAGCACGTTCGGCGTGAGGTGGGAGTTCACCAACTAGGCGACGACGCGACACGGGCGACGGGGCATCCTGGACGGGGGAGCAACTTCCCGGGGGGTCAGTCCGTATGGGGCGATGCCCCGTCTTCCAAACATCGCCTTGTCGCCTTGTCGCCTTCGTCGCCCCTTTCCGGAGTCCCATATGCGTTTGATCGCGGTCGCCGCGCTCTCCCTCCTCACCGCCCCCCTCCTCGCCCAGCAGGCCCCGCCCGCCGGATTCCGCGACCGGCAGATCGCCGATCTGCAACGCGAGCGGCAGATGACATTGGCGATGGTCGACTCGATGCCGGAGCGGCTGCTGCACTTCAAACCCGTCCCGGTGGTGCGGGACTTCGCCCAGCAGATCGCCCACGCCGCGGCTCCGGTAGCCTTGTTCGCTTCGCGCGCCAAGGGCGGCCCGGCCCCCGTGCTCGGAGACAGCACGGTCTATCTCAACGCCAAGCCCGCCCTCCGCGATCTAGTGGTCAAGGCGTACGATTACGCGATCGGAGCCCTGAAGGACATTCCCGACGCCGACTACACCGCCCCGGTCGCGTTTGCCGGCCAGCAGATCCCGCGCTGGCGGATCTTTGCCCTTGCCCACGAGCACAGCGTGTGGACCCGGGGTGAATTGGTGAGCTACTTCCGACTCAACGGAATGGCCCCACCGGCCTTCGACCTGTTTGGGAGCGGTGCGGGGGAGTGATGGAAACTGGGGTGAACGGTGAAGGGCGAACGGTGAACGGGCACAGGTGTTAGGACTGGATCTCCACCCCGACCTTCACCGAGTGGTGTCATCCCGAGGGAGCGTAGCAACCGAGGGATCTCCGACATGGCCACCTCGGAGATCCCTCGCACCGCTCGAGATGACACCAGCAGCGTCCTACCCTCCGCGCATCCCCTACGCTTCACTGTTGACCGCTCACCTCCGCACTCACCCTTGAGAACGGGGACCCTACCCCTAACCCCATCTCGCCGCTACATTTCCCAGCTTTCCCAGAACCCGGAACGGAGCGACTTTGCCCTACAGCATGACGGGGTTCGGGGCGGCCGAGGGTTCGGTGGGCGGAGGCCGCGTCCGGGTGGAGATCCGAACGGTCAACCACCGGCATTTCAACCCCTCTCTCAAGCTGTCGCAGGAGTTTGCCGCGCTGGAGGGGGAACTGCGGGAGCGACTCCGCCGCGACTTTGATCGCGGGCACGTGGCCGTGAGCGCCCGGTGGACCGAAGCCCCGGAGCGCCACACGCCGGGGTTCACGGTGAGCCTGGAACGGGCGCGTTCCGTGGTCGCCACCCTGACCGAGCTCAAACAGGCTCTGGGAGTTCCGGGCGAGGTGGATCTGGCCACGGTACTGCGCCAGCCGGACGTTATCGTGCCGGCGCGCGAGGAGGAGCCCCAGGTCCCCTGGACCGAGCTCGAACCAGTCTTCGCTCAGGCGATCGCGGAGTGCAAGGCCATGCGCCGGCGCGAGGGACAGGTCCTGGCGGACGAGCTCCGCCACCGGCTGTCGCAGCTCGAGGCAGCGACCAGGGTGATCGCCGCGCGAGCGCCGGAACGGCTGGTGCGCGAGCGGGACCGGCTGCGCCAGAACGTGAGCCAGCTGCTCGATGGCAGGCCGGTGGACGAACAGCGGCTGGCGCAGGAACTGGCGTTCCTCGCCGACAAGCTGGACATCACCGAGGAGCTGGTGCGGTTCGCGGCCCACATCGCCGCCTGCCGGGAGTCGCTGGCCGGGGACGCCCCGTCCGGCAAGCAGCTGGGATTCCTTGCCCAGGAACTGGGCCGGGAAGTGAACACGATGGGCTCGAAGGGGAACGACGCCGAAATCCTCCAGCAGGTGATCCTCATGAAGGGGGAGCTGGAGAAGTTCCGGGAGCAGCTCGAGAACCTCGAGTGAAACCGTTCCTGCTGGTGCTTTCGTCGCCGTCCGGGGGCGGCAAGACCACCATCGCCCGGCGACTGCTGGAGCGGCGGAACGACCTCGGCTACTCGATCTCCGCGACCACCCGCGCCAGGCGACCCGGCGAGGAGAACGGGCGGGACTACTGGTTCCTGGATCCTGCCGAGTTCGAGCACAGGGTGGCGGCCGGTGAGTTCGTGGAGCACGCCAGCTACAACGGCCAGCGCTACGGCACGCTCCGGAGTGAGGTCGAACGGCTGTTCCAGGCCGGCAGAAACGTGGTGCTGGACATCGAGGTGGATGGCGCTCGCCAGGTGCGGCGCCGCTTCCCCGATGCGGTTCTGGTCTTCGTGCTTCCGCCTTCCGGCGCCGAGTTGGTGCGCCGGCTCCGGGCCCGGAAGACTGAAGGAGCCGCCGCACTCCGGCACCGGATGGCCATCGCCAGCGAAGAGCTCGCGGCCGTCCCCGAGTATGATTACGTGGTGGTGAACGACGAGCTGGACCGGGCGGTGGAAGACGTGGAGGCGATTCTGAGCGCGGAGATCCGGCGCGCCACTCGCCGGGATGGACTCCCCGCCAAGGTCGATGCGATCCGCCAGGAGATCCAGGCGGAGGCCGCGAAGCTGGAGTAGGGAAGACCCCTCGGGGCATCGTCCCGCGGGATGACGACACTCGAAGTTCGACGGAGTATCAACCAATGAAGATCTATACCCCGGCCGAAGCCGCCAAGCAGGCTGGCAACAAGTACCTCGGCGTGCTGGTCGCGGCGAAGTTTGCCCGGCACATCAACGAGCTCCCCAAGGAGCGGCTGGCCGAGAAGACCACCAAGCTCACCACCCAGGCGCTGGAGGCGCTCTGTATGGGTGATCTCGAGTACAAGATTTCCCGCCGGCGCCGCTCCGAGGCCTGACCGTGTGGTCGGGCCGCCACCTGGTCGTGGGGGTGTCGGGCGGGATCGCCAGCTACAAGAGCTGTATCCTGGTCCGGCGCCTCGCCGAGGCGGGTGCACAGGTGGATGTGATCCTCACCGAGGGGGCCGCAGAATTCGTGCGGCCCCTCACCTTTGAGGCGCTCTCCGGCCGGCCGGTGCTCACCAGCCTGTGGGCCCGCGACACCGCGCTGCAGCACGTACGGCTGGCTCAGACGGCCGACCTGATCATCGTTGCGCCCGCCACGGCCCACCTCCTCGCCCGGGTGGCGCAGGGGCTGGGCGACGATCTCCTGACCACATCGCTGCTGGCCCGGACCGGTCCGGTGCTGTTTGCCCCGGCCATGAACGACGCGATGTACGCCAATCCTGCTACCCAGGCCAACCTGGCCCTGCTGCGCCAGCGCGGTGCCGCCTTCGTCGGGCCCGAGGTAGGTGCCTTGGCGGAGGGGCCTTCCGATCGCCCCGGCAGGATGAGCGAGCCCGAGACCATTCTCGCGCACGCGGCCCGCATGCTCACCACACCCGGGCCGCTGAGGGGCAAGCGAGTGGTGGTGACCGGCGGTCCCACCCGTGAGCAGATCGACCCGGTCAGGGTCGTCACCAACCGCTCGAGCGGACGCATGGGCTACCGGCTCGCGGAGGCGGCCTGGGAACGGGGCGCTGCGGTCACTCTGATCAGCGGCCCGGTGGACCTGGCTGCTCCAGTGGGAGTCGACGTCGTCCGGGTAGAATCCACCGCCCAGATGGAAGCCGCGGTCAGGGCGGCATTGCCCGGCGCCGATGTGCTCATCATGGCGGCAGCGCCGGCGGACTATCGTCCCGCCGATCCGGCCAAGGCCAAGCGTCCCCGCCAGGATGGGGCGACCACGATCTCGATGGAGCCGACCGGGGACATCCTCGCTGGGTCGGTGCCGCTCCGGAAGCCGGGCAGCGTGATGGTGGGCTTTGCGCTGGAGACCGGCGACGCCGTCACCAAAGGCAAGGCCAAGCTGGCCCGGAAGCAGCTGGACCTGATCGTGGTCAACGACGCGCTGGAGCCGGGCGCCGGCTTCGAGGTGGAGACCAACCGGGTCGTGCTGCTGGATCGCCAGGGTGGCACCCGCGAGGTCCCGCTCGCCACCAAACGGGTCGTGGCGGACGCGATCCTCGATGCGATCGAGGCCCGCCTTGCACCCTGACCTCGCCCGTTATCTCCGCCAGCAGATTGAGCTCGGGGGGTCGGAACTGTACGTCGAGGACGTTCCGAGTTCCGCGTTCCGAGTTCCGCGTTCGCAGCCTCCAGTCTCAGCGCCGGAGGGAAGCGCATCTGCGGCCGAACCGGACAACGGTTCCCTATCGGAGGAGAGCGTGCCCTCTCGGAGGCTGGAGTTCCCGGCGGTTCCCGCGGAACGCGGAACGCGGAACGGGGAACCCGCGCCCCCCGGCGCCGTCCCGAAGTGGAGAAAAGATGCGCCGGCGATCCCCGGCCCCGGCCTCAGCATCATGCCGCCGGAGGTCGGACTCCTGGGCGACGAGGTGAGCCGGCTGGAGTCCCTCGACGCGGTGACGGAGATGATCCGCGGCTGCCGCAAGTGTGTGCTGTGTCAGGGCCGGACCAACACCGTGCCGGGAGAAGGCAATCCCCAGGCCCGGCTCATGTGTGTCGGCGAGGGGCCGGGCGCCACCGAGGACGAGACTGGCCGGCCATTCGTCGGGGCGGCGGGCCAGCTGCTCGATCAGATCCTCGCGGCGATCGAATGCCCGCGAGAATCGGTGTACATCGCCAACATCGTGAAGTGCCGTCCGCCGCAGAACCGCAAGCCACTGCCCGACGAAGCGACGTCCTGTCTGCCGTACCTGCACCGGCAGATCGCGCTGGTGCGCCCCAGGGTGCTCATCGCGCTCGGCGGGACGGCGGCCGAATGGCTGCTCGGGGTCAAGCGGAGCCTGGGCGATCTGCGGGGCCAGGTGCATCGCTACGGCGGCATCCCGCTGATCGTGACCTACCATCCGGCCGCGCTGCTGCGCAACCCGAACTGGAAGAAACCGACCTGGGACGATGTCCGCATCGCCCGCCAGTTGATGGATGTGTGAATGGTCAAGGGTGGACGGTGTGAGCAGTGAGCGGCGTGGTCTGCCATGATGTTCCCCTCACGTGTGGATTTGTTCCTTAGTGTGGGAAGGGCGGGGATAACGCTGAGACAATCGCTTCGTTGATATTCGGCCGCGAGGTCAATAGCATTCCCTCTCGCATCCGCATCGCCCTCCCGTCTCCAGCCCGACCACCGCCACAGCATGACCTCGTTCTCGACATTTGGCCCGTCTCCCGATTCCGGCGTTGCCGCCGAACATGTCCGCGGCGCGCCCTGGAGCAGCGAGGCCGAGCAGGCCGTGCTCGGCGCCATGCTGCTCGATCAGGACGCGGCCCTCCGCGCGGTGGAGCTGCTGGACGATGCCTTGTTCTACAAGGAGGGGCATCGCCGGCTGTTCCGCGCCATGCGCCGCCTGGTCGAGCGCCGGGTGGTCATCGACCACATCACCCTGCGCGATGAGCTGGAGCGGCGCAGCGAGCTGGAGATTGCCGGCGGCGAGGTGTACCTCGCCGAGCTGATCGACGCCGCCGTCACCGCCGCGAACCTGGAAGCGCACGCGGCGATCGTCCGCGAGAAGGCGGTCCTCCGCCAGCTGATCGAGACCTCCACCGCGATCGTCTCCCAGGCCTATCAGGGGACTCTGCCTGCCTCGGAGCTGCTGGACGAGGCCGAGTCCCGGATCTTCCAGATCTCCCAGTACCGCAAGGCGGAGGGCTTCAGCCGGCTCAAGGAGATGCTCTGGCCCACGATGGAGCGCATCGAAAAGCTCCATCAGCAGGGCAAACAGGTTACCGGGGTTCCCAGCGGCTTCAAAGATTTGGACGACCTGACCACCGGGTTCCAGGCCTCGGACCTGGTGATCGTCGCGGCCCGGCCCTCGATGGGCAAGACCGCCTTCTGCCTCAATATGGCGGCCCATGCCGCGAGCACCGGAGTGGGGACCGCGGTGTTCTCGCTGGAGATGTCCAAGGAGTCGCTGGTGCAGCGGTTGCTGTGTGCCGAGGCTCGGGTTGACAGTCAGCGGGTGCGGCGCGGCACTCTGTCGGATACCGACTTCACCATGCTGGCCCGGGCCGCCGGAGTGTTGTCCAGCTGCCCCATCTGGATCGACGACACCCCGGCGCTGACCCTGCTGGAGATGCGCTCGAAGGCCCGGCGGCTCCGAATGGAGAACGAAATCGGGGTGATCGTGGTGGACTATCTGCAGTTGATGCGCAGTCCGGGCTACGCCGAGAACCGGGTGCAGGAGATCTCCGACATTTCGCGCTCGCTCAAGGCACTGGCCCGCGAGCTGGAGGTGCCGGTCATCGCCCTGTCGCAGCTGTCGCGCGCGTCCGAGCAACGGGGTGGAGAGCGCAAGCCGATCCTGTCCGACCTGCGCGATTCCGGCGCCATCGAGCAGGACGCCGATCTCGTGCTGTTCATCCACCGGCCGGAGATGTACGAGCCCCTGGACAAGGACGGCAACAGCAATGAGGGAAAGGCGGAGCTGATCGTGGCGAAGCACCGCAACGGACCCACCGGCCACGTGGGCCTCCATTTCCACAAGCAGTTCACCCGGTTTGCGAGCCTGAGCGACCGAGAAGAGCCCGAGTATGCTTGAATGCAGTTCCGAGTTCCGAGTTCCGAGTTCCAAGTTGCCTGTCCTCGCGGAACGCGGAACCCGGAACGGGGATCGGTTCGCCGGTGGCTAAACCCCGCTCCGTCTACCGCTGTACCGAGTGCGGCCACGACTACCCCAAGTGGGTGGGCAAGTGCGAGGCCTGCGGCGCCTGGAATACCGTGGCCGAGGAGCCGATGGCCGTCGGGAGGGGCGGAAGAGGCGGGAAGGGCGGGAAGTTTCCCGCCGCTTCCGCCTTTTCCGCCGCTTCCGCCCCGTCCCGGCTGCGCGACATCGAGGAAAGTCGGCTGGTTCGCTGGTCCACCGGGCTCCCCGAACTGGACTTTGTGCTCGGCTCCGGCATCGTCCCCGGCTCCATGACGCTGGTGGGTGGCGAGCCGGGGATCGGCAAGTCCACCCTGCTGCTCCAGGCCGCGGCGCGGCTGGAGGCGGCCGGGCGCAGGGTGCTGTACGCCAGCGGCGAGGAGTCCCCCGAACAGATCCGGCTCCGCGCGGATCGCCTGGAGGAGGAGGCCGGCCCGGTGCACGTCCTGGGGGAGACCCGGCTCGAGGCCATCCTCGACGCGGCCCAGACGCTGGGCGCCGATCTGCTGATCCTCGATTCGATCCAGACGGTGTACACCGACCTGCTGGAGAGCGCACCCGGCAACGTGGGCCAGGTACGGGAGTGCGCCGCCCGGCTGATGCGCTTCGCCAAGGAAACGGGAGCCGCGGTGATCGTGGTCGGTCACGTCACCAAGGGAGGCGGCATCGCCGGTCCCAAGACCCTCGAGCACATCGTCGACACCGTGCTGTACTTCGAGGGGGAGGCGACCCTGGATCATCGCCTGCTGCGCGCCACCAAGAACCGGTTCGGTTCGGTGGACGAGATCGGGGTCTTCTCGATGACCGGCCACGGGCTCGAGCCGGTGGCCAATCCCTCGGCCTTGTTCCTCGCGGCCCGGACCACGGGCACCAGCGGCAGCGCCGTCACCGCCCTGATGGAGGGCACACGTCCCATGCTGGTGGAGGTGCAGGCGCTCGCCTCGCGCAGCGGATTCGGCACGCCGCAGCGGGTGGCCACCGGGCTCGATCACAAGCGGCTGGCGGTGCTGCTCGCCGTGCTGGAGCGGCGGGGCGGCACCTCCTTTGCCGACCTGGACGTCTTCGTGCAGGTCACGGCCGGAGTCCGCCTCACGGAGCCGGGGTCGGACCTCGCGGTGGCCGCGGCCCTGTTGTCCAGCGTGCTCAATCGGCCGGCACCACCGGACGCGTTGTTTCTCGGCGAGCTCGGGCTGGGCGGCGAGATCCGGCCGATCGGAGGCCTGGAGCGCCGGCTGGTGGAGGCCGCCCGGCTCGGGTTCCGCAGGGCGTTCGTGTCCGGGCGGACCAGCGGCCAGGTCAGCGGACTTACTCTGGTCGGGCTGGATCACGTCGACCGACTGGTGCAGGCGCTTGCCGCGTGACGTCGGAGTAATTGTGGTTGCGGCGGGCCAGGGCTCGAGGCTCCGGGGCCCGGTCCCCAAGCAGTACCGGGAACTGGCGGGTGTACCGATGCTGTTGCGCGCGCTCCGGCCGTTCACGGCGCATCCGGAGGTGGAGCACGTGGTAGTGGTACTGCCCCCCGGAGATGTTACCGTCCCGCCACCCTGGCTGGCCGGCCTCGCCGGTGGCGGACTGACCCTGGCTGCCGGCGGAGCAGAACGG
>JBGQJV010000112.1:0-13589 GCA_041499215.1 Gemmatimonadota bacterium | reverse complement strand
GGTCTGCTGGCGCACTTCGGCCATATTGCCACAAGCCAGGATCCGGCCTGCACTGATGATTCCGATGCGGTCGCACATTTCCTCGACCGTGTCGAGGGTATGGGTGCTCATGAGCACCGTCCCACCCCGCTCCACGAAGGCGCGGAACAGGTCCTTCAGGAACTTCTGGCCCTTGGGGTCGAGCCCGACCATGGGCTCGTCCACCACGATGACCTCCGGCCGGTGGAGCAGGGCGCTCGAGATGATGAGCTTCTGCCGCATGCCGTGGCTGTAGCTCTCCACCAGTTCGTCTTTCCACGGCATCAGCTCGAACAGATCCAGCAGCTCCTCCATCCGCCGCTCCACCGCCTCGCCGTCCTGGCCGTACAGCGCGGCCACGAACCGCAGAAACTCGGCGCCGGTGAGCTTATCGTACACGAACGGCCGGTCGGGAATGAAGCCGAGCCGGCTCTTCGCCTTGAGCGGGTCGGTCGCCACGTCGTCCCCGGCGATCTCGATCCGGCCCGAGGTTGGCCGGAGGATCCCGGCGATCATTCGCATCGTGGTGGTCTTGCCGGCGCCGTTCGGACCCAGAAAGCCGAACAACTCGCCCCGGCGGATCTCCAGGTTGATCCCGTCCACCGCGGTGAACTTGCCGTACTTCTTGGTCAGGTTCGTCAACCGAATCATCGAGTTTCCTCCAGTACATCCAGTCGCAGCCGGCTCGCTCTGAGGGCCAGGCTCATCAGCCGGCCGGTTCCGTCGGTGGCCAGCCGTACCCGGCCGGCATCCTCGCCCCGCGGCCCGGCGCCGGGGTCCAGCGGCAGCCATGTCCCGGTCCAGACCTCCGCCCAGCTCCTCAGCTGCCACCGGCCGTTGATCCGGACCAGGCCCCAGACCGGGCGGGTGGGGAGACCGGCTGCCCGGGCCAGGGCGGTCAACAGCAGGACCCGTTCCACCGCGTCGCCCCGCCGCGTCGCCAGGGTGCGGGTCGCCTTGGCGGTCCCCGGCCCGGTCCTGAGCGCAATGTTCCGCCGAACCCAGGCGTTGAGGGCGTGCGCGATCGCTTCCGGCCGGGATTCACGGCCCGCCGCCTTTGCCGCCCAGGCTTTCAGAGTGGAGTCCTCCTGAGCCAGGGACCAGAGTGGACCACTCCCCACTCCCGGCACCGAGTCGGTGACCGCATTCGGTCCGGGAGGTCCCACCCGAATGGTGTCGCCGGTGCGCACCTGCCACCCACCTTCTAAGGTGCTGACACGCGGAGGGAGCGGGGCCTCTGGCGCGGCCAGCCGCCCTACCACCGTGAGGCGCTTTCTGACTGGAGGGGGGGCGGGGTCAAGTCGATAATCCGGTGCGCTCGCCGCTGTGTCCCACACTGGCACCGGCAGCGCCCGGAAATTGGTCTGGACCACCTCGAAGGCGGAGCGCTCGAACACCGCTCCCATCGGGTTGCGGGTGCGGACCACCGTGCCTGCGCCATCGATCCAGCGCGATACCGGAATTCCTTCCACCGTTCCGTCCAGTCTCCAGGCGCGCACGGTGTCGGTATGGACCACCGCCCAGCGTCGCAAGGTCTCGTTGAACTCGGCGCTGTCCGGCACCACGAACAGCGACTCCGCCGCCACGGTCAGGCGGTCCACCCGGAGTTCCATGTTCACCGGATCGAACACCTCGATGTTCAACCGGGTCCCGGGGCGGGGCAGGCCACGGGATGCCGCCACCAGCGGCCCGGCACCCGGGAGCACGACCGGGCGGCGCAATGCCACCGTGATGGTCTCCGGCACCTCGCCCGTCGGCTGGCTGACGATGCGGAGCAGGGTGTCACCCTCGACCTCCCCGGCCCGCGTTTCCCGGCCGCTCTCGGTGAGCTGATCGAGCTGGAAGCTGCGCAGCTGCAGGCCGCGGGTGTAGAGCGCCTCCACTCGGAGACTGGTGCGCCGGCGCGCACCAGGCGTTTCGGGCGGGAGGTCCAGGGTCAACACCTCCAGCACCCGAAGCCCCTGCTGCAGGGTGTCGACGGCAAAGGCGCTGACCCCCACCTGGCGGTCGCCCACCCGGATCGTGTGGAAGGCGGACCCGGGCGGCACCGGCCACCGGGACGCACCGTCCTCCGGCCCGCCACCGAAATAGCGTCGCTGCACCAGCCATCCCAGCGCAACGACCCAGGCGGTGAGGATCAGGGTGGCCGCGGTGCGCCTGCCCAGCGCCCCATGGGCGGACACTTGTCCCACCCGCTCGCGGCACGGCGGCCCGGGCGGGGGGAGAGGAGCGTGCGAACCGCTCATGGAGACCGTTCGAGAAACGGTTCGACCGCGCCCCGTTCGGCCGCGGTGGCGACCACGATATGCAGCTCGGCTGGAAAGCCGGTGGCGCGCGGCCGCTCGCGGAAGGTCTCCACCAACGCCAGCGCCACCTCTTCCGGCGTGAGTGCCGATCCACCGAGCCCGGACAGCGGCGCACCGACCAGGGTCAACTGCCAGCCCTCTGCCCGGTGCCACGCCGAGGTGAGCGCCCGGCGTACGGTGTCGCGGGAGGCGGTACGGCCTTCGCCCTGGACCACGATGTGGAGGACGAACTCCGCGGCGAGCTCCCCGGCGCCGGTAATGACGGCGGATCCCACGTCGAGCGGCGCCTGCACCCGCCGGAGCTGGCGTAGCGCGTCTCCCGCCTCGCGGTCCAGGGCTTCGCTGGCCGGCCCTACCGGCTCGAGATGCTCATCCGCGGCTCTGACGACCGCGTCGACCTGCAGTTGAGCCAGTCCGCGCTCGATCAGCCGGATCACGCGTCGCCCGCCTCCCGCGCGCGGCGGTACATCTCCCGGGCATCCTCCACCCGGCCCATCCGGTCGAAGACCCGCCCCAGCAGCCTGAAGGTTCGACCACTTGGCGGCCCGAGCTGGACGGCCCGCTCCAGCGCGGCCTGGGCTCCCTTGAGGTCGCCGGCCTGGTTCAGCGCCTCGCCGAGGTAGTAGTGCGCGGCGGTGTTCTCCGGTTCCAGGCTGATGGCCCGCCGGAGCGAATCCGCCGCCTGGCCGGCGACACCCTTACGCCAGAGCACCAACCCCAGCGTGAGGTGCGCCTGTACGTGCTGCGGCGAAAGGCGGAGGGCGCGCCGCAGGTCGGTTTCGGCTTCGGTGTACTGCTTGAGGCGGCCGTGAATCGCTCCGCGGGAGACCAGCAGGTTCACATCATCCGGCGAGGTGCGGATCGCCGCGGACAGCTGCTCCAGCGCCTCGCCCGGGTCGCCAGTGGTCTCGAGCAGGGCGGAGAGGTTGTTCCGCGCGGCCACGTGGCTCGGATCGATGGCGAGCAGCTCGCGGTAGCGTTGGATCGATTCGCTGACCCGGCCACGCCCCGTAGCCTCCACCGCCCTCCGATACAGCCGCTCGGCGGGAGACTCATCGGTGCGCGGCTCGGTCGCCACCAGATCATCCTGCGGGACCAGACCGGCGAACGGCCGCTGAGGATAGCCGGCGTCCGCCTCTCCGGGCAGCAAGTCGCCCTCGAGTCCGGTGGTGCCGAACAGCTCGTTCACCAGCGAGTCGAGCCCGGTGGCGCGGGAGTTGAAAATGGGCATGGAGGTCGGCAATGGCGTGTGAGCCTGGGGACTATGCGCCGTGAGGACGCGCGCACCCATTTGAATGATCACAGGGTCGGGCGCCGGTGGAAAGGTGGCCTTGGACGCAGGACTCCGCGGTGGGGGGCCGGGCCCGGGTAGCGGGCGACGGGACTGGCCATCATGCGACTAGACGAGCCGCGGCTCCGCGACCCTTCCATACCCACGAACGCACGCACCGGCGTTCGCTGGCTGTTCGCCTGCTGGCCGGTGGCGCTGTACCCCGGGGCACAGCTCTACGGGGTGACCAGGGGGGCTGAAGGCGACGCGCCTCCGGGGTTGGCCCGGGCTCGGGAGTTGAACCACCCTGTTGACCCCCCTTAGGTTCCCGGGCTTATGGCCCAAGAGTACCTCGTTGTTCGTGGCGCCCGCGAGCACAACCTCAAGAACGTCTCGGTCCGGATCCCGCGTGACCGGCTGACGGTCATCACCGGACTCTCCGGTTCGGGCAAGTCCTCCCTCGCCTTCGATACCATCTACGCCGAAGGGCAGCGACGCTACGTCGAGTCGCTGTCGGCCTACGCCCGCCAGTTCCTGGGTCTGATGGAGAAGCCCGACGTCGACGCGATCGAGGGCCTCTCACCAGCCATCGCGATCGAGCAGAAGACGGCGGGGCACAACCCCCGGTCCACCGTCGGCACCGTCACCGAGATCTACGACTACCTCCGCCTGTTGTGGGCCCGGGTGGGGATTCCGCATTGCCCCAACGACGGCACTCCGATCGAGCGTTCCAGTGCCACTCAGATCACCGACACCATCCTCGGCTGGCCGGAGGAGAGCCGGATCGAGGTGCTCGCGCCGCTGGTGCGGGGCCGCAAGGGCGAGTTCCGCGAGCTCTTCGACGATATCAGGAAGCGCGGCTTCGTCCGGGTGCGGGTGGACGGCGAGACCTACGATGTGAACGAGGTCCCCACCCTCAACCGGCGACAGAACCACGACGTGGCGGTGGTGGTAGACCGGCTGGTAGTGCGGCAGTCCGATCGCGGGCGGCTGGCGGATTCCATCGAAACGGCGCTCAAGGTCGCGGAAGGGATGGTGGAGGTGGTCAGGCACGACGCGGAACGCGGAACGCAGTCCGCGGAACGGGTCGGACCTCAGATTCCGCGCTCCACCGTGTTCAGCGAGCGTTTCGCCTGTCCAACCTGCGGCCTGTCGATCCCCGAGCTCGAGCCGCGCCAGTTCTCCTTCAACTCTCCGTTCGGCGCCTGTCCCGAGTGCCACGGTGTGGGGGTCCGGCGGGAGGTGAATGCCGACCTCATCCTGGGCGACCCGAGCATCTCGATTCTCGAGGGGGTGGTGCTGCCGTGGAGCGAGCCGACCGGCTACCTCCGCAAGGTGGTGCTGCCCACCCTCGCCAAGGCGTTCAAGTTCGAGCTCAACGCGCCCTGGAAGGAACACAGCGTGGCGGCGAAGCAGGCCCTGTTGGAGGGCGCGCCGGGGAAGAAGCTCAAGTTCCAGATCGAGGGCAGCCGCAGCCGGGACGACTACGAGAGCGAATGGGAAGGGATCCTCGCCAACGTCGCCCGCCGCTACCGCGAGAGCAGCAGCGACGCGGTGCGGGTCCAGCTGGAGCAGTTCATGGTGGAAGAGCCCTGCCGCGCCTGTGGTGGTCACCGGCTCAAGCCGGAGAGCCTGGCGGTGCAAGTGGGCGGCAAGGGAATCGGCGAGGTCGTCGACCTGCCGGTGGACCGGGCGTACGATTTCTTCGCCGGACTTCCGATCAAGGGCAATGGCCTGTCCGCGGGGCTCGATGCGGAGGTGGCCGGTCCCATCCTCAAGGAGGTGACCGACCGGCTGCGCTTTCTGCGCGACGTCGGGCTCGACTACCTCACACTGGGCCGGTCGGCGGGCACGCTGTCCGGTGGCGAGGCCCAGCGCATCCGGCTGGCTACCCAGATTGGCTCCCGGCTCACCGGGGTGCTGTACGTGCTGGACGAGCCCAGCATCGGGCTGCACCAGCGGGACAATGACCGGCTGCTGGCTACTCTCCGGGATCTGCGCGACCTGGGCAACACGGTGCTGGTGGTAGAGCATGACGAGGAGACCATTCGCGCGGCGGACCACGTCGTGGACCTTGGCCCCCGGGCCGGCCGGTTCGGCGGTGAGGTGGTGACCGAAGGAACGGTCGCGGAGCTGCTGGAGCACAAGACGTCGCTCACGGCGCGCTATCTGCGAAACGAGCTCCGGATTTCGGTGCCCTCCGGCCGGCGGGCCCCCGCCCCGGGCAAGCACATCCGGGTGGTCGGCGCCAGGGCCAACAACCTCAAGAACCTCACCGTCGATTTTCCGCTGGGGCTGTTCATCGCCGTGACCGGCGTCTCCGGCTCGGGCAAGTCGTCACTGGTCACCGACATCCTGTACCAGTCGCTGGCTCGGCACTTCTACCGGGCCAAGGTCATTCCCGGCGTGCACGCCCGCATCGAGGGTCTGGGGTTGATCGACAAGGTCATCGATATCGACCAGAGTCCGATCGGCCGGACCCCGCGGAGCAATCCCGCCACCTATACCGGGCTGTTCACGCCAATTCGTGAGCTCTTCACCCAGCTGCCGGAAGCGAAGCTGCGCGGCTACGGTCCCGGCCGCTTTTCCTTTAATGTGAAGGGTGGACGCTGCGAGGCCTGCGAGGGTGACGGCCTGGTGAAGATCGAGATGCACTTCCTCCCGGACGTCTACGTTTCCTGCGAGGTCTGCAAGGGGCGGCGCTACAACCGGGAGACCCTCGAGGTGCGCTTCAAGGGCCGGAGTATCGCCGACGTGCTCGACCTGACCGTGTCCGACGGCCTCGAGTTCTTCGAGGCCCAGCGGCGCATCGCCGAGAAACTCGAGCTGCTCAACGATGTCGGGCTGGGGTACATCCACCTGGGTCAGGCGGCCACCACCCTGTCGGGTGGCGAAGCGCAGCGGGTCAAGCTCGCCACCGAGTTGGCCAAGCGGGATACCGGTCGCACGCTCTACATCCTGGATGAGCCGACCACCGGGCTCCACTTCGAGGACGTACGGCTGCTGCTGGACGTGCTGCACCGGCTGGTCGACAAGGGAAACAGCGTCATCGTGATCGAACACAACCTCGACGTGATCAAGACCGCCGACTGGATCATCGATCTTGGCCCCGACGGGGGCGACAAGGGCGGCCAGGTTGTAGCCGAGGGAACCCCGGAGGAGGTAGCGCGGGTGGACCGGAGCTACACCGGGGTATTCCTGCGGAAGGCGCTGGGAAGGAGCTAGCGGGGGAGACGAGAGCGACGAAAGGCACGCGGTGCGGGCCGCAACGTGTCATCCCGAGGGACCCCGAGCGGAGCGAGGGTCCCCGAGGGATCTCCGACTGAACCGCCCACAAGGCTGCCTCGGAGATCCCTCGGGCTTCGCCCTCGGGATGACACGCTGACCGCACTGGGGGTGGGGTTATCGTCGCGGTCCGCCCGTCCGCCCGTCCGCCCGTCCGCGACCGAGCCCCATTGGGAGCGCACCAGCGCGACCCGGGGCGAGGGAGTCCTTTAGGGCCCGTCTGCCGTCGCCTTGTCACCTCCTTCTCCCGAAACCCATATTGCTGTGTCCCGTCAGTAACCCGTCCCAATCCCGGAGACGTTCCCCAGTGCGGCGTTCCTATCTGTTGCTGACTGCTGCCAGCCTGCTGGCGCTTCCGCTTGCGGCCCAGGTACCCGATTCCAGCCTGCTGTCGGTCCGCCGCATCTACGGCAGCGGCGATTTCTCCCCGGAGACCTTTGGCCCCCCACGGTGGCTCGCCGGTGGGGCAGCCTATACCACGCTCGAGCGCTCGAGGGAAACCAAGGGGGCCCGCGACCTGGTGCGTTACGACGTGGAGAGCGGCGCCCGCACCCTCCTCGTGCCTGCCAGCCGGCTGATTCCTCCGGGTGACACCGTGCCCCTGGCGGTTGAGAGTTACCGCTGGTCGGACGATGAGCACCAGCTGCTGGTGTTCACCAACTCCCGGCCGGTATGGCGACAGAACACCCGGGGCGACTTCTGGGTGCTGGATCTCGCCACCTGGCGCCTCCGGAAGCTGGGCGGTCCCCGGGCGAAAGAGTCGACCCTGATGTTCGCCAAGTTCTCACCCGACGGACGCCGGGTGGGCTACGTGCGGGAGCACAATCTCTATGTCGAGGACATCGCGACCGGCCGCATCACCCAGCTCACCCGCGACGGTTCGCGCACCATCATAAACGGCACCTTCGACTGGGTGTACGAGGAGGAACTCGATCTCCGGGACGGATGGCGCTGGAGCCCCGACGGCAAGTGGATCGCGTTCTGGCAGCTCAATGCCGACCGGGTGCGGGACTTTACCCTCATCAACACCACCGATTCACTCTACTCCCAGGCCGTGCCGATCCAGTACCCCAAGGCGGGAGAGGAGAATTCCGCGGCTCGCGCGGGGGTGGTGTCCGCCGCCGGCGGTGTGGTGCGCTGGTTCCAGATTCCTGGCGACCCCCGGCAGAATTACCTCGCCCGGATGGAATGGGCCGATAACTCCATTGAGGTGGTCATCGAGCACCTCAACCGGCTGCAGAACACCAACACCGTCTACCTCGGCGACCGGCTGACCGGCAAGGTCCGTTCTCCACTGGTGGAGCGTGACAGCGCCTGGGTCGACGTGGTCGACGAAGTCCCCTGGCTGGAGGGGGGCAAGAGCTTCCTGTGGGAGAGCGAGCGCGACGGCTGGACCCACATCTACCGGGTCTCGCGTGACGGCGGCGAGGTCAAGCCGCTCACCCCCGGCGCCTTCGACGTCGCCTCGGTGGCGGCAGTGGACCAGGCAGGTGGCTGGCTGTACTACCTCGCTTCTCCCGACAACCCGGCTCAACGGTATCTCTACCGCATCCGGCTGGACGGCACCGGCCAGGCCGAGCGGGTCACCCCTGCGGATCAGGCGGGGATGCACGCGTACAACGTCGCGCCCAACGCCCGTGTGGCGCTGCATACCTGGTCCCGTTTCGGTGTCCCGCCGGTCACCGAGCTGATCCGCCTGCCCGAGCATCAGGTGGTCCGGACCCTGGTGGCCAATGCCCAGCTCAAGAGCCGGGTCGCCACCCTTAGAAGAGGACCGGCCGAGTTCTTCCAGGTGGACATCGGCGACGGGGTGAAGCTCAATGGCTGGGTCATGAAGCCGGTGGACTTCACCCCCAACCGGAAGTATCCGCTGTTCTTCACCAATTACGGCGGCCCCGGGTCGCAGACCGTGCTCGACTCGTGGAGCGGCTCCAACTATCTGTGGAACCTCATGCTCACCCAGAAGGGCTATCTGGTGGCGAGCATCGACAATCGTGGCACCGGAATGCGAGGGCGGGACTGGCGCAAGATCGTCTATCGCCGGCTGGGGGTGATCGAGACCCAGGACCAGGTGGCCGCGGCGCGGGCCATGGGTCGGTGGAGCTATGTCGACTCCACTCGCATCGGCGTCTTCGGCTGGAGCTATGGCGGGTTCATGAGCCTGAACGGGCTGTTCCAGGCACCGGACGTCTACAGCATGGCGATCGCCGTGGCGCCGGTGACCCACTGGAAGTTCTACGACAACATCTACACCGAGCGCTACAACGGACTGCCGCAGGACAACAAGAGCGGGTATGACGCCGGCTCGCCCCTGAGCTATGTGGACCGCATGCGCGGCCGCCTGCTGTTGGTGCACGGCACCGGCGACGACAACGTGCACTACCAGAACTCCGAGGCGCTGATCAACGCCCTGGTGCAGGCGGACAAGCAGTTCGACCTGATGAGCTATCCCAACCGCAACCACGGCATCTTTGGAGGCAACACCACCCTGCATCTGCGCCAGCGGCTGACCGATTTCATCGACCAGACCCTCGGCCCGCCGCGCCTGCTGCCGCAGTCCGCTGCGCAGTTGACGAACTGAAAAGCGAGAAGTAAGCAGTGAGAAGTAAGCGGTGAGGAGTGAGGAGTCAGGAGTGAGCAGAGGGCGTGCGTGGTGAATGTCATCCCGAGGGCCTGCAACGCCCTAGGAATGACCGGGCGGCCCCTTCTCACTTCTCACTTCTTACTCCTCACTGCCTACTCCTCACTGCTCCCGGGGGTCGCGTCCCGGCCCGATTGCGGCGGGCGGCGCTCCGCCTACATTGCCGACAGCCCCCTCCGGAGGTTCTCCCATGACCTACGAACAGATCGTCTCCGTTCTGGGGTATGCCGGCAGCCACGATCGGGCGGTTCGGATCGTCACCACCGACCGGCAGGAGGTCACCGGCGTCCCCACCAGCGTCGACACCCACGTCACGGCTCACGAGGTGTACCTGCATCCCCTGGGGGATGATTCGACCGAGATCGCGATGAGCCTGGGGGTCATTCGTGAGGTAGAGCTGCTGTAGTCGTTCCGCGTTCCGCGTTCCCCGTTCCGCGTAAGGAATTGTGATGCCCGAGCCAGGCCACAGGTCCCGGAAACGCGGAACTCGGAACGCGGAACGCGGAACCTCTTTCCGGTCCTTGGATCCTCCCGTAGCTTAAGGTCATGGTTTCCCTTCTCGACATCATCGGTCCCGTCATGGTCGGCCCCTCGTCGTCGCATACGGCGGGGGCCTGTCGCATTGGGCTCTTTGCCCGGGGACTGGTCGGCGGCCAGCCGGATTCGGCGAAGGTGGAGCTGCACGGGTCGTTCGCCCGTACCGGCACGGGCCACGGTACCGACCGGGCCATCGCCGGCGGTTTGCTCGGGTTCTATCCCGACGACGTCCGCCTGCGAGAGAGTCTGGAGCTGGCGGAGCAGGCCGGGATGGCCATCACCTTCGCCAACACCAAGCTGCGCGGCGAGCACCACCCCAACACCACCCGCCTCACCGTGAAGCGGGGGGCGGAACAGGCGGTGGTGACCGGCTCCTCGCTCGGCGGCGGCCGCATCCTGGTCACCAATGTCGACGGCTTTCCGGTCGAGGTGACGGGTGCGTTCCCTTCGCTGGTGTTCGTCGCCCAGGACGTCCCGGGAATCGTGGCCGCCGTTACGTCGGCCCTGGCCCGGACCGGGGAGAACATCGCGTCGCTCAGGGTATCCCGCCGGCAGAAGGGGGGCGAAGCCATCCATATCTATGAGCTGGACAGCCCACCGTCCGCCGAGGCCCTGGATATCGTCCGCGCCATCCCGGCCGTCCGGACGCTCCGGGCCATTCCGAGGATCGCCTGATGTTCGAATCACTGGGGGAGGCGGTCGAGAAGGCCGAGGCCGACGGGATCTCCCTGGGTGAGCTGGCGCTCCGGACCGAGGCGGACGATGGGCTCCGTACCCGGGCCGAGGTCGAAGGTGCGCTCCTGCGGGCGCTGGAGGTCATGCGTGGCGCGGTGGAGCGGGGGCTTCTCGGCGACCTTCGGAGCGTGAGCGGGCTGGTCGGAGGTGATGCGGCCCGGCTGGCTCACCCGAAAGGCCCGCTGGCGGGAACGGTCTTCACTGACGTGCTGGCGGCGGCGCTCGCGGTTCAGGAAGTCAACGCCGCCATGGGCGTCATCGTCGCTGCCCCCACGGCCGGCGGCGCCGGGGTATTGCCCGGAGTCCTGCTCGGACTCGCCCGGCATCGACCGGTCACCGACGATATGCTCGTGCGGGCCCTGGCGACCGCCGGGCTCGTCGGGGCGGTCGTGGCGGTCCGAGCCTCGCTGAGCGGCGCCGAGGGGGGGTGTCAGGCGGAGACCGGTGCGGCGGCAGGCATGGCCGCTGCGGCCGGGGTAGAGCTGCTTGGTGGGTCCCCGACAGAGGCAGCGCACGCCGTGGCGCTGACCATGCAGGGCACCCTCGGCCTGGTCTGCGATCCGCTCGGCGGCCTGGTCGAGGTGCCCTGCGTGTACCGCAACGCGACTGGCGGAGCCATCGCCCTCGCCGGGATCGAGATGGCGCTGGCCGGCGTCCGGTTCCCCATCCCGGTCGATGAGGTCATCGATACCATGGGCGAGATCGGCCGCACCATGGACGTGCGCTACCGGGAAACCGCGGGCGGAGGACTGGCGGCGACGCCCACTGGCCGGCGTCTGGCCAAGGAACGCCTGGTCCAGCTCAAGCCGCGCCGCTCCTGAACTAGCGCGCCGGGTCCAGTGTCAATGAAACAACCTGAAACGTCCCCCCGTACGTGACCAATTACCCGCCGCCGGGCAGTCGACCAGCGACTCCACGGGATCTACAATGCTCCAAGCGGAGGCAGGACCGTCGGTTGGACAGCTGCTCGTGGCGGTCCTCGGAGCCATACCGCTGCTGGGGATCATGGGCTGGACCGCGGTGAAGATCCTGGGACCGATCGGTCAGGCCCTCGGACGGCGCATATCCGGCGGGGCTGATGGGGAGTTCCTGGAACGACGGGTTGAGGCGCTCAGCCAGGAGCTGGACCAGATGAAGCAACTGTTGGCCGAGACTCACGAGCGGCTCGACTTTACCGAACGGCTGCTGTCGCAGGGGGATCGCAACTCCGAGCAGCCGCGTCGGGGCTCCACCACGTGAACGGAGGCCGGATGTCGCAGCCCCGGGAGACCACTTTTCTGATCGCGGTGACCGGCCTGGGTGTCGGGTTGCTGCTGTTCCTATGGAACATTGCGGTCCTGATCAAGGGCGACGTGATGTACCAGCCGTCACCCGGCCCGCTTCTGGGACTGGGCCTCGGGGCCTGCGCCGCCTATGGCGCGGTGGTGCTGGGGCCGATCGGGCGGGCGCTGGCGCGCCGCCTTACCGGAGGGTCGGACGACTCACGCGACCAGCTGCTTGAGGACGTCCGCTCTGCCCTTCTGGGGGTGCAGGCAGAGCTGGCGGAGACGCACGAGCGGCTCGATTTCACCGAGCGGCTGCTGGCCCAGGGCCGCACGCCAGACCAGCTGCCCCGAGGGTGAGGAACTATGGGACCCGAGGGTTTGATTCCGCTGTTCGGCATGGTGACGGGGATCATCACCACGGCGCTCTTCTTCTGGGGAATCGTCCAGGTGGCCCGGAGCCCCGTGGGCCAGGCCCTCGGGCGGAGGCTGCAGGGGCGTTATGCCCAGGGAGACCCGGAGCTCGCGGCGGAGGTCGCGGCCCTGCGCGATCAGGTGGACAGCCTGCACCAGCAGCTGACGGAGACCCAGGAACGGGTCGACTTCACCGAGCGGTTGCTGGCCCGGGGGCGGCAGCCGGATCAGATCTCAACCCGGGGCCAGGACCAGCCTCGGCAGGCGACCTGACATGGAAGACATCCTCGCGCTCCTCTTGATCTTCGGTGGCGGAACTCTGATCGCCATCTCGTTCAGTCCGGTGGGAAGGGCCATCGCCGACCGGATCCGGGGCCGCGGCTCCGAGGTGGGGCCGGACCCCGCGGTGTACGAGGAGCTGGAGCGCATCCGGGGCGAGATGTCCGAGTTGCAGGAGCGGGTCGATTTCACCGAGCGGCTGCTCGCCAAGTCGCGTGAGCAGGCCCAGCTCCCGGAGGGGCAGTGACATGGCAGGAGTCCTGTTCGTCCTGATCGTCTTCGGCGGCGGGATGGTGGTGATTCTCTCCAAGACCGAGATCGGCCGGGCCATCGCCGAGCGGCTCCGTGGTGAGAGCCACACCGGGGGGACCGACCCGGCACTGGTCGAGGAAGTAGACCGGCTGCGGACCGAAATGGCCGAGTTGCAGGAACGGATGGAGTTCGCCGAACGGCTGCTGGCGTCCAAGCGCGAGGCCGGCCAGTTAGGCGATAAGTAAACGGGGAGTCGAGGCGGTGGCCGGGACGGTGGCTGGGCCCGGGCGCTGCACGAAGGAGGAATGATGCAACAGACTCAGACGCTGCCGACGGCGCCCACGCCGCCCACACCACCGACGCCGCTGCCGGGTGAGGCGGTCATCGTCCAGACCATCCCGGGCCCCGCGCCTTGGGTCACGTTGCCGCCGCAGGTAACCCTGCTGATCGTGCTGGGCTTCTTCGCCGCGTGCTCGGTGGTGCTGTACCCCCTGATGCGCGCCGTGGCGCGCCGGCTCGAGGGAAGGCCCGCCGGTCCCGATCCCGCTGTCCGGACCGAGCTGGACCAGCTGCGGCACCGGCTCGACGAG